>JASHQC010000086.1 GCA_030037735.1 Thermoplasmata archaeon
TTCGATACGGTGCTCGTCGAGGAACCGCGTCATCCGGAGCCACCGACTTTCCTCCGGAGTGATCTTCCCCGTGAGGACGAGGGACAAGTGTACGTTCGTCAAGAGCCTCTCAAACGACTGGTCCAGGTAAGCGAGCGAGAACTGGGCCAATCCCGGCTCGATCTCCCGTATCGCCCGCAGAGCCGCCCGCCGGGCGAACCGGTGGTCGAACAATGTGTCATCCAGGTCGAACAGCACCGCGTCAACGGCCATGAGGTTCCTCCCGCGCAAGGGCTCCTTGCCCGGCGAAACGCCGCGCTCAGCCGTAGCTGGGCCCGGTCCGGTTCGGGTTGTCGAAGTTCGTGAGCAACGTCTGAGAGAGCATCCGGGGCCGGGCGAGCACCTTCAGAAGCTCGTCGTCCTCGAGCGCGCGCATCGTTTCCGATACGGGAACCTCGACGAAGATCTCCCGGGTACGCCCGCCGCGGCCGCGCGAGACGACATTCGCCTGGATAAGGCCCAGGCTCTCGAGCTCGATCACGTAGTTCGAGATGCTGCGCGGGTGGAGCGGAGGCAGCGAGAGCTTCTGTGAGAGCTTGGTGTACCCCTCGTAGACCTCGCCGGTAAGGACCCCCCCGCGTCGGCGCTCATACCCCTGGAGGATGGCGTAGAGCAAGATCTTGCAGTGGGGCGGCAGCGACCGGACACACTCGACCACGACGTCGAGGTCGTAACGATTCTTCGCCTTGACCACGTGGTCCGGCGTGATCCGCTTCGCCCGCTCCCGGTCGGCGATCTCCGCCGCCAGCCGGAGCAGCGAGATCGCCCGACGGGCGTCCCCATTCTCGAGCGCCGCGTAGGCCGCGCATCGCTCGATGACGCCGGGCTCGACGACGCCGTCCCGGAATACCTCCCTCGCCCGGTCCCGCAGGATGTCCTGGAGCTGGGGGGCGTTGTACGGGGGGAACAGGATCTTCTCCTCGTGGAGCCGGCTGCGGACGCGCGCGTCCAACCCCTCGGTGAACTTGAGGTCGTTCGAGATGCCGACCAAGACCACTCGGCCCTTTTCCAGTTCGGAATTGATTTGGCTCAGCGTGTACAGGACGCCGTCCCCGCTCTTCTTCACCAGCCGGTCGATCTCGTCCAGGACGAGGATCAGCGTACCGGTTCGCGCGTCGATGAGATCTCTCATCGCGGCCTGCACCCGGTCGAGGGACCATCCCGTCGGGATGCGGTCCGACTCTCTGGTGGCGAAGTTGTTGCCGATGGTCTGCAGGAGACTGTACGGTGTGTCGACGTTCGCGCAGTTGAACGTGATGAAGCTGATCCGGCCCCGGGCTTCGGGGCGTCGGAGGAGCTCCGAGCGCACCTGGCTCACGACGGCGGTCTTTCCTGTGCCGATCTTTCCGTAGATCAGAAGATTCGACGGCACCTCGCCCCGGAGCGAGGGAGCGAGTACTTCCGCGACCTGGCGAATCTGGTGCTCGCGGTGCGGAAGGCGCGAGGGGACGAACGAATCCTGCAGTATCTCGCGGTTCCCTCGAAACAGTTCGGACGGTGCGGCGAGCGCGGCGTCGAAGATACCGGCGGGAGCGACGGCGGTGACCGCCGGGCTCGGGCCATTGATCGACGGACTGACGGAGGGGGAGCCGCCCACGATTCCGGGGTCGGCCACCGGGGTCGAGGGAAGGCTCCCTGCGACACGCGGAGGGCTGCGGTCCGGCTCGTCGACGCCTCGCCCGTGTGTGGAAGGCTGCACCGTGCGCTTCTACCCGGGCCTCGGGCAATCCGCGCAGGTGCCTAACGAATATCTATCTTTCTCCGGAGTCGCCAAAAATTTTACGTCGAGGCCGGTCCGGTCACGTGTCGCATGGTCCATTCCTTAGGAACGAGGCTCGGCGTCGGACGAGCCCCGATTTTCGTGTCGTGCAAGGCCGGGAGACGTTGGGGCATCGCCTCGCCCGTCTCCCGGTCGTCGCAAGGGTTAAGGCCGCTAGGGGTACGGCCGACCCCGAGTGAACTGGATGGCCCGAAACCTCGTAGTCGAACCGCTCCCGACCGTCCATATCGAGAACCAGACCGTGGAGCTCGTCGAACGGAAAGGCATCGGGCACCCGGATTCCATCGCCGACGGAGTTTCCGAGAGCGTTAGCCAGGCGCTCTCTCGGATGTACCTCGACGAGTTCGGGAGGATCCTGCATCACAACACGGACGAGACCCAGGTGGTCGGCGGGGCCTCGGAGCCGAAATTCGGTGGAGGGAAGGTCACCGAGCCCATCTACGTTCTTCTGGTCGGCCGCGCCACCACTGAGGTCAACGACGAGAAGCTCCCCTTCCGCCAGATCGCTATCGACGCGGCTCGGAATTACATCAAATCGGTCTGTGCCCACATCGACCCCAGCAAACAGATCGAGTTCGACTGCAAGATCGGCCCGGGCTCGGTCGATCTGCGAGGAGTGTTCGAGCAGAAGGCCGTCCTGGCGAACGACACCTCTTTCGGAGTGGGATTCGCTCCGCTCTCGGACACCGAACGACTAGTCCTGGAGACCGAGCGGTTTATCACCACCAAGCTCAAGAAAAAGGTCCCAGCCGTCGGCGAGGACGTGAAGGTGATGGCCTGCCGGAACGGGCAGGACATCCGTTTGACGATCGCGGCGGCCATGGTGGGGTCGGAGATCGCGGACGCGGACGAGTACCAGTCCGTCTGCGACACGGTGCGCGACCAGGCGGCCGACCTCGCGACGAAGCTGACGACTCGGAACGTGGACATCGACGTCAACACCGCCGACGACCCCGAGCTCGGCCGGTACTACCTCACGGTCACGGGCTGCTCAATGGAGGCCGGCGATGACGGGTCAGTCGGGCGAGGGAACCGCGTCAACGGGCTGATCACGCCCAACCGGCCGATGAGTCTCGAGGCGGCGGCCGGAAAGAACCCGGTCAACCACGTCGGCAAGATCTATAACCTGCTGTCGAACCTGATCGCCCAGGATATCGTCAAGGAGGCGGGGGGGAACGTCAAGGAGATCCATGTGCGGATCCTCTCGCAGATCGGCAAGCCGGTCGACCAGCCCCAGGTCGCAAGCCTGCAGATCCTGCCCGCCGACGGTGTGAAGCTCGCATCGATCCGGAAGAACGCGGAGGCCATCGCGAATCGGTGGTTCGAGAATATCGATACGCTTCCCCAGAAGCTGCTCACCGGCAAACTGAACGTCTTCTAGGACCGGTCTGGGAAATCGGCCGGTCCCAGCGCGGCGGCCCTCGGGGGAGAGGGCCGGCCCGCCGTAGCTGTCTAAATAGTGGGCCATCGCTAGATTTCGCCAACCTCGCCGATCGAGCGCGCGGGGTAGGGGGTCCGCCCGCGAATGGTTAGCACCGGGACCTTTGACACCCAGGTCGGCGTGGTCGTCGTCGCCATCTTCGTGGTCCTGGTCTTCGTGTACATGCTGTACCGGTACCTCCGGCGTCGCGGTCCCGAGCTCGCCGCCCGAGAGAGTAAGAGCATGCTCGACGACCGCGCCTACAACCAGATTCAGCTCGGCCAGGCCGCGGCGGCACGTTTGGCCGCCACCGGCGTCGACGTGACCCAGGCGAGAGAGCTGCTCAATCGAGCCGAGGTCGCGCGGACCGGCGGGAATTACGGCATGTCGATCGAGCTCTCCAAGAAAGCGCAGGATTTCCTGGCGGCGGCCCGCGCGGGAGGGAACGGCCTTCCGGCTTCCCTGTCGTCACGCTCCGGTCCCTCTACGAGCCTCTCCGGATCTCCTCGTCCATCGACGACGGCGGCCGGGGCTGCTTCCGCCGGAGCGGCCGGTTATACCGCGCCACCTACTGTCCCGTTCGTCGCCGGGGGCACCGGCAGCACCCCGGAGGCCGCCGGATCTTCCGAAACGGCTTCGGACCGGCCCCCCAAGAACAAGATGGAGGCCCACTTCCAGCTCTCCCTCGCGCAGGACGAGCTCGACCAGGCCCGGGCTACGCGGTCTCGGTCAAAGGGGTTCCGGGAAGCGAACGAGCTCCGAAACGACGGTCAGGCTGCCTACGACCGGCAGGATTACACCGAGGCGCTCCGGCTGGCCCTCAAGTGCCGACGAACGCTGGGCACCCGGATCGAGGGGCTTCCTGTCTCCACGGTTCCCACCGCGACCGGTCCCGCCGGAGAACCCGGCGCAGCGGGAAAATCTCCGGGGCCGGCCTCGGAAGCGTCGTCCTCCGGGCCGACTTGCCCTCAATGCGGACAGACGGCCGCCCCGGTGGACCAATTCTGCCGGGCATGTGGAGCTCCGATCCGGCCCGTCCTCTGCATGAACTGCGGAGCGCCGCTGCGCGCGGGGGACCGGTTCTGCGGAAAGTGCGGGGCAACGCAAACCTAGCCGGAACAGTCCGCGCCGTCAGCTCTGGCCGAACTGCTCGAGCCGTCGCTGGGTCCGCGCCTCGTGGAGGAGGGCGCTCGCGGCGTGCCAGCGCTCGACCGGAATGACGAGGGTTTCCGAAATTCGCCTGTCCAGTTCCCTGAGGTCGACGATCCGAGTCGGTGGTGTGTTCAGCGCGGCCCGGACGTGCTCTCGCACGTTCCAGACCCCCAAGGGGAGGACCTCCCCCGGGTGGACCTCGCGGAGGATCACGGCACCGGCTTGACGGCCGAGGCGCAGCTGCGCCTCAGAGACGGCCAGGCGGGCCGCATAGTAACAGCCGCCGATCGACGCGTAGGTCTTTCGTCCGCGGAACCCCTCGTGGTCGCCCATGATCACAAGTCGGTCAGGACTGGGGTTCCAGAGGGTGTTGGGATACCACGCCTCGATCGACTCGTACCGGAACGTGCCGGGAAGGAAGGCGATGAACCACCGGTTGTCCAGTGCGGTCAGCCGCCACAGGAGGATCTCCGACAGTTCGGGGAGCAGTCGGACCTGGTCCAAATTCTGCTTCCCGAGCAGATCGTCGACGGCCGTGATGCTCCATCGGGTAGGGACGAACTTCCGCTGACCGCGACGCCCGAGGGTCCCCGCACTGAAGGCGCGCTGGATCCGGCTAACCGGAACATGCCGGGTGTACAGCTCTTCTACCGCCACCGAGGCTAGGGCGTCGGTATCGCTGGCCAACCGGTCGACCTTTTCATCGACGCGTCGGACGTCGAGACGCACTTGCTGCAAGGGCGCCGACGGTCCGTAGGGCGGGAGGGAGTCGGATAGGGAGAGGTGCCCGCGAGGAGGCCGAGAGAACTCGATATCGACCTCGACGCTCTCCCGGGCCCGTGAGAGGAGTTGGATCTCCTCCACCATGCGATTCGACTTCTCCGCGTCCGTGACCCGCACCGGATGCTTCCCTCGTACGAGGCCGGTGCGGAAGCCGACCACTTCCTGCACGGAGCGTCCGACCCACTCCTCCGGAGTATCATAGAGGAGGGTGTCGCCGTGGAGCGGACTGACGAGCGGGCCAATGGAGACCCGGGGATACCCCACTCGTCCCACAAAGACACCCGGTGGGCAGGATCCGTCGAGCTCGCGGCCTTCGATCATCGGGAGCGTCCGGGCAAAGGCGTCGTACTTGATCAGGATCGGACAGACGGGCTTGCCGCACAATCCCTGCGCGGCGCGGCATCGGAGGCAAAGGGTGGGGTCATCCCGAAGCCCGGGGATGCTCCAGGTGAGCCCTTCCACCGGCGTGACCCCGGGGAGGGCCGGAATCGGAGTAACCGTCAACACGTTGCGATATCGGTCCGGTAGCTACTTAGAGCCTGACCAGAGGTCGCGAAACGGTCCTTTCACGTTGTCGCTTGGGCAACGCCCGACCGGCTGCGTTCCCACAGTTTCTAATAACCGAGCCGAGTGGTGCGTCCCCGCCGGGCCACGGGTCTGTGGGGTAGCTTGGTCCATCCTTCGGGGTTCGGGACTCCGAGACGCCAGTTCAAATCTGGCCAGACCCATCGGCCCGCGTGCCAGAATCCCCTCCGACAGGACGAAGAAGGTAGCCGCCGCCCGGCGCCTCCCAACGGAAGAACCAGCCAATCCGGTGGACCGTTGGCAAAGGGGCTGCAGACGAACGCTATGGGATCTGACCAGGCGGGGTCTCATATCGGGGAAGGCGCTGTTGACAGACGTGGCCGGCAAAGAGAGTTCGACACACTCCTCTTCCCCGCAACGGGTCCTGCTTGACGTCGATTTGCGAGGAGAGGCCCGGCATTTCCTTCGCGCGCGAATTCCGATCGCCGGCACCGGTATCGGGGTGGGAGTCGTCTTCGTGGGCATCGGAGGCTATGCGCTCGGCCGTCTCGCGAGGTCGGGGGTTTCGGCTGAGTTCATCATCGGGGTCCTCCTCCTCGGTCTTGGTGCCGCTCTCGTCGTCTTGACTCTGCGGAACGGTCTCGTGAACCCAGTTCTTTCTCTGCGCGCTGACCCTGACGGCGTCACGTACGTCCGCCGGTGGTGGGGTCCCGTCCGACGGAAATGGTCCCGACCAGGACTCTTCCTCCTCGTCGAGGACCTGGCACCCGATACCGTGAGTAGCCCGGAGGAGAAGCAGCACCTTTTTTTCCTTGCACCGGGAGCAGTCTACGGGGACCTCCCCCCCCACGAACTAGGCCCAATTCTGGACGCGGCCCGCGAGAACGGCCTTTCCATTAGCATGAAGATCGTCGAGCAACGCACGGGCCAAGTCGTGCACCGTGTACGCCGGATCCGAATCGTCCAAGGCGTTTCGGACTGACGAAGTATCTCTTGCTGGCTGTCTCTGGTTGTTCCTTCCAGCCGACTTCCGGTTCTCCTCCACGATGGGCCGGGGCCTTTTACGGACTGGGCGATGACGGAAGCCGTATGGCTCAGCGGGACCCGCGCCTCGCTCCATCCGAATATTGGAGTCGGGTGCGTCGGCGGTTCACTAGCCGTTTCCTGGAGTTTCGGGAGGAAGTCACGCTCCCGGTCCGTGGAAGTCGCTCCTCCGGCTCGCCTCTGTCATGTCTGGTCGGCCCTTGGTCCGGTCGCCTGTGGGAAATCCGATTCCTGGCCCCGACCTTCTTCTTTCCGGACATGCAGGCAGGGATCACCACCGCGGTCCGTTTGGTCGAACCGACACGGATGCCGGCGGAATACATGCCGTGGCTCTACGCTGGTATGCGGCCGGGTATCTTCACGAGGGGGTCGGCCGGCACCGACCGAATCCTTGCGCGCTACCGCCGCCTAAGAGAGCCGCTCAAGGGAACGCTGACCGGCGACCCGAACTTGGACCGGCGCTGGGTCATCTATCCGTACGACGATGCGCTCGCGGGCGTGTTTCGCGATCCCGAAGTTCACCGCATCCTCCGAGGCTCGTCCACGCTGTCACCGGATACGAACCGCCATCTCCCCACGCTCGCTGTCTACGGTACCGAGGCCACGTTCACCCTCCCGACGGACAGTTCCGAGAACCGCGTCGACGGGGTCATCTCCGCGTTCGAGGGGTTCTCCCGAATCCTGGACCGGCTCGAACAGAGCCGGGGTGCGGCTCCCGCCTCGCGAAAGCCGCTGGTCATGGACCTGCTGCACGACGAGAGCGGCGCGCCCTTTCCCGTTCCGAGGTTCGACTGTCCCTGGTGCCTGCAAGCGACGCACCCGCGGTTCAATCCGAACGCCGACACGGAGGCGTGCGAGAAGTGCGGTAGAGCCCTCTACCTCTTGCGGTAGGGGTGCGGGCCGCCGGAGTCGCGCTCGATTTACCGGTGAAGACGACGGCGGCTACGAGCAGAGATTCCTAGGTGCCCTCGCCCGGAGAAATCGGGGCCGGGCGCGCGGCTACCGTCGGTCCCGCCGGGGCGGGCGCAGGGCCGGAGACGGAGCCGGGCTCCTCCACGGCCATGAGCTCCTCCACCTCGGCTAGGTCCTTCGTCCGGTACCCGCTTTGGATTGCCCAGATGTAGATGACGAACGCGATGATCGTCATGATGACCGTGTCGTAGGGGAACAGGATGTAGCTGGTGGTCAGCGGCCCGCATGGAAGCGGCGAGCAACCGAAGGTGCCGAGCACCGAGAACCAGGAAATCAGCATCTCAGCGAAGAGGAGCGTTAGGATCCAGTAGCCGGACCGTATCATCTTCTTGCCGTCGGTGTTTGCCATTCGTTGGACTAGAAGGGTCGGAATCCAAACGATCGCCAGAATCGCGAAGTAGTAGATCAGGAAATTTCGCGTCAGGGTCGAGTCTGCCACACCCGGTAGGCTCGGGGTGAGCGAGACCACGTCGTAGATGTAGAGATAGAGGTACCCAAACACGGTGACGGCAATCGTGAGAGCCAACTGTATCACGCCGATCGCGACCGAACGGCCCACGGGAATCCCAAAGTTCCGCGGCACGTAGAACATGTAGAAGAGCGGGAGCACGAGGAACATGCACGTGAGAACGTAGAAGAGTCCGCCAAACTCCGACCAGTAGATGACCAGCGAGCCGCCGACGAACGCCACCGCACCGATCCACCAGGCGGCCCAGAGCTGGAACGGCCGGCGGATACGAGGAGCGTACCTACGAAGGACCAGCAGGGTCAACGGCCCGCTAAGCAGCGAGATCGTGAAGGCGTCGGTCACGAAATCAGCGAACAGGTGCCACGCGGGGAAGGGTGCGATGAAGACGGCGCCGACCACCGTCGTCGCGATCAGGGCGACCCAGGGAATTCGAGTGCGGCGCTGGATGCTCAGCAGCCCGCGGGGGAAGAACCCGTCGGCGCCGACGCCGTAAACGGCCCGGGTAGCCTCGCCCAGGAACACCCATCCCGTGCCGGACGGGGAGATCACCGAGTCGGCGAGCAGGAACGACGCGAATCCCACGAGGAGCGCCACCCCCGCCTCTTTGAACTCGTAATAGAACGGCGCAACGGAGAGGGGACCGGTAAGTAGGCCCGCCCAGTTCCCCGTCACGACGCCGGCATCCGCCCAGTGGACGGCCCCGATGAAGACGACCTGCAGTAACACGTAAAGAACCACGGCCGAGAAGATGGACAGAATAATTGCCCGAGGAGCATCCCGTTGAGGGTTCCTCGCCTCCCCCGAGAACTGCGCCGCCCCCCGGAACCCGAGGTAAGCGAAGCCGATGCCCGCCGAGGGGATGCAAATGAAGACCCCCGGCCAGCCGAACGGAATAAACCCGCTAACGGTGAAATTGCTAGACCGGAATATGGCCAAGAGGAAGATGACCGTCAGCGTGGGGATGATCAACTTCCACCAGGTCACGACGGAGTTGAACAACCCGAGGAACCTTACGCCGACGTAGTTCAGGAAAAAGAATCCAATCATCAACAGGACCGCGACGAAGGTCCCCGTGCTGGTCAACAGGCCATTGGATAACACCCACGGAAGACTCCGGGCGCTCGCGAAGTAGGTGATGACCGCCTCGGCCTCGATAGCCGGGACGGTAATCGAGCCAAGAATGTACCCCGTCCCGACAATATACCCCGTGAAACCGCCGTGAGAATACAGGGGCCCCCGCACAAGCTGTCCGGTCTTGTGCAGCGCCGAGGCGGTCTCGCAGAAGCAGAGCGCGATCGCGAGCATGAAGATCCCGCAGATGATCCAGGAGATCGTCGCGGCCGGTCCGGCAATTGCGGCCGAAAACGAAACGGCGAAGAGCCACCCAGAGCCCACGACCCCCCCGAACGAAATCATGAAGAGGTCTTGGAACGAGAGTGCCTTCCTCAGTTGCTTGTCGGAAGCGTCCGCAAGCAGTACTTGGTCTTCGGTCGCTGCAGCACCCGTCCCGACTTCCATCGCCGCCATGAGAGGGTCTAGCGCGGCGCTAAAACCTTCGGCTATTTAGTTGTAAGGTCGCGCCACTCCTCGTCAGAAGCAAGCTTCCGGGCTCTCGCCGCTAGACTCTGTCGGATTCCCTTCGGGAAGGTCAAGCTACGTCACCTCGACTTGCATCGAAGCTCCGCCCTCCTCCTCCGATGAGGGGAAAAACGATGAACCGTATCATCGATCGAGCCCGAGCAGCTTCACGAGTTCTCGGCCGATGAGACCGAGAACCGACCAGCCCGGACGCCGAGGTCCATCTGCTTGGAGAGGATTACCGTAGCGCGCTCCCTCCGGCGTT
>JASHQC010000087.1 GCA_030037735.1 Thermoplasmata archaeon
CGGGCTCGTTACGCGCAGGCTGGCACCGGTCTTCGACGAACCGACCTTTTCCCAGGGTAGCGGACCTCCGTGCTCACTCCGCATCGATGACCGCGATGAGCGCGCAGAGCGCCTCCGAGACCGCCCACGCTCATCACGCGAGGTTCATCTTCTTCAGGACCTGGGCAAATCGGGGGTCCCGGCGCGCGGGCTCGAGCTGCGGCTCGAGACGCCAAAACTGTAGCGCGACGCGATGTTCCGCGACCGCCTTCTCGAGTAGTCGGAAGCACTCATCGAAGTCGCCTAGCAAGGCATGGACCATTGCGAGTTGCTCCGGCGAACCGATCTTCCCCGCCTTCCCCGCCGGACTTTCGAGGATCTTCTTAGCTCGATCTTTCTCGCCGGCAGCCGCATAGAGCAAGGCTACCCAACCCAAGTTATTCTCCGACGCTACTTCCTCCGTTCGAGCGGCCTCCAGAAGGGCTTGCGGAATGTCGGACGTGCACAGGTGGTACCACGCGAGGGTCCAGTGGTAAAACTGATCACTTCCGCTCAGGTCTTTCAGTCGTTCGATCTTGATTTTTGCCTCGTCAAGTCTCCGGAGCATCAGTAACAGCAACGTGTGTTGTAGAGCATTGATGAGGGAATGGGGATCGGATTCGTCCGCGAGCGCGCACTCACGGAGGGCTTCCTCGGCTCGGCCTTCATCCTGGAGAATTGCCGAATAGATGTGATGCACGTAGGCGTGCCCTGGAATGATGGAGAGAGCGAGCTGGACTTCCTTCTCGGCCCTGACGTAGTCGAAGTCATCCCACACGACGGCCGCGAGCGAGCAGTGAGCCTCTCCCAGCTCCGGGTCGAGTTCTAATGCGCGGGCGGTGTACGCCCGTCTTTGTCGGTCCCACTCTCGCGAGGCTGCGTGGTCAACTACCATCAGATAGGTCGACGCATCCGCCAGGCCGGAGTAGGCCCTAGCGTTTGTTGGGTCGATGGATATCGCGAGCTCGAACTGACTCTTGGCGGCTCGGAAATTCTCCTCGGCCCACGAGGAGAGGAGAAGGGATCGTCCCTTCAGATACGCGAGGTAGGAGTCCGGGCGGACAACCGGCCGTTTTTCGAGACGGGTCTCTTCGACCTTCTTCATTTTGATCTTCAGAACCTTGGCGATGCGCTTGGCGACCTCGGTCTGGACGGCAAAGACGTCCTTGAGCTGCCGGTCGTAGGTGTTCGCCCAGGCATGTTCCTGGGTGCCCACGTCGATCAATTGGACAGTGATGCGGATCTGGTCGCTGGCCTTGCGGACGCTGCCCTCCAAAATAGACGTGACGCCGAGCTCGGTCCCAATCTGGGAGACCGACTTAGAGGTCGCCTTGTACGGGAACACCGACGTGCGAGCGATTACCCGGATTTCGTGAAGCTGTGAGAGGATCGTGATCAGTTCCTCCGTGAGGCCATCCGCGAAGTACTCGTCCTTCGGATCCGGGCTCATGTTAACGAACGGCAGCACCGCGAGCCGGACCGGACCCGAAGTGGGGGACTCCGGTTCCGGGGTGAGCCAGGGTAAGGCGACCCGATAAACGTCGATTGGGAATCGCAGGTTTTTGAGATCCTTGGGGGGAAGCTTCTCTAACGCATTCGGAATCTTGTTTCGCACCTGGTCGAAAACCTGCGCGGAAAGGCAAACCCCGCCAGGGTCTGCGAGGGGCTCGACTCGAGCCGCGATGTTGACGGCGTCGCCGAAGATATCGTCGCCGTGCTGTTCCACGTCCCCGAGGTGGATGCCAATCCGCAGCTGCACCGGCACTACATTGCGCTGGGAGTTGCGCTCGTGCATGCGACGCTGAATTTCGATGGCGCACTGGGCTGCCTTGAGCGCACTATCGAACTCGACAAGGAATCCGTCGCCCGTCGACTTGATCTCGCGACCCCGGTACTCTACGAGGAGCGGCCGAACGAGGTCCTCTTGCTCACGCAACCGCGTCAGCGCGCCTGACTCATCAATCTGCGCCGAGGCCGAAAAGCCGACCATGTCCGTAAACATGATGACGGCCAGGCGGCGGGTCGCGGCCACGGCCCGAGAACGGTAATCGGTAGATTAAGCGCTCTCTTCGCCGGATACCACCGAAATAAGCCGGAGCCCAAAGGAGCCCCATGACCTCATGAATGTGCAGCCACCGGGGGAACGGACCTCTTCGAACGGAGCACATTGTCCTCGCGAGGGTTGCTGCCGCCTGAACGCGGCCCGCTCGCGGTCTCGATTCTGGGATCCAGCGGAGGAAAGCCAGCCGCTAGAGGGACAGGACCTAAGGGTTCAACTCCCTAGGAGGAGGGGACCACGTTCGATCAAGAGCGGCATTGCAGTCACTTCGAGAGTTCGTGGAAAACGGGTGCGTTTCTGGCGGAGAGGGCTCGAACGGAATGGGAATCAGGCCAAGTTCATCTTCTTCAGGAGCTGCCCGAATCGAGGGTCGTTGCGCACGCGCTCGAGCGCCGGCTCGCTTCGCAAAAGCTGAAGCCCGATAGTGTGTTGTTCCCAAGCCTTCTCGAGGAGACGGAAGCATTCATCGAGGTCTCCCATCACGCCACGGAGCATAGCAAGCTCGCTAAGTGGAATTTCCTTCGGTAGGTGCTCTCGCTCTTCGATGGCTTTTCTAGCCTTCTCGCTCTCCCGGGCGACGGCGTAAATGAAGACCCGCTGAAAAAGCGCGGGCTCTGGACTTATCGCGTACAAGCGATCGGTCGCCTCAACGGCCTGTGGGAATTCGGAACTGGCGAAGTGAATGTAGCCAAGCCCCATGAGGTAGTGCCGGCTCTCGCCAGTCAGCTGCCGAAGCTTATCGAGTTTAATCTGCGCCTCACCGAGCCTTCGAAGCGCGATCAGATAGCCCACGTACTCACCGAGGATGAGAATCGAGTTTGGGTCCGATTCTTCCGCGAGCACAAACTCGTGAAGAGCGTCCTCATGCCGTCCCAAATCCATAAGAAAGCTGCCGTACGTGTGATGGGATTCTGCGGAGCTCGGGTTGGCAGAGATCGCGGCCTTCAGCTCCCGTTCGGCCCCTGCCCAGTCCCAGTCGTCCCACAAGATCGTTGCTAGCGAATTGTGAGCCTCGGCAAGATCGGGATCGAGCTGCAATGCGCGCTGCACTTGGGCTCTGCTCGTCCTGTACCAGTTCCAGGGCATGCTGTTGTACCGGCCCCAGGCGAGGTAGGTCACGGCATCGGCGAGCCCAGAATGTGCCCTTGCGTTAGACGGGTCAATCTCTATCGCAAGCTCGAATTGCGCCTTCGCACCTTGGAACCCCTCTTCCGACCAGCCCGCGGCCAGGAGCGATCGGCCCTTCAGGTAGGCGAGGTAGGAATCCGGATGAACGGCCGGTCGTTCCTGAATACGCCGTTCTTCCGCCTTCCCCATCTTGATCTTCAGTACCTCGGCAACGCGTTTCGCGACTTCCGTCTGGATGGCGAAGACGTCGTCGAGCCTGCGGTCGTATGTGTCGGCCCAGGTGTGCTCTTGGGAACCCACGTCGATCAGCTGGACAGTGATCCGAACCTGGTTGCCGGCCTTCCGGACACTCCCTTCGAGAACGGTGCCCACTCCGAGCTCGGCCCCGATTTGGGCGACGGACTTGGGTGTCGATTTGTACTGGAAGACGGATGTCCGAGCAATCACCCGAATCTCGTGAAGCTGAGACAGAAGGGTGATCAATTCCTCCGTGAGTCCATCCGCGAAATACCCGTCGTTGGGGTCGGGACTGAAGTTAACGAACGGGAGAACCGCAAGCCGAGTCGGTCCCGACCCCGGAGACGCCGGTTCCGGGACCAGCCACGGCAGAGCGACGCGATAGATGTCGACGGGAAAGCGCAGGTTCTTGAGATTCGCCGGGGGAAGCTTCTCCAACGCATTCGGAATCTTATGGTGGACCTGGTCGAAGACCGGTCCGGAAACACAAACCCCTCCCGGGTCGGCCATGGGCTCCACGCGAGCGGCGATGTTGACCGCATCTCCGAAGATATCGTCCCCATGCTCCTCCACATCGCCTAGGTGAATGCCAATCCGCAGCTGGATTGGTGTGACGCTTTGCTGAGAATTGCGTTCGTGCATGCGGCGCTGGATCTCGACGGCGCATTGGGCCGCCTTCAGCGCGCTGTCGAACTCGACCAGGAAGCCGTCGCCGGTCGACTTGATCTCTCTACCTTGGTATTCCTTCACGAGAGGACGAACCAGTTCTTCCTGCTCTCTCAATCGCCGAAGCGTCCCCGACTCGTCGGTCTGTGACGAGGCCGAGTAACCAACCGTGTCTGTGAACATGATCACAGCGAGGCGGCGCTTGGCGGCCACGAACTGGGAACGGCATTCGTTAGATTAAGCCCCGCCCTGGGGGTTGTCTCGAGCTACAGGTTCGGAACGGGCACATTGACCTCCTGGACGTGGGACCGACGGTGAACGGATCTTTTTGAACAGAGGTATTGTTCTCGCTAGGGTTGCCGGTCCCCGGGCGCTAGCCGCTCGCGGTCCCGACTCTGGGATCCAGCGAAGGAAGGCCAGCCGCTAGAGGGAGTCGAACCCCCGACCTGCTGATTACAAATCAGCTGCTCTACCTGCTGAGCTATAGCGGCATACGTCAGAGAATCTGCCCGATTCATGGGTTACGCTCCGACCTGTGCTAATACGGCTTTCATGGACGCGCCAAAGGCGGAGAGACCCCGCGCTGCATCGGCCATGTCGAGGCCGATGTAGTGCGCCGTCATATCCACCGATTCGTGGCCGTAGATGTACTTCAGGTCCACGAGCGAGACCCCGGCCTGGTACGCGATACGGCCGAACGAACGCCGGAGATCGTGCCCGGAGACTCGAACTCCGAGTCCAGCTCTCTGCGCCGCTCGTCGAATGTCGTGGTCCGCTGTCCTTTCGTGGAACGAGTACAACCGGTCGTTCGGGGCAAGCCCGACCGTCGATTCGAGCAGAGCGCTGTACGCAACTTGCTGAACCGGAATCGTCCGCCATTTGCCGCCGTCGCGCCCCTTCCCCAGTACGTTCATCGTTGGGGTTGGGAGGGTCAAGTCGAGGTCCCGGACTCGCAGCCGAAGTACCTCGATTCGTCGTAGTCCGTTGAACCCTTCCAAAGCGACGAGAAGACGCTCTCTCCCCTTGGCCGCGAGCCAAAGCCGGCCGAGCTGGTCTGCCGCAAGCCAGCGTCGATGAACCGGCGCCCCATGCGGGGTCACCCACACGGACTCGTCCTCGGCTATCGGGTTCCCGGCCCACCG
>JASHQC010000088.1 GCA_030037735.1 Thermoplasmata archaeon
CGGCGGGCCCCAGGGAACTTGCGGCTTCCTTGGCAAACGCATGGGATTGAATCCTATGACTAGTGTTAAGGACGACCGCGTTCGAAGCGGTATAACTCTCACACCTCGGACCCGGCGCGAATTCCTGGGGGGAGGCCGCGAGTCGGAGGGATCCTCTCTCGGCCGCGCCGCACCACCACCCAACGAGGTGGGAGCCGTGTTTCGGACTTCGTTCTCTGGAGAAATTCGACGCGCCGACCAAACCGTCCGCGGTCCAATCCCACGGTCCATGCGTTGGGACACCCCGACTCGTCGTCAACGTTGGAGAACCCGGCGCGGCGGCCGGTGGATGGGACTGTCGTATATCCTCCTACCGGTGGTCCTCCTCCTCCTGGGGGCGCTAAGTTTCGGGCTTGCATCGGCCAAAGGGGCTGGTACCGAAACGCTGACCCTCAATCTGGGCGCCCCGTCGGCTGAGCCGACCGATTTCTGGGGGATGAATATCGCGGACGCCACTTCCGCGGGCTCCAATGTGGGCGCTACCTTGCAGGAGACGCCGACGACGGTACTGGTCTACCCGGCCGGCAACCTCACGGAGCGGACCGACTTCACGACCAACACCGTCTACGGCCCGCACTCGGCGACTAAGGCCGTCGTGACGATTCAGGACTTCATCTCCGACTGCAAGGCGATCTCCTGCGAAGCGATCCTGGAACTGCCGATGGAAATTGACAACGTCTCGGTGACGGCGGCCGAGGCAGACTACGTGGTCGCGAAGCTAGACTTCCACCCCGCCTACTTCGCCTACGGCAACGAGCCCTCCACGTGGAAGTGCTACAAGATTTCTTGGAGCACGCTCGCGGCATCCGGTGAGCACGCGTGCGACACCGAAGCGCCCACGCCCTCCGCGTTTGCGAACGAGACCCAGGCAGCTATCTCAGCGGTTTCGACCGATCTGGGCTCCCAAGCGCCGCGCGCGCTCTGTATGAACCAGGGCACGGGCACCGGCTGGCAAAACAACACCCCGTGGCTCGACGCGTTGGAGGCCAACTCCTACGACAACGCCAACTGCGCCGCGTACGCGATGCACGTGAAGGCCGCGCACTCGGGCACCGCGGACCCGACGCTGGCCAATTTCTACGCGACGTTGACGGGTCCCGAGGGGCTGCCGGCCGACTACCACAACATGAGCGCGCTCACCAACGGGAAGCCGCTGCTCTTGACCGAGGTCGGTTGGACGACGCCGAACTCGGTCTACGAGCCCGTCTTCAACGGGACATGGGCCGAGAACGTCGTGCAATCCGCGATCGTGGTCGAGGCGATGCAGAACGTTGTCCCCGACATGTCCTATTGGGTGTGGAACGAGGGCTACAGCCTCCACAATTACAACCCGTCCTCCATGTGGTCGATCTACACGAACCTCTTCACGCGACTCGGCTCGGTCTGGTACTCGACCCAGTTCACCGGCCAACGAGACGTGTTCGCGGAGGTCACGAAGAACGGGACCGCCTGGAGCGTGATCATCGTCAGCTCCAACATCCAGAGGGGATTCACCATCTCGCTCCAGAAGACGGGGATCCCGATGACGGAGGCCGCTACCGTCTACACGGTCACCTCGACCGGGACGGCCACCGCGTCCGTCGCGAATCTCTCCAGCGGCGTCGCGCTGCCCCATCAATCCGTGGTCCTGATCACCGTCGGCACCTCGTAAGCGGCGGAGCGGACGACTATCCTTTCGCCGAACGAGCCCTTCGTTCCGGTGGGCAGTCTTCGTTTGTCCAGCAAGGCCCCAGGGACGCGCCCCGGGAGGTTCCCCGGCGCCTCAACTGCGGCCCCAGAGCCGGAAGGGGGAGGCTTACCGTGTCGCCCCAGGCGGCGGGCTCTTTGGGTTAGAGGGAGGCCGGGGCACCGTCGCGGGCGGGGACCGCGGGGGGAGGCCGCGCGGTGACGCCCCCGGGGTCGGGGACGTCTTGGAGGGAGGCGCGGGCGGCTTCCGTCGGACCAACAGGAAGGCCACTGCGAACGCGACCGCAGCGACGACGGCGATCGCGATGATCCCGTACGGGAAGAGATCCTGAAGCGTGAACCCGGTCGAGGAACAGGAGTGGACGGTGAGGACCACCTTGTCGTAGCCGTGCCTCCCGACGCTGTCGGTCACCGTGAAGATCACCTTCGGGAAGGCCACCGTCGGGTACTGCTGCGTGGGGGGGTCTTCGGCGGTACTGTTATTCCCGTTGCCGAACGACCAAAAGTACGCGTACGGCGGAGTGCCGCCCGTCACATCCACCGAGAACGTGACCGTGCCCCTGACGCAGATCGTCTCGGCCGACGGGTTGATCGTCGCGGCGAGCACCGGGTTCAGGGTCACCGGGGAAGGGGAGTATCTGCCCACGATGTAGTAGAAATCCGTCAAGCTCGCCGACGGCTGCGCCGTTCCCGGGGCAGCGTACGAATGGGAGACGTTGTAGTACAGGGTCCCGGAGGCGTTCACGTCGGTTGCTTTCCGAGCGGGAGTGCTGGACAGGCCGTCGCCGAACGACACGTTCCAGGAGACGACGAGACCGCTGCCGGTCCCGGGCGTCGAGGTTGCATTGAAGGCGACCGGCGTCCCGGCGTCGGTGGTCGTCGGAGTCACCCGCAGGGTGGGCTCGGGAGGCACCTCGTAGACCCATTCGTTGGCGGCGCAGCCGGGCGAGCAGGAGGGACCGTATCCGCCGATGAGGATTGGGGCAACCTCCGAACTCTCTTCGGGCATCGCCGGTGAATCCACTGGGCTGTATCCGGCGGGCGCCTGAACTCCCGTGAGATTGGCCGGCAACCAGGTTCCGTTGGAGAAGAGCCAGGTGTCGTTGAGCTGGCTCTGCGTGACGCTGTCGTAGCCCGCGGTCAGGAGGATCGCCTGGAGCTGGCCGTCCCACGTCATGGCGCTTTCCACCCGCCCCGGGGGAGTGTAGCAGGTGGTCCCCGCACAGCCCGCGTCGTCGGAGGTGACGTTGACCCACGCCCCCGCCGGGGTCAGGAGGAACGTCAGGTTCGAAGTGGCCGCCTCCCCCACGTCATACCCACCGAAAAGGATCAGATCTCCGTCGGTTGCGTCGTACGCGGCAGACGAGCCGTAGAGTTGAGTGGACGGACCCGGGTCCCCGGGGCCGGGGGCGACCGACCAACCCGTCGCGTTCAGGAGCCAAGTATCGTCATACACCGTAGAACAGCTAAAGTCGGAGCATCCGTCCACGACCACGAGCGCGTTCAGCGCGGAATCGAACGCCAGGGCACCGCCCGTCCAGCCCGCTCCCCCGCCGGGTTCATCCTCCGGGTTCCCCAAGGTCGAGGTGATGTTGGTCCACCCCGTACTGTTGAACAGCCAAGTGTCGCTGAGGGAAGGGAGGCTGGGGCTGATGCCTTCGCTCCCTCCGAACAGCACGACGCCACCGAACATCGGGTCGTAGTCCATCCCTTCCAGGATTCGTGCCGACGGGGCCGACGGGAGGCTGCGCGTGAGGTTGGTCCAACTGAAGCCATTGTAGGTCCACGTCTGGTTCGTGGGGCAGGCCTTGGTGCCGAGAAGCGTATAGGTGCAGTCATCGAAGAGGACGAGCTCGGAGAGAAGGGGGTCATAGGCCATCCGACCGAACTCGTACACGGAAGGCAAGCCCTTGGTGGACTGGGCGGAGAGGTTGGCCGTCACGTTGAACCATTGCGGGGGGGCGTTTCCTGCGTCCACTCGAAGGGCCGAGCCCGCTCCGATACCGGTCCGCCCGGGGGCCTCGTCGCACATCATTTCTCCGCTGCCGCTCACCTCGCATCCCCCAGGTACCCCTCCGGAGGGTCCTCCCCCTTGCTCCAAGGAGGCGGCCGCCTGCCGGAGCACCGTCTGCGCGGGGCTCGATTCACCCGGCTCACTTCCAATGGCGTGAGCCGGGGTAGGGAGGGACCAAGGAAACCGCCCGCCCGCGCCCGCCGGTAGCAGTCCGAGCCCCACCACGAGGAGTACGACCGCCACGCTCCGAATGCCAGTCTGGCCTCTCTTGCGCGACATCGGGCTATGGGTCACTACTCCCGAGTTTCATATCCGGCCGTACATTACCTCTGATGGCATTGCCACCCATAGCACCGTCGAACGGAGCAACTTCCGCCACGGTCCCGGACCGCAGGGACCGGCACGAGGCTCCTCCGCGCCTCACCGCGCCGCCGGATCCGAGCACGAAGCCGGGTGCTCGGCCTCCTGCGCCGCTCCGGAGCGCGATAAAGCGTGCCGGGGCACCTGGGCCGGCCAGGCGGAATCACGTGGCTCCCCGCACGGGGCAATCCGGGGATGATTCCTGCGCCCTAGGGGATGCGCAGGAGGTCTCTCGGGCCGAGGATTTGGCCGTCGGACGGCCTCCGCTACGTCCCGAGTTTGTACTCCCAGAACTGGCGGGAGATCCCACCCGCATTGATGCCTCCGAATATCAGCGGTGCCCCGTTATCGATGTCGTTCGAAACCGCCGCGTAGGCGACCTTCACGAGCCCCGGCGTGTGGTTCTGTAGTTCCGTCCAGATGCCTCCCCAGAAGGCCCAAGTATCATTGAAGTACGCCGTGCCGTTGGTGCCGGCGACCAGGAGGACCACCTGGGGCTGGAGCACCACGTCGTTGACCGGCCACGGGCAGTCGACGATCCCCGCACCGTAGCGAGGCGACGGATGGCCGGTGGGGTGAAGCTGAACCCACGCTTTCCCCGTGAACTCCCACGTGTCGCCGAGCGCCCCGGAGGCTCCCTTGCCGCCGAAGAGGACGACGTAGCCGTTATCCGCGCCGCACGCGCTCGTACCCGCCGTACAATTTCCGGCCGAGGCGTACACCATTGCGACGCTGGCCCGCGGGGACGGCGAGACGGGGAGTGATGCGGTGATGTTCGTCCACTGCCCGGCCGTACAATTTGCCGTTGTACATTTGAACACCCACGTGTCCCCGAGGTACCCGTGGGAGTTCTGGCCCCCGAACAACACGATTTCATTAGTGGCCACATCGTAGGTCATCGACTCGTTTGCCCGGGGGGATGGCGCCCTCGTCGGGTACAGCTCTTTCCACTGTCCGTGCCCCGGGCTCCCAAGCCACTCCCAGGTGTCCCCGAGGTAACCAATTGTCCCATTGGGCTCCAGACCCCACCCGCCGAACATCACGGTCAGGTTGTACGCCGGGACCGTAGTTTTCCACTCGAGCAGCGATTTGCTGGGCAGGAGCCCGAAGTAGGCCGCCGCGCCGAAGGCGCGGGGCGATGGGTTCTCGGGAGAGTTTGCCTCGCCCCACACCTTGGGATCCCACAGCCACGTATCGTCGAGAAGGCCTACCTTGCCGCTCGGCGTGACCCCGATGCCGCCGAACACGAGGACGTCTTCACTTCGGCCATCGTAGGTGACGATGGAGCCATACCGCGCCGACGGCTCGAGGGGTGGGGACCAAGGGTTCCAGATCTTCGACTGATAGTCCCACCGGTCGGTGAGGAGCAGTCCGGTCGACGACTTACCGTCCACGATCAGGACCACGTTAGACGGGGCATTCGGGTCGTCGATCGTCGCGGCGAGGAACCGGGGAACGGGGGATCCCGGGATCGCGGTTTCACGGGACGTCGCGCTGATGACGCTCCATTGGGTTCCGAACTGCCACGCAGCGCCGAGCGTGTCGGCGCCGGGGCAACTCGGGTCCATCGGGTCGAAGGACGGAGCGGCACAGCCTCCGAAGAGGAAGACGTCGTTGCTCTTATTGTCGGGAATCATCGACATCCCCCATTCTGGAGGGGGGGCCGCGTTCCCGGTGTCGATCTGGATCCACATGCCGTCCACGAGCTTCCAGGTGTCGTCGAGCGCTGCGCCGCCCGTCGTCCCACCGAAGAGCACCGCATAGCCGGCAACGCTGTCCCACGCGAGACCGCCGAACGCTCGGGCCGTCGGGACCGGCGTCCCCCAGACGTCGGTGACTGGCGTCCAGCGCCCGCCTTGGAACTCCCAGGTGTCCGAGAAATACGCGGTCCCGTTCGTCCCGCCAAACAGGATCAGGGACCCACTCGCGTTGTCGTACGTCATCGTCGCTCCGTAGCGGGGCGAGGGGGCGGTCTTGAGGGAGAGCTCGGTCCAGTTCCCGTGCTGGAACGTCCAGGTGTCTCCGAGCGCGGCCCCGGTGGCGCTCATCCCACCGAACATCACGACATACCCGTCGGCCACGTCGTATGCCATCGCCATGTACGAGCGGGGCGATGGCGAGAGCGTCGGGAAAATCTCCGACCAAGCCCCCGTCGGGTACGTGAGGAAGACCCACGTCTCCCCGTTGGGACCGTATCCCGTAGAGCCCCCGAACGCGACGGCGTAGCCCTCGTGGGGGGTCTTTCCCGCGCTATAGTACTTGCCCGTCGGGTCCCACGCGAAGCCGGCGCCGACGCGTCCCGGTAGCTGCGCCCAGTCCCACTCCGATTCCGATTGGACCTGGTCCCATCCGCCAGTGGAATTTTGAGTGGGCGGTATGAACGTCCAGGTGTCCGCCGCGCCGAAGCTCTGGATTCCCACGGAACCGGGCGGGTCTCCGTCGACCATGCCGCCGAAGAGGGCCACCGTGTGGTTCGCCGCGTCGTACGTCATTCCGAACGACTGGCGGGCCGCCGGCGCCCCGTACGGGAGATACTTGAGGCCCGGAGTCTGGACCCCGGGCTGAGGGACGATTTGCTTCCAGGTACCGTTGGCGTAGCTCCAGGTGTCTCCGTACGCCGTGCACGACGCGCCGGCACAGCTCGCACCCCCGAAGAGCAACGTCGCATTCACGCCCGTGGCGTTGTCGTACGCCAATCCCGCCTCGAAGCGCGCGGGAGGCGACTTCGAGGGGGAAAGTTGAGTCCACTGCCCGTCGGCGAACTCCCAAGTGTCACCCAGGTACTTCGATCCCGTGAACCCTCCGAAGAGGAGGATGTACTCATTCGCGGCGTCGAACGTCGAGACGCTCCCCCAGCGACTACTGGGGGAGGTCGAGGGAGAGATCTGGGTCCATTCCCCCCGCGCGAACGTCCAGGTGTCTCCCAGCGCGGCGCCAGATGCGCTCATCCCGCCGAAGAGGACGAGTTGGCCGGTCGTGTTATCGTAACTCATCGTGGCGTCCTCCCGCGCGGAGGGGCTAGTCGCAGGGCTCAGCTGGTGCCATTCCCCTCTCGCGAAGGCCCAGGTGTCTCCGAGGACGTGGCCATCGTACCCCCCGAAGAGGACCAGGTAGCCTTCGGCGGCGTCGAACGCCATCGTCGCGTTGTCGCGCGGTGAAGGGCTCTCGGTGGGCGTAAGATCGACCCACATGTTGTGCCAGAACTCCCACGTGTCGCCGAGGTAGGACGTCCCGTTAGACCCGCCGAACAGAATGACAGACTGGTTGGCGGCGTCGTAAGCCATCACGGGCCCCACGCGCGGGCCAGGGCTCATCACGGACTCCCACTTGAGGTAGGACGCGCAAGAGCCATTCACGACGGCCGGCGCGTCGGAGCACTGCGGGGACGACCCGGCCGCGGGACCCTGCCCGTCCGCGAGCGAAGCTTGGGCCTGGGCGAGCTGAGCCGCCCCAGTAACGTTCCCGGAAGGTACCACCGGGGACTGGGCCACCGTGCCCATCGACTGGAAGGTGGCGTACGTCGAGTTCGTGAGGCCAGACAGCAATAGGATACCGAGGACCCCGACGACCCCGGCGATGACCGTTCCGCTGCCTCGGCCTCTCCGGTAGGGGGACGCCCCCGTGAGTCGCCATCGCCGATCCGCTCTCCGGGGATCAAGCCCGCGACCGCAAGGGCTCGAAGAATCGGCTATCGACGTCGTCATTCGCCCGGGAGCACCCCGAACAGACTTACAGTATAAATACGCATCGTAAAACTCGAGACGCACCCCAGCTCTGGCTCCCGGCGTGCGTGCCCCGGATCGACCGGAGCGCGCGGTGACTCCCTCGAACAAGGGGCAGTACGAGAGCAAGCGGACCGACGGAGAAAGGGGTCAAGACCTTGGTGTGCCACCGCCCGCCCTTCTCGCGCTCCACCGTTCAGCGATAGTGAAGGGCAGGGTCCCTTCCTCGCGGCCAACTCTACCCCCCGGGGGCCATAGCGTCGGCGCTGGTCTGCCACGCCCATTGGCGGCGCAGACCGTCCGCAAGGGAAACTCGGGGTTGAAAATGCAAGAGCTCCCGGGCTCGGCGGGTGTCCGCCCAGGTCGCTCGCGGGTCTCCTGGCGGGGCCTCGCCGGATTGGGTCTCAACGGGGTGCCCGGCTAACTCACCTAGGATCCGGAGCACTTCGCTCAGCCCGGCGGGCGTACCCCCTCCCAGATTGATGGCCCCGTCGGCCTTTTCGGTCTGGCCCGCGGCAAGTACTCCGTCGACGATGTCGTCGACGAAGGTGAAGTCTCGTGTCTGGCGCCCGTCCCCGTACAACGTGATCGCCTTTCCCAAGCGGACCGCTTCGATGAACCGATGGAAAGCCATGTCTGGACGCTGGCCGGGCCCATACACCGTGAAGAACCGAAGGGACGCGGCCGAGAGATCATGCGCACGGGCGTAGAGCCCGACGAGATGCTCTCCCGCAAGCTTCGTCACGCCATAGGGTGAGATCGGGTTCGGAGTGGCGGTCTCGGGGGTGGGACCGGCCGGCTGCTCTCCGTAGATCGATGAGGAACTCGCGTAGACGAACCGGGTGGGTCGCACGCGCACGGATGCCTCAAGCAGACGCTGGGTGACCAAGACGTTGTTGCGCAGGTACCGCTCGAAGTGGGCTCCCCAACTGCCCCGGACTCCTGGCTGGGCGGCGAGGTGGAAGATTCGGCAGCCCGGCTCCCACACGGTCGACGGGTCAAATCCCAGCAGATCTCGTTCTACGAGCCGAAAGTTCGGGTTTCGGCGGACCTCGGTTAGATTCCTCTCCTTCGCGGCCCGGGCGTAATAATCGTCAAAGGAATCTATCCCGACGACGGACTGCCCCTCTGCCAGCAGGCGTCTGACGAGGCGACTCCCGATGAACCCCGCCGCCCCCGTCACGACATCCGCTGGCACGCTGGGCGCGGAAGAGCGGTGGTTCTTAAGCCCCATCGGTCCCGGTCCGGACCCACCTGAAACGTCACTTTCCGGAGGAAGGCTCCTCCTCTCAGTCACGGGGGCGAAGGAGCCAAATGCGGGATGGGGCTCGGCGCGGCCTTCGGGATTCGACGTTCGGGCGGAGGCAAGTACACAATCGGATGCGGGTGCTGTTCGCCATCGCGCACTTGGACAAGGGGGGAGGGCAGGTGGTCCAAGCCCTCCAGCTGTTTCGAGCGTTGCGCCAGAAGGTCGACGGTCATCTCCTCTGCCTGTCGGCTCGCGGGGACGGGCCGTCGATCGATCCCGAGGAAGGGATCGAGGTCATCGGCCCGCTGACCTTCCCGGGCGGCATCTTCCGGCTGCGGCGGGCAATTCAGGATCAGATGCGGTCGTACGACCTCGTCCAAGCCTACGACTTCTACTACGCACTCCCCGCGGCGCGTCTCGCCCGAGCCCACCCGATCATCGTTCGGGTCGGCGCCCATCCGGTCGACGACCTTGGAAGCCGGTATCGGTGGGCCGGTCGAGCCTGGATGAGACTCACGAACCCCTGGGTGTACTCCGACACAACGGTCGTCGTCAACGCGGAGCACCTCGTATCCACATTTCCCCGGGGGAAAGCCGTCTTCATCCCGAACGGGGTGGACACCCTCCGTTTTGCGGCCTCCCCGCGTATCGATGTCGCGAGGACCGAGCTGGGTCTGCCACTCGGTGTGCCTCTCCTCACGTTCACCGGTAAGATCCTCCCCCGGAAGAACCTCGAAGACGTCTTCGGGCTACTCCGAGCCGAGCCGACGTACCACCTCCTCCTGGTCGGAACCACGTCGGAGCCGTACTATGGGGACCGATACTACCGACGGTTGTGCGCCGAATTTCCCGATGTGCTTCCGCGGGTACACAGCGTCGGCGAAGTCCCAATGGAGAAGATTCCGAAGTTCCTCGAGGCGACGGACGTGTTCGTCTTTCCTTCCCGGCTTGAGGGGATGCCGAACTCCGTGCTCGAGGCGATGGCCGCCGGGTTGCCGGTCGTGGCCACCGACATCCCGGCGCATCAACAGGTCTTAACTCCGGAAACGGGCGTCCTCTATCGCACGCCGGACGAGCTGCGCCAGGCCGTGGCGCGATTGGTCGCCGACGGCTCGCTACGTCGTGCGATCGGTGAACGCGCGCGGACCCTCGTCGAGCAGCATTTCAGTCTCGATTCGGCGGCCCGAGCGTACTTTGCACTCTACGAACACACGATCGCCGCCGGGAAATAGGCAGACGGAAGGCTCCGGCCTCACGGGGCTGACTTGCGTCAGGTGGGGGCCGGACCACCCCACGCCGCCGTCCCGCCCGCCGAGGGCCTTTAGGGCGTGCTCACCAATCCAGCCGATGGTCCGACGGACCCCAACGCCCCGGGAAGGCCTCCTTGCCGCAGCCAAAAGGCTTAGAACCGCCCCAAGGCAGTGATATGCCTACGGCGGGGCGAGAGTCCATGCTCCATCAACAGTCGGAGGGCCCGCGATGAAACTCCTCATCACCGGCGCGGCGGGATTCATCGGCGCCCACTGTGTGAGGTACTTCACGGCGCAGGGCCACGACGTTGTTGCAACCGATATCGCCGCGAGGAACGGAATCCTCGCGCTCGACGTCGCCGACCCCGTGGCGGTCCACTCGATGGTCGCGTCGACCCGACCTCAAGTGATACTGCATCTCGCCGCTTTGGCGTCCGTTCCCCTCTGCGAGTCGGACCCGGAGACCTGCTGGAAAACCAACCTACAGGGAACGGTATACATGGCCCAGGCCGCAGCGTACGGCGGCGCTCGAATCGTGTTCTTCTCGACGGCCGCCGTGTATGGCAAGCCCGACCAGCTCCCCACGCCGGTCACCGCGCCGGTCGCCCCCACGAATCTTTACGGGCTTTCGAAGGGCGGCGGCGAGCTCGCGGTCCGGGGATTCGCGAAGGACCACGTGGTGCTTCGGCTGTTCAACATCTACGGCGAGGGATGCGCTCGTTCGTACGTCATTCCGGACCTCATTCTGAAGCTCCGCTCGACCGATGGCGAGCTGCTGCTGCAGGGAACCGGCAACGAGTCGCGCGATTTCCTGTACATTTCGGATCTGCTGCGACTAATCGAAGCGGCCCTTTCGGCTCCCTCCGGGTCCGTCTACAACGCCGGATCGGGCACGACGATCACCATCCGCGAGCTCGCCGCCCGCGTCGCCCGATTGGCCGGGCGGCCCGGAACGACCTTCCGGTTCTCGGGCCCACGCGCGGGAGACTTCCCCATCAATTTCGCAGACATCTCTCCGGGGAACGTGCCGCCCGGTTGGAAACCGCTCGTGTCGCTGGAGGACGGCGTCCGCCGGATGATCCGAGAACAGACTCCGCCTAGCTGAAGGAGCGTGGGCCGATGCACTCCCCTCCATCGCAGATCCGTCACCCCCTGGAACGCGGTCCGTGAAGGTTTGCTTCCTCGCGCCCGAACTGCTCCCCAACCGCGGAGGAGTTGGCAGTTACTGCATCGGCCTAATCCGCGAACTGTCCCGCCGCGTGGAGGTCGTGGTCGTTTCGCCTCGGCGATGGGAGGGTTCGGAAACGTACGGCGCGCCGGAGATCGAGGCCTATTTCGACCACCAGGTCCGGGCGGAGGTCATCTCGGAGTCCCGCGATTCTTTCGTCTACAATGCGCGCTTCCAGGCGGCCCTGCTGCGCCAGTTCCCCACTCTCGAGCGAGCCGAACGGTTCGACCTGGTGCACTCCCAGCACGCCCATATGCCCGACCTCCTCTCGGGAGCCCTGAACCCCACCCCCCCGACCGTGCGGACGGTCCACAGCACGATCGAGGGACAGCGCGAGGGAATTCGCGAGGCAGACCGCCAGGGCGGTGGCCGGGACACTGCAGATCAGTGGCAGATCGCCCTGGCACCGTTCCTGGCGGGGGCCGAACGATCGGTTCTGGGCCGGCGCCACGACCAGTATCTCGCGGTTTCGGACTGGACCCGAGAACAGCTGTTGGGGCTGGGCATTGCGGGGGAACGTATCCGCGTCGCTCACTGCGGCGTCGACCCCAAGATTTTCCGCCCCGAGCTGCGAGAGCCAGGGTTGCTCAAGGGACCCGGCGCCCAACACGTGGTGTTATTTCCTAGCCGGTTGACCATGATTAGAGGATCTGCCGTCTTGGCCAAGGCGATTCCGTTGGTACTGCGAGAGGTCCCCGATACGGTGTTCGTCATCACCGGACGGAAGTCGGACGACGCCCGGAAGGTCCTTCCGTTGCCACCGGAATCCGAGGAGCACGTTCGCTTCTTGGGACACCAGCCGTACGACCGGCTCCCAACGATCTATGCCTCCTCGGATGTGGTCGTGGTTCCGACGTTCTACGACAATTTTCCCATCCGGGTCCTCGAAGCCCTGGCCTCGGGCGTCCCGGTCGTGGCGAGTCCGGTAGGAGGGATTCCGGAGGTGGTTTTGCAGGAAAAGACGGGGCTCTTGACCGCTACCGGATCCGCTCCTGCCCTCGCGGAGGGAGTGATCCGGCTCCTCCGCGATGAGGACCTCCGGGACCGGCTCGGAAGGCAGGGGCGGGCCCTCGTGGCCGAGCAATTCACCTGGCGACGGGCGGCGGACATCACCCTCGAAGCCTACCAGACTGTGGCCGCCGCCGGTTAGGGTCACCCCCCCTCCACCGTGTCCCCCGGGCGCAAGGTGGGCCCGGGGGCGCGGTGAGGGGTGTCTGGCGAGCCCCGCGGGTTCTCGATGCATATATCAGCCAGAACCGCGTGTTACGCCTCCCCCCATCGGGGGGCGGGGGAGCCGGCGCCTCCCCCGCGAACGGGAGGTTGCCCGGGTGGAGCGGGGAAGAGAGATCGCTGGCTCGCCGGCCCTGAGTCGCTCGACCCGGGTCCGGCTGGAGGGAAGCGGTATCGCGCTCGCCGCGGCGTTCCTCGTCCTCGGCATGTTAGGCCTCCCCGCGTCGCCTCTCGCCGACGCCGGGTCTTCGGGGGTATCCGCCGCGGGGTCGGGCATTGCCGACCTTACGAATATCAGCGTGAGCAATGTCTCGCTCGAGGGCCCGGGTTCCCACTTCTGGGCCGTGTCGGTCGAGGGAGGCAACCCGGACCCCAACACCGCGTCGTTCAAGGGCTTCCTGAACGCGTCTCCCTTCACCGTGCTGCGGTACGGGGCGACTTGGGTCGACGAGGAGAACTGGTCGCGGGGATGCCTATACAGCGGGACCTCGACCTGCGAGCCAGTGCAAAACAACGTCACCGATTACGCCCACCTCTGTCTCTCCTCCCCACGCTACTACTGTATCCTGGGCGTCCCCGCCGAGATCAACAACGTTTCCACGATGGCCTATGAGGTCGAGTGGCTCCAACGCACGACCGGTTGGGAACCCAACTGCTGGGCAATCGGGAATGAGCCGGCGGTGTGGACTCACTTTGGAATTCCGTGGAAATCTTGGCAATCGACCGATAAGCGGACCCCTACCGCGGCCCAGTTTGCCCGCGTCGCGGAAAATTACACCGACACCCTGCGCTCGATCGACGGCCCCGGCACCTGCATCATCGGACTCGAGTCGAATGAGCCGATCTCCAACATCGAGTCCTTCACGAATGCCGTGACGACCGCGGTACCCAACGACACGGCCGTCTCCTTCCATTCCTATCCCGACAACGAGTGCACGCTCGATGGGGTAAAGGGAACAACCGCCCCGATCACCCAGCTCCTCTCCCCGGCGAACCTCACGCTCACCCTAGCCTCCTACAACGACTCGGTGGCCTACGCGCACGGCCTTCCCGTGTACCTCCAAGAATTCAACATGGGTCACTCGAAGACCCCCACGTCGTGCAATCCGTTTGTGACCGGATACACGGACGCCGTGTTCACCTCCGCCGTCGTCGCTCAGGCGCTCACGTACGGGGTTCCCGAGTTCACTTTCTTCCACTTCGACTGCTACACGCCGGGTTGCCTCGTGAACGAGAGCACGGGGGTCCCCACTCCCACCTACTGGCTTTACACGGACCTGCTCTCCCAGATGGATCTCGAGCAAATCTCCGCGGTGAACTTTACGGAGGGCGGGAGCCCGGAGACCTTCGCCGTTCTGGGAGAGAACGGAACCCACGACCGGACGCTGTTGCTCTCCAACGCCCAACCATACGGATGGCTCAACCTCAGCGTCGCCTCGTTCCTGCCTTCCCTCCCCACGGACTGGCAGATGCAAGTCATCTCCCAGAACGCGGAGACCGGGGTGACGACCTCCCCAGTGTGGAACTTGACGACCGCGCCCGCCACTCTCGAGATCCGGAACCAGAGCACCGTGCTCGTGCATTTCTGGAGCAGCCTCCCCTTCTCTTCACCCGTGACCTTCACGGAGACCGGACTGCCGGCCGGGACGACTTGGTCCGTAAGCCTCCCCGGTCAGGACCCGATCGAAACAACGATTCCGAGCTCCGGCAGTCCGGACCCCACGATCACTCTGAGCGACGGGTCGTATTCCTTTTCCGAAGCGAGCTCGAACAGCTCCTGGGCCCCTCCTCCGGCCTTTCCGACCTTTTTCGTCGATGGTTCTTCCCTTACCATCCCGATCGCCTTCTCGCTGGTGACGTACCCGGTACAGTTCACCCAGACGGGTCTCCCCGACGGGACGGACTGGACGGTGACCTTCAACGGCACCTCGTTGACGGGCACGACCTCGCCGACCCCCGACCCGCTCCTCTTCCCTGCGGTCCCCAACGGCACCTACTCGTACTCGATCGCCGACGTACCGGGATTCCATGAGACCACCCTTCCGTACACCGGTATCCTTACCGTCGTCGGGGCCGCTCTGGCCGAGACCATCGCCTTCAACTCGGTCAATTACACCGCCACGATCTCGGAGTCGGGATTACCCTCCGGTCGTACGTGGAGCGTCACGCTGAACGGAACCCCGATGAGCCTCACAACCAATGGAGGGGCCGACACCCTTTCCTGGACCGGCCTGGAGAACGGGACCTACGCCTACGCTATCGCCGACAACTCGGGCTGGCACCAAACGGATCTCGCCTACAGCGGCTCGATTGTTGTGGATGGCGGGGTGCAGGCAATCGACGGCACCGGTATGGGCTACACCGACTCGTTGGCCTACACCCTGGTAACCTACGAGGCGACGTTCAGCGAATCGACGTTGCCGTCCGGGCTGACCTGGCAAATCATCCTCAACGGGATCACGCAGCAGCTCACCACCAATGGAGGGCTCGATACGCTGACCTGGTCGGGGTTGGCGAACGGCACCTATAGCTACGCCATCTCGGACATCTCCGGTTGGCACCAGACGACCTTGCCCCAGAGCGGCGAACTGGTTGTGGATGGCCAGAACGCCGCCATCGATGGCACAGGAATCGGCGCGGCGTGGACGCTCGTCTACGGGGAGGCGACGTACTCGGTGACGTTCTCCGAGAGCGGGCTGCCTTCCGGTCTCCCCTGGAGTGTGACCTTCGATGGGGCGCCGTTGAGCCTCACGACGGACGGGGGGACCGACGCGCTGACGTTCAACGTGCCGAACGGCACGTACGCCTACTCGATCGTGGGGACCCCGGGGTCCCACGAGAGCACGATCCCATATGCTGGCACGGAGACGGTTGCCGGAGCGGACGTGGTGGTGGGGGTGACCTACGTTCCAGTGACCTATTCGGTCTCGTTCACGGAGAGCGGTCTGCCCTCGGGCCTTCTCTGGACGCTGACGGTGAACGGGGCGGCGGAGGGGCTCACGACCGACGGCGGCACCGACACACTCACGTTCCTCGAACCCAACGGCACGTACGCGTACTCGATCACGGGCTCCCCCGGCTGGCACCAGAAGGCCCTTCCGTATACCGGCAGCGTCACGGTGAGCAACGCCTCCGTGACGGAGCCGACGTTGGCCTACGCCGCGGTCACCTACAAGGCGACGTTCACCGAGAGCGGTCTCCCATCCGGGACCGAGTGGTCGATCGGGATCGATGGCCAGACACTCACGTCGACCACCACGAAAATCGTCGCGGTCTTGGGCAACGGGACCTTTCCCTTTACCGTGAGCGACGTTCCGGCGTACACGTCGACGCCGGCGACGGGGAGCATCACCATTTCCGGGGCCTCCGTCAGTCGAACGCTGAAGTTCGCCACGTCGGACTATACGATCACCTTCGCCGAGGGGGGGCTTCCCTCCGGCACCCAATGGTGCGTCGTGCTCACCCCGTCCGATGACTCGTTCTGCTCCACGACAACGACCATCCAGGTTCTCCAGCCGGATGGCTCGTACGACTACTCGATCACCGCAATCCCGGGCTACCACATCAAGACGGGTTCCTACGCTGGCGTCGTCACGGTAAACGGCGCCAACCCGGCCCGGATCACGGTCAAGTGGACGGCGGTGGAGTACACCGTGAAGTTCGCCGAAACGGGACTCCCGAAGGACACGAGCTGGTCGGTGACCGTCGACGGGAAGACCAAGTCGGGCACGGCGAAGTCGATCTCGTTCAGCCTGGCGAACGCGACCTACGCGTTCACGATCACGGCCTCGGGATATTCGGCGAAGTCCACCCCGGCGAGCCCCCTGACGGTGGCGGGTGGCGGCGTGACCGTGGCAGTAACGTTCAGCGCGAGTGGCTCGTCGTCGAGCCCCGCGGGAACTGCGGCGAGCGAAGTCGGCCTTTCCCGACGGGAGTGAGCGGCGCCGCCGCTCGACCGCATCAGCCGACCTGCGCGTACCCGCCCACCGAACGTTCGTAGTAAAAGAAGTTCCAGCTTGGCGGGACCCCGACGGCGAACGGGATCATGTATTCCGGTCCTAGCCGGACCGGGACACTGAGATTCCCTCCCGTGATCCGAAGGTTGGCGAAGGAGCCGTTGAAGAAATACCGAGAGACCGGGACCTTGGACGAAGACTGCCACTCGATCTGGGTATAGGCCGCGACGAACGCCGGTCCGGTGTACGGTATCGTGGCCGTCCACCGGGCGTCCGGGGCGCTGACATTGTGGTCGATCAATGTGAAGACGATCTCCTGTAGGGCCGGCACGCGTTCGATCGTGAGGGTCAACACCGTGCCCGGCGGCGACGGGAATCCGGAACTGACGACCCCAATCTGGCTTTCCTGGAAGTAGAACGGATTGCACGCCTTGGGGACGTACCAGGGCGCGATATGGCCGTTCGGATCCAGGTCGACGCCGAGCTGAAAGAACCCGTGGCACGTCGCGTAGTCGGCTCCGCCGGGATTCATCGCGTTGATCTGGACGCTCAAGATCCCCGTGCGGGGAACGTTCCAGTTCGCGAGACGAATCGTGCCTGACAGGGTGTCGAAGTGCGGGAGCAGGGTAACCAGGACCCCCGAGCCCTGGCCATATCCGTCGCTCGGGTTCGGAGCGAACTGGTCGTTCAGCGCCTCGGCGATCTCGTACGTCGTGAGGATGTAGTCCGTGTACGCGACTTGACCCGCGGTCGTCAGAATGAGCGCTTCGGTGTACCGCCCTGCCGCCGGAACGGAAAGGCCGACAGTGGCCGGGAACGCGGTCTGGTCGACAAAGACGTCCATCCGCCATTTCGCCGCCGTAGAGTTCGCCCCGTTCACTCGGTAGACGTTGGCCGTCACGTACGTCCATCCCGGGGGCTGGGCGGTCCCGCGCGGCACCGGTCCGAGGTCTGAGAGGTGCGTCACTCCGGGCCCTGCCCAGATCTGGCCCCCTCCAACTCCGATGAGGAGTACGGGCGCGCCGCTCGCACCCAGTCCGATGAATCCGGAAGCCCCGGGCCCCGTGTGGATCTCGCCTTGAATCGAGAGGAACGGCTGGCCCACCACGATGCCGCGGGTGGCGAGATCGAGCTGGGGGTGATCTCCGGCGGACGAAACCAACGACGGCTCGCCGGCGTAGCTGGGCCGGTTTTGAACGGTGAAGGAGCCTTCGAGCGCCCGCCAGCCATCGGCCTGGAGATCTTCAAAGGTCGAGACAAAGGCAAACGCCCCCCGGGGAGCGAACGCGGCGGCCGACGGACCGCGCACTTCCCGTACGGGTGCGAGGGACTGGGCGGCGGACCCCGGAAGCGCTGCCACGGCGGGAATCAGCAAAGCCGACGCGAGAAGTAATGCCATGATGGGCCGAGAAGGACGGTGACCGGCCCGCACATCCTCGCGTATCCGCTTTGGCTATTACTCACCTTCTGGAAAGGAGCGGCAGGGTGCCTCCATGCGCCCGGCACTTCGCAGTCGCCTGGCCTTGGCCGGTGCGTGAACGAAGCCCTCGGTAGAGGCCCTCACGTACCGGTGCGCCGTCGGTAGCCGTAGAGCCGGGCGAGCCATCCCGAACTGAGCCAAAAGAGCGCCCGGCTGGCACGGGGCAATCGGGTCGTCCAGCCGAAATCCCCCTTCAGCACGATGGATCCCTGGAGGCGATTGCGGTTCCCGGCGGCGATATGCCGCATTGGGATCGGTTCCTGCGCTTCCACCCGCGCGATGACTGCGCTCAGGTCCACGCCCGCGAACCGACCGATCCGCTCGAGGGTCTCTCGGGGATGCGTGACCAGGTCCTCATACCGAACCCGGAGATACCGGTTCCGATCTCCCGAGCAGAGGAGCGTAGCGAAGAGATTGCCCGCGACCCACCTCGCCACCACAAAGGGAGGGAACCGGATCCAAGGTCCTCCGGCTTCGGGACTGTCCTTCAGCTGCGACTCCGACCAGAGAAGCGCCCGGCCGTCCCGGACGAGGTGAAGGTATCTCACCGAGAGCCGTCGAGGGTCGTTCAGCCGATAGACCCAACCGCGGAGGGCGCCGAGACTCGATTCCACGATCAGCCGAGAGCCGGTGTCCCGAGCCAGGATCCGAAGGAATGCCTCCATCGCCTCCGTGTGCCGTTGGAGTTCCCGTCGTGCGGCGCCCCGGGCTGACAACGTCCGGAGAAGCGAACTCCAGGTTTCATAGCGAAGCTGGCCGTTCCGCAGGTCTTGGAGGCGTTGCGCCTGCTCTAACTCCTGACGTACAGGCGCCCAAAGCGCGCAACTGAGCACCGGGCTCCCGCACGAACACAGCCGGGCCGGGTCCCCCGGGGTCCATATCGGTGAGGGAAAACGATACAGTTCGCCCACGAAGAAGATCTCCGGATGCCCGGCGAGCACGGCCCCGAGCGCCGTCGCTCCCGATTTGTGGTGTCCTACGATGTACAGCAGCTCGAGCGGCGGAGTACCCGCGGCGGGAGCGGCTCTCTCGGCCAACGGGACCGCCGTCACAAACCTCCGTCCCAAGAGGGGCCGATTTCGCTCCCGATCTTCATCCGCGATCTGCCCCCTTTAATTTGGCCCCTGGAGAGGGGATCTGAACTGCCCGAGGGACACCCGGGCCACGGCTCCTCCGTTCCTCCGGAACCCTCTGCTCGCTCATAGTGCGGTGGTTGGGGCCCGGTTCCACTATCCCGGGAACCGCTGACGGGCATAAGACGGGTCGGGGCGGGTTGCCACCGCGAAAAGCCTTTCCACCGCTACGTCTGCGGCTCCCGGCCGCACGGCGGGATCGCTCCGGGTACCGGCGTCTACTCCGTCCCGGCGCCACTCCCCCTTCGTGGTTGGATGGACGCCTTCATGGAACCAGCGCCGCACGGGGGAAAACTCGTTAACCGCCAGATGTCCGAGACCGAGAGAACTCGGCGCGAGGGGGAGCTGGGCGACCTCCCCCAGCTCGTCCCTTTCGTGGACCAAATTTACGATACGGAGAAGATCGGGATAGGCGCCTACAGTCCCCTGGAAGGTTTCATGGACTCGGCCACGCTCGATTCGGTGCTCCGCGCAGGCCGGCTTCCGAATGGGCTGCCTTGGACTATGCCCGTGCTCCTCCCAATCCCCCCGGCCACCGACCCGGAGATTGCCGCGAGGCTTCAACCGGGAGAGGAGGTCGCCCTGCTGGACCCCGGCCGTCGGTTCCTCGGCCTGCTCCACGTGACCGAGCGGTTCCGTTACGACAAGAAAGCCCTCGCCCAATCGGTGTACGGAACGACCGACCCGGCCCATCCGAACGTGCAGGACCTGGCGACGGCGGGCGAGGAAACGCTCGCCGGAACAGTCGAACTGGCCCAGCGTCTGGCGTTGCCCCGGGGCCGATCCGAGATGACCCCGGCGGAGACACGGGCGGCATTTGCCGCCAAGGGATGGAAGAACGTGGCGGCGTACCAATGCCGGAACCCCCCGCACACCGCCCATGAGTACATCCAGCGGCTGACCCTGGAACGGGAGGACGTGGACGGCCTGCTCGTCCATCCGGTCGTCGGCCGGCTCAAGAAGGGAGACTACCGCCCGGAGGTGATCCTTCAGGCCTACGAAGCGCTGCTGACCCACTATTATCCCGCCGACCGCGTCCTGCTGAGTCCGCTCACAATCTCGATGCGCTACGCCGGTCCGAAGGCGGCGCTCTTTCTGGCCATCGTCCGGAAGAACTACGGTTGTGGGCTCTACATTGTGGGACGGGACCAGGCCGGCGTGGGCCGATTCTACGCCCCGACGGCCGCGCACCGGATTTTCGACGAATACGATATCGGCGTGACCCCTCTTCGGTACGATGAGTCCTTTTTCTGCCGTTCTTGCGGTTGGATGGCGAGCGCGAAGACGTGCGCCCATCCTCCCTCCGACCGGATCGACACGAGCCAGACCCGCATCCGCAAGGCGCTAAGCGACGGCGGCGAACTTCCGGTCGAGCTTCTCCGACCGGAGGTCGCGGCGATCCTCCGCGGGCCCGACGTCCTGCTCACGGAGTGACAACCCCCGGCTCCCCGTGCCCCTCGCGTCGCAAGGATCCAGCGGACGCCTTCCTGATCCCGCCGGGCCGTTACAAAATCCTTGCCCAAGTTCCTCCGGTCTTCGGGTCCGATGGGGCCTCGACCGGGCGGGGAGAATACGTTCCCCTACGCATAGCGAAACGGCCATAAGCTAGGGTCACTCCTCCCGCGACCCTCAGGTGGTCGGCATGGCACCTCGCGCCGCCGGATTCTGCATTTGGCTCACGGGGCTCCCGAGCGCCGGGAAGACCACCATCGCCCACGAGCTGACGCCGCTGCTTCGGGCCCGCGGTTGGTACGCCGAACTGCTCGACGGGGACGAGATCCGGAAGGGACTGAGCGCGGACCTCGGGTTTGATCGGAAATCCCGCGAAACGCACGCCGGCCGGGTCGCGTTCGTCGCGAAGCTACTGGCGCGGAACGGGGCCATTCCGCTGGTCGCTCTCATCTCCCCGTACCGGACCTCGCGGGCCAAAGCCCGGACCGAGATCGGTCGTTTTGTCGAGGTGTATGTCAACACCCCATTGGACGTCTGCGAGCAGAGGGATGTGAAGGGGCTCTACAAGCGGGCGCGGGCGGGCGAGATCAAGGACATGACGGGCGTCGACGATCCCTACGAACCCCCGGAGGCCCCGGATCTCGTCGTCGATGCGGTGAGAAACAGCCCCCGTGAGTCGGCGGTGTACATCGTCCGGGAGCTCGAACGCCAGGGTTGGCTTCCTCCGGCCAGTCCGACCGACCTCCCGGTGGGATTTCCCGAGTCCTCCCCTTCTCGCTCCTGGGCCACGCCATAGGCCACGGGGTCCGGTGGGGGGCAAGGTTCCTGTGTTCGGAAAGTCCCTCTCCCTGTCCCGCGGCGGGGGCCGCAATCCGTGATGGCCGTCCCCGGTCCCTCCTCTCGCGCCGCCCCCGAAGCGCTCCGGGGGGGCGGCCCTCGCCTCCAGATCCTGCTCGATTTCGACGGGACGCTCGTCGAACCGAACGTTGCGATCGTTCTCGTCGAGCGGTTCTGCCCCGATGGCCAGCGAGTGGCCCACGAGATCGACCAAGAGCTGCACGCCGGACACATCACCTTACGCGAGGCCTGGGCCCGTCAAGTCGCGTTGCTTCCCCCGTCCCGCCTCCACGAAATGACCGACTTCGTGGCCCGGGAAGTCCCTCTACGTCGTGGCGCCCGGCGGTTGCTCGGGCTTCTCCGCGAGCACAACGTCCCGACCGCGATCGTGTCCGGTGGACTCGAATTCTTCATTCGCCCGGTGCTGGCGCGCGAAGGGCTCGAGTACCCGCTGTTCGCCGACGGAATCGAATACGACGGGGAGGCGCGGCTCCGCGTCGTGCACCCGTACGGGCATCCGACGTGCCGGCTCTGCGGCATCTGCAAGGCCAACGTGGCCCTACGCTTCGGCGCGCCAGGGGTCTCGACGGTCTTCATCGGGGACGGGAGCACGGACAAGTACGCCGCCGAAGTGGCGGAGATCGTCTTCGCCCGACATCGCCTCCAGGAGTACTGTGCCCGGGCCAACGTCCCTTTCTTCCCGTTCGACGATTTTGACCCTGTGACGAACCGGCTGGAAGGATGGCTCACGGGGGTCCATCCGCTGCCGCCTCCTCGTTCCCGGGGGCTTGCCACAAGCGCCTGCCCGATTTCTCAGGAACTCTCCCGGAGTCCCCCCCGAGACGTGGGGCAGGGTGTGGTCCGCTAGGCCGTGGTGGCAAATCCGGGGGTTACGATCGGACCTGGCCCCAGCCGATTCTCGGGCCCGACCCTCCCGGGGGGCGGGATCGAGGGTTCGTTGGCGCGGATTCGGACTCGTGAACATCGTGGAGTTCCTCGTCCGTCTCTTGGACCGAAATCCCGTTAGCCTGCAAGAAGGTCGAGCGTACCCCCCGGTCATCGGTGTACAGTTTGGCCGCGAGGTCGCGAATCGGATCGAGGAGGTCGCCGGGGCTCTTCGGCGAAGGCAGATAGCCCCCGCTGCGCGCGGCGGGCGTGGGAGACGGGCCCGTTCCCGGGGGCCTGTCGTACATTTCGCGACCCGGCATCTGCACATAGAGCGCCCGACGGCCCCGGCCGAGCCGGATGACCGGACCCACGTGCCCGCTCGAGGGAACCGGCGGGTTGAGGACCGACGTCGTCGGAGCACGGCTCCCTCCGGACGTAGCCACGGGCGGGGAAGCAGGACCAGGGAGAGGAGCGGGGAGGGGAGGCTCGGGTCGCACGACCACCCGGGGTCGAAGTCCGCTTCGTTCGAGAAGGAACGCCACCGCGTGGGCATCGGGCTCTTGCGATGGCGGGGTGACGAGGATCAGGTCCCCCCCGCCCACCAACGCGGTCACTAGGAGATCTCGGATGACTGCCGGTAGGGAGGACGTGGCGGGAGGCGCCGCCTGCAACGACTTGTGGCCGTGGCGGATGATGCTGAGCAGGATCCGAATCCCGTCCGAGACCGCGTGGAGCTTCGGCTCTCCGACCCGCTCGCCGTACGGGATGGGGATCTGAAAGATTGTCCAGCCGGCCCGCTGGCCCTTGAGGAACAGCTCCGCCTCGATGCCGAAGTCGTGGGACAGAATGTTGAGCTCCCGGGCCCGCTCGACCTGGACTCCCCAGAAGCCGCTGCACACGTCCAGAATTCGGGAGCGGCTGACCTGGCCCGCGACGAAATTGAGCAACGCGTTCCCGATCCGATGCACCAGCTCCCGGGTGTTCCGGGGGGGGCCGGTCCCCGTTTGTCGCACACCGACCACGAGATGACTGCCGGCATCCAGGAGTTCCAGCGTGGGCAGAACCGACTTTCCGGGGTACGACCCATCGGCGTCGAGCACCACCGCGAACTGAACGTTCCTTTCGGCGAGCCAGTCGAGCGCCTCCCGAATCGCCCCTCCTTTTCCGTGGCTCTTCTGACGGAGCACCGGGACGCCCCAGGAAGCGGCCACCTCGGTGGTGCGGTCGATCGACCCACCGTCAACGACCAAAGGTCGCACCCGCCACCCGGCGGCCGCGAGTCGCTTGAAAGGAATGCTGAGGAGGGTCTGGGAGAGCCCGGCCTCCTCGTTCAGCGCCGGTAGGATGATCGCGGCGTTCGCCTCCTCGAACGAGCCGGCCATCACGAACGGGGAAGTGGAGTCCTGGCTCAAAAACGGGGCGGTCGATTCGGGCCGATGATCAGCTCGCCCCTCAATGACGTATAACGGAACCGAGGCGCTAGAAAATGATTCATCGATGGTTGCCATCTAGTGCTCACATCCGTTCGGCCAATGCCGCCACCGAGCGTCTCACAGGACGGCGGACTTGACCGAGAGCAGAGATCCGGTCCGTGCCGATCTCACATGAAATTACGTCCAAGCCAAAAGTGCTCACCCGCGAGCGGCTGCGAGCCCCCGACGTATAACCCCCCTGCAGCGGCAAGGCTGAGACCCGGAGTGGGCCCGTAGGAACAACCCCCTAATAGACGTTCGTGCGACTCGTTACTAGCTCAAGCACAACCCGAAAGCATTCCGACAGGTCCCGGATCTCCCCGAAACCGTCGAGCTCCGGTGAGGGGCGGGGGGGCCCCATAAATGTAAGGGAATTCTTTCCCGCTGAGACCCGGCGGCTGCGGGGGACGGGTAGCCGACTACCAAAACCCATCCGAAGCGAGGATGGAGTTCCCTCCTCCCCGCGGGCTGTCTCAATGGCCTCGACTCGTCCGAGGTTTCTCAGCAGAGGCGGCCGCGGAGGAACGGGGCAGAATCGTCTCCGAATGGGCCCGGAAGCGGGAAAATTTGCATTGGACAAAGGCGTATTTGTCGCGAGCCGGACTTGCACCGTCAGCTGGAGCCCGAGGGGGGAGGGGGACGGGAGACCCAATCGGATGAAAGTTAGCGCCTGGAGTCTGGCGGCACTGGCTGTTGGCCTAACCATTGCGCTGCTGGTGACTTCGTTCAGCGTTTCGACGATGTCCCCCGGAGTACCAGAGGGCCCTTCGGCCATTACCCCCCTTGACACCGCCACCGGTGCCGTGGTCGTAGGGGCCTTCTCACTCGCGACCCCAGCCCCGGCGGCATTCTGGGGCGTCAATGTTGCCGCCGCTCAGCGGTTCGATGCTGCCGATGCTGCCGCCGTCGCCGCGACCCCTGTGACCTACATCCGGTTCCCCGCCGGGGTACTCGGGGAGGAGTTCAACTACACTTCGGGGGTAATCACAGGTCAATCGGGTTCACGGAGCGATGCCACTACCAGTACCAAAGAGTTCGTCGCCTCTTGCAAGACGATAGCCTGTCGAGCGATCCTGCAGCTGCCGGCGGAAATTGACTCCCCGGCGACCGCCGCGTACTACGCCAGCTACGTGGTCCATACCTTGGGATACCAACCGGCCTACTGGGAGATCGGAAACGGTCCCGCCGGTTGGACCCATTTCGATCTCCCATGGTCCGAGTGGAAGTCCAAAGGCGGGGGGAACGCCACCCCTCTCCAGTTCGCCAATCTCGTTCATGCCTACATCCAGGCCGTCCTCAAGGTCGACCCAGCCGCTCAGTTCATCGCGCTGGGCGCCGGGATGGGGGCCAAGGACTATTCCAAGCCATGGGTCGAGGAGCTCGCCAAGGTAGATGGGAGCGAGCTGGCCGGAATCTCCGTTCACTCCTACGTCGAGGGAGGCCCCTCCCATCCAACGGACGCCGAACTGTTTGCGAACCTGAACGGAATCTACTCCCTCCCGGCCCAGGTCTCCGCCGATCGGTCGTACATCACGGCCGCCTGCCCGAGCTGCACAAAGCTCCAGATCTTCGTCTCCGAGATCAATGCCGCCGAAGCGAGCCCGTACAGCAAGCTTCTCCCGACGTTTGCCGGGACACTGTATCTCGCCGTGGAGACGGTCCAGGGACTGTCGCTCCATGTGGCCAACCTCGACTGGTTTGCCTACGACAGCGACTACCAGGGGTCCTGGTCCCGGCACCCGATGGACTGGCAAATGCAGTACTTTCTGTTCAGTGACCTGCTGACCCATTTGTACCCTGACACGCTCCCCACGACGGTGACGGGACCCTCGACCCTGTATGGGATCGCGACGTACGACCGGTCCGGCCTCGCCCTGCTCTTGGTGAATGTCGACACCTCGACCGCCGTGACCGTCAATATTGCCTCGGCAGGGTTTATCCTGGGTCGTGCCGACGTCACGCAGTACTCGTGGCAGGATGGCGCCCACGAGCCCACCAAGGCCTCCGTCGCGCTATCGAGCACCGTGAAGGTCCCGGCCATGTCGATCGTCCTATTGACCGTCGAGTCGGCCGGCATGAAGTCTCCCGCGTCCGGGAGCGAACCCGCTTCAGTGGTGATCACCCCAGTCGGTCCGCCCCGGACGTTCGAGCTGGTTTCGGGGTCGGAGGGCCTCACGGCCCCCGCGACGTTTGCGATCTCTAGCCGGGCCGACACCTAGGGCCCCCCCTGCCGTTCGAAACCGATATCCCGCCGACGGCGTTCCGGGCCGCCGTGGCCGAGTTCGACGCCGTGGTCCTCGGCGCCGGCCACAACGGACTGACCTGTGCCGCCTACCTCGCGAAGGCCGGACTGAACGTCTGCGTCCTCGAACGCCGGTCGATTCCTGGCGGCGCGACGATCACGGAGGAGCTCTGGCCCGGAATTCGCGTCTCCCGCGCAAGCTACGTTCCGGGTCTCATGGACAAGATCGTCTCGGACCTCGACCTCGTCCGGCACGGACTCGAACTCCACCCCGTGGATCCGCAGAACTTCGCGCCGTTCCCGAGCGGTCGTCACCTGTTCACGTATCTCTCCGACGAGCGTTGCCAGAGAGAACTGGCCCGCTTGTCAGCGAAGGATGCCGCGGCGTTCCCTCGATTCTCCCGGTTCCTCCGCCAATTCGCCGAAACGGTCGAGCCGCTCCTCTTGAGCCCGCCGCCGGAGTTGAGTGACCTGCTCGGCTTCTTCGAGGGAACCCAGCTCGAAGAGGTGGCCCGCCAGATCCTCCTCACCAGCTGCGCCGATCTGCTTCGGGAGACCTTCGAGTCGGAGGAGGTACGCGGCGCCTTCGCCATGAACGGCGTCCTCAACACCAGTATGGGACCGGATACGATCGGCACTTCGTACATCCTCGCCATGGCGCTCGGCAAGCGGGGGTACGATTACGCCGTCGGCGGCACGGGGGCGGTCTCCCGGGCCCTGGCCGCCTCGTTCGCGAGTCATGGGGGCGCGCTGTTCACCAATTCGCCAGTGAAGCGAATCCTGGTATCCGACGGCCACGCCACGGGGGTCGAGCTCGCCGATGGGAAGCGGATCGCCGCCCGCCTCGTCGTGTCGAACGCCGACCCCAAGCGGACGTTCCTCGACCTGCTCGAGCCGGGAACGCTCGACAGCGGGTTCGTGCACCGGGTGTCCAAGCTGCGGGCCTTCGGGACATCCCTCAAGATCAATCTCGCCCTTCGGGGCCCGCTCGAATTCCAGGCCCTTCCCGGCAAGGAGATCGGGCCCCAGCACCAGGCCCTGACCGACATCGGCCCTTCCCTGGACTACATTCAGAAGGCCTACGACGCCGCGAAGTGGGGAAGGTTGCCGGAGGAGCCTCCACTCAGCATCTTCTGTCAGACCGCCTGGGATGCCACGATGGCGCCCCCGGGGGTCCACACCCTCAGCATCATCGCAAAGTACAATCCCTATGTTCTCGCCACGGGCCGCTGGGACGACCTCAAGGAACGGGCGGTCGAGAACGCCCTGAACGTACTAGAGCGCTATGCTCCCGGCACTCGGGCCCGAATCCTTCACCTGGAGGCGCTCACGCCGCTGGACCTCGAGAACCTGATCGGCCTCACGGAGGGGAACGTCACCCACCTCGACCAGACGCTCAACCAGATGCTCTCCTTCCGCCCCTTGTTGGGATGGGCCCATTACCGAACGCCGGTCGAGGGGCTCTATCTCTGCGGGGCTGGGACGCACCCCGGCGGAGGCGTCAAGGGCGCTCCGGGCCACAACGCGGCGCATGTCATTTTGGAGGACCTGGGCCCCTCGGCGGGATGAGACGGGAACCGAAGCCCGGGTCGGGTAACTTCGGCGGGCGGTTCGTCGTTCCCCCAGGCGGTGCGACGCCGTGGCCCGAGCCATGCTCCTGCTCATTCGGACGGGGTGTGGAGTGGGTCGATCCCCGGCGGTCAGAGCGGAGCGACGGGGCAGGGCCTTGCGGCGGAAATGCCCCGGACGCGGGTGGAGGGAAAGGCCGCACTTCCCGGGAGTCGACGGGTCCGAACTCCCCGACCGTTCCAGGAGCACCAGGGGTATGATTGGGGACTCCATTCGCTTCTTCGGCGCTCGCTCGCTGGGCGACGCCCGCATCTGGTAGGCTAGGTAGGATAGGAGAGCGCCGACCACCGCGAGGACGGCCACCACCCCGAGGCTACTCGCGGCCCCGAGTGCATGGCGGAGCACGAGGTCCATCGCCTCGAATGCGACTGCGATCACCCCACCGACGAAGACCAACGCGCCGCCCACGACAGGAAGGAGGCGTCCAACCGCGGCGATATACGAAGTCGGCAGCGCTTCCTCCGGCCGCTGTTCGATGGACCCCGGTGGTCCCGCAAGGGGCCCTGTGGGACTGGCCTCGGGTTTTTCGCGCTACTCCATATCAAGCTATGTCCAACGTGAAAGTTGTCGTTGCGTCGCAACACCGAGCTCGCCCGGCGCGGCCGGGTCGATCGCCCCTCTTCTCGGTGGATCGATCCGCCCAATCCCGCCTCTCCGTTCCGGGGAGCGGGTCGGTTGTTGGATTCTTACTCCCACCCGCGCGCGGAACGAGGCAGTTTCTTGCCCAAGTCGGTAGGGACCCGAGCTCGGCCCCACCAACAGCACAAGATTACTCATCTTGAGGCGACAGCCTTCGCGGCGCTGAGTTTCTTGGAACACCCGGGGTAACTCGGTTTGTCCGAGGGGAAGGTTCGGGAAGGGGTTACGCGCCACCGCGGGAGGTGGACGGGGAGGGGCGACAGGCACCGCCTCATGCGGTCGACGCGACCTCTCGGAAGGCCTTCTGGCCCGGCTCGATCAGGTACAGCGCCCCCGCCACGATCGCCAAGATGCCGCCCACGAGGGCCAGCGCGTTCGCGCCGAGGTCCGTCACGCCCCAGCTGATCAAGGCGAGGAGCACGAGAAGGACCCCGCTCACGACGGGCTTGTCCTTCCATTCGTGCTCACCCATATAGGCAAACAGCAGGACGAGGCCGCCCAGGACCACCAACACGGCGGTTTCGCTGAATGCTCCCATCGCGCCGGCGGTGCGTCCGAGGATCAGGTCTGCGACCCCGATGGCGGCGGCGACTACTCCACCTACCGTGAGAAGCGCCCCACCGATGAGGCCTAGCAGATGGCCCATCCCACGTTCGGTAACATTTTCCATTCGTTTCTCACCTCCCTCAGTGCGCTCCACCCGGGCCCCGTTCGAAGGGGCCTCGGACGGGCAGGCCGAGTTGTCCTCCGGCCCGCCCCAAATCAAACTTTGTCCAACCCCAAACTTCCGCGATTGGCGAAGGGCCCAAGGGGGAAGGGAAATTGCCAAGAGGCCGATTGTGGGTCGTTCTAGGGATTGCCACGTAGGCGCAGCGAATCCCCTGCACCGACGTTAGAGAATATGATATAGCGAGGTCTCAGGAAACCCGCGCCACGTGGAGGAACCCCGGATGGCCCCCCTGTCGCTCTGCATCAACACGCAGACCCCGCTCATTCAGTTCCTTGCCCCTTCGGAGGCCACTCTTAGGGAATCGACCCGGGGCGGACTTAACGGTCTCGACGGGCTCCGGGAGGACGTGGATTACCGGTTCTCTCCCGGTGGGGTCACTCGGATGGTCTACCCGCTGGTGCGGCGACTGCTGGAAACGAGGGTGCTGGAAGAGGCTCACTGGGTGGCGTTCAACCCTCGCGGGCCGCGCACTTTCCGACTGGACGGGCTGACCCTCCACAGCGTCTCGATCGGGAGCGGGCGGATGGAAGGCTACGGGAAGGTGAAGGAGGCCATCTGGGGCCGGATCCACGAGATTGACGCGGCCGAGCCCCATGACGACCTGTTCTGGACCGAGGCGTTCTCCGAGTACGCCTACTACAACCGGATCTCGGCGGAGAGGATTCGGCAGCTGGACGAGGAGCACGACTTCGACGTGTTCTATGTGCACGACTTCCAGCAGATGCCGGTGGGCCACATGCTCGGCACGCTCAAGCCGAAGATTTTCCGGTGGCACATCCCGTTCGATGCGTCGGTCATACCGGAGCACTGGCGGGCGACGTTGACCAATTACCTCAACAGCTACGACGTGCTCGTGGTGAGCGCCCACAAGTACGCCGCGTCCCTGACCGCCTTCGAACCGAAGGGGAGGATCCTACGACTGTACCCCTACGTCGACCCCGAGGACTACACACGGCCGAGTCCTGCGACGGTGGCGGCGATTTCCAAGCGATTCGGCCTCGCGCCCGGGGACGATGTGGCGCTCGTGGTCGGCCGCATGGACCCCATCAAGGGGCAAGACCGAGCGATCGAGGCCCTCGCGATGCTGGCGCCGGAGTTCCCGTCGCTCAAGCTCGTCCTCGTAGGGAACGGAAGCTTCTCGGGGTCGAAGAGCGGCCTGGGGCTTTCGAAGTCCGAGGCCTGGCGAGCGCATCTCGAGGAGACGGTCAAGACCGCGGGGCTCGGGGGCCGCGTTATCTTCACCGGCCATCTGATTCAAGAGGAGCTCGATTGCATGTATGAGCGGTGCCGGTTCACCATCCTGCCCTCGGTTCGAGAGGGGTTTGGGCTCGTCGCCGTGGAAAGCTGGCTCCACGGCAAGCCGACCATCGTCACCCAACGGTCGGGGATCGCCGAACTGGTCGAGGATGGAACGAACGGCCTCTTGTTCGACCCCGACGACCCCGGGACCCTCGCGGAGCAGATGCGACGTCTATTGTCTTCCCAGTCGGAGCCGCTGCGCGCCCGGCTGGCCCGCAACGGACGCATCACATCCAAGAAGTGCTTCCTCGACGCCGCAGAGAAGGCGGAGCGACAGCTCCTCGCCGAGGTCACGGAGGCGTAGATGGTCAGCTGGAGCATGCTGTGGGGCCTGTTCGTCCCGTACATCTCCGCCCTGGTGATCGTCCTCGTCACGGTCGTCCTCGCCTGGCTCGTCAACCTGATCATCCCACGGCTCGTCCGCCAAAGCTCGCCGCAGATGGGCGGCGCCGCGCGTCGATTGGGGGTGACCGTCGTCGCGCTGATCGGGGGAACCCTGGCCCTCCAGGCGCTCGGCGTGAGCCCGGGGATACTGCTGCTGGTGATCGCTCTCCTGGGGGTCTCGATCCTCGTGGCGCTTTGGGCCCCCCTCAGCAACTACGGGTCGAAGTACTTCTCCGACATCTACACGCCGTTCCGGGTGGGCGACACGATCAAGGTGCAAGGGTACTCTGGGAAGGTCCTCGAGATCAACGCCATGTCGACGATCCTGCTCACGGACGACGAACAGCTGGTCTCGGTCCCCAACATGACCATGATCCGGGACGTGGTCGTGAACACGTCTCCGCAGGCCTGGAAGGAGGTCGTCATTCCGGTCTCGCTGAGCGGCACCATCGACCTCGCGTCCTTCGAGAGCGAGCTCCGCAAGTCCCTCGCCAAGCTAAGGACACGGCTCGACCGTCGGTTTCCCCCGGTGCTTACCACCAAGTCGCGGACCCCCCAATCGACGGAGCTCATCCTCATCGTGATGTTGCGCGTGCCGGAGGATCGCGATACCATTACGCTCGAAGTGAACAAACGCCTCTCCGAGGTGATCGAGCAGGTGCGGGGAGTCAAGCGCTGACCGCCGGGGCCCGCGACCGATGACGGGGGAGGGGGCTGTTTCTCCGACGGGCGAAGGCCGTACCCTCGGAACCACCTCGTCCGTGGCCCCCATCGACGCGTCGGAGCCGGGCGAGCCGTGGTTACCGCTGACCGACTACGGACTGATTGGCAACGAGAAGACCGGAGCGTTGGTCTCCCGACACGGCTCCATCGACTGGGCTTGCTTCCCGCGCTTCGACAGCCCCAGCGTCTTCGGCCGGTTGCTCGATCGCCAGCGAGGCGGGTCGCACCGGTTGGCGCCCACCGAGCACTACACCGCGCACCACCAGTACGTTACCGGCACCAACATTCTGACGACGTTCTTCGAGATTCGACCGGGCGTCGCCCTCACGCTGACCGACTTCATGCCGATGGGGCCTCCGGGCACTTCCGTCGGAGGAGACCCCCGCATCGTGCGACAGTTGAGGGCCCGCGGGGCACCCGTGGCGGTCTCCATAGGGGCCGATCCGCGGTTCGACTACGGCCGCGCGACGTCCACATGGATGATTGAGAAGGAACTCGCCGTCGCGAAGAGTGCTGCGGGACAGATGTCGTTCACCAGCCCCTGGCCCTGGCGGACGGAGGGGCCCGCCGCGATTTCCACCGGGGTCGTTGTGCCCAACGTCGTCGTGTTCGCCCAAGTGCGATTTGGGGACCCCCCGTCAGTGGACCCCTCCCCGGCATCCCTCCTGGCGGTCACCGATGCCTACTGGAGGGGGTGGGTCTCCCCGCCGGACGCCCCACTCCGTCGAGTGGCCGCGCGCTGGCAGCCGTGGGTGGAACGGTCGGAGCTGGTCCTCAAGCTGCTCTCCTACGCCGACGTGGGGGCTTTCGTCGCCGCCCCCACCACGTCGCTTCCGGAGTGGCCGAGTGGTGCTCGGAACTGGGACTATCGCTACGTCTGGATTCGAGATGCGGCGTTCACCGCCCAGGTCTTCCTTCTGCTAGGCCACATCAGCGAGGCGCGGGCCTACTTGGGATGGGCGTTCGACCGCGCCTCGTCGCTCCAAGGGGACGAGGAACTCCGTCCCGTGTACACCGTGGACGGCGGAGTACCGCCGGCTGAGATCGAGCTGAGACACCTCGAGGGCTATCGGGGATCGCGGCCGGTCCGCGTCGGCAACGGCGCCTCCGACCAGCGCCAGCTGGATATTTACGGGGAGATTCTCGACTCGGCCCTGATTCTTGAGCGGCTGGACCCGGCGTTCGTCCGGGACCACTGGTCGACCATCGAACGGCTCGCCCAGCGTGTCACGGCGCGCTGGGCAGTGCCCGACAGCGGCATATGGGAGGACCGGGGCGATCCCGCTCACCACGTCTATTCCAAGCTGATGTGCTGGGTCGCCCTCGACCGAGCCATCCAACTGGCCCAGAAGTTCGGCAAGCGAGAACCGGTCGACCGGTGGACCCGGGTCGCGGAGGAGATCCGGGCCGCCATCCTCTCGCGCGGATACGACGACCAGCTAGGTACCTTCGTTCAGGCCTTCGACCGGCCTGTTCTGGACGCCAGTGCCTTGCGCATCGGTCTTTCAGGGTTCCTCCCTCCCACCGACCCGCGGGTGGTCAGCACGATTGCGGCCATCGAGCGCACCCTCGGCCCGGGACCGTTCCTTCAGCGGTATGAGGGACACGACGGGATTGGGGGACCGGAAGGGTCGTTCCTTCTCTGCGCCTTTTGGCTCGTCGAAGCGCTGGCGCGAAGCGGACAGATGGATCGCGCGTTGCAGCATTGGCGCGCCCTGCTCGACATCGCAGGCCCGCTCCTGCTCTTCTCGGAAGAATTCGACCCGGCCTCGAACCAGCCGCTCGGCAATTACCCGCAGGCATTCACTCATATCGGGCTGTTGCGAGCGGCCTTCGCATTGGGGCTCTTGGCGCCCGACGAGTGAGGCCGCCTCCGTACCGGGCCCCACCGAGTCCGAGCGAGCCGCAGAATTCCCCCCCAGCGTGCGGGGCGGTTCCCAAGCAGGGGGAACCGCCCCTCGATGCCCAGTTGGCCCCGGATACCGATCGAATTATTCGGGAGGAATCTCCTTGAAGGCCATGTCCAGCGGCCGACCCTGGGCGCGCCGCCAGTACTTGGCGATGAAGTAGATCGCTGCGAAGATGATGATGAAGCCGGCCACGGCCTCGATGGCGAGCGGAGTGTTCGCCGCGTACACCGAGTTGGTCAGTTCGAGGTAGATCACCAGGACCGAGAACACGATCGTGCCGATCCCGGTAAGGGCGATGATGGGGATGCCCCCGATCCGGTAATTGGCCGGGCTCGCGTCGTGGATCTTCTTGAGCCGGTACGGAAAGATCACGGCGGCGATCCCCACGAGGAGCAGCGGGGTGAGACAGGCGTACCACGTGAGCACCGTCGAGAACAGGTAGATCTTGGCCGCCGTGTACGGGATGTTGAGCAGCAGCAGCGAGAGCTCGCTCAGGATCACGAGCACGATGATGGCGTTGACCGGCGTATGGAGCCGGGGACTCACGTCCGAGAGCCGCCGCGGCAGCACGCCGTCAAAGCTCCAGGCGAGCATGCTGCGGGAGCCCATGTAATAGAACCCCGGGATGTAGATGCACATCTGCAGCACGCCCATCATCGCCACGAAGCCGATGATGACCGAGTTGTTCGTCAACATGAGCGACAGGAAGTTGGCATACGGCAGCACCGGGAAGTAGGGGATGCCGGATGCGGGCGTGGGCTGCAGAATCAGGAAGTCCGTCGCCGAGACGAACGGCTCGCCGACCGTGTGGTACAGGGCGACGAAGAACAGCGCCGTGAGCGCCATGGCGAAGAACATCGCGCCGAACATCCCGTACAGGGAGTTCCGAGCCGGCCGGCGGATTTCGCCGCCCAGATAGGTCGACGAGATGAAGTTGAATCCGTAGAGGGAGAGCACGGGGAAGATCAGGAGGGTGTCGAAGCCCGACGTCTGGCTCGGGTTCGTCCATCCTAACCCTCGGGCATCCGCGAAGACCGTCTGGTAGTAGTTAGCCCCGTACCCCTGCGACGCGGAGAACCGGTTGAAGTCGGCGACGAAGGTGGCATGGGTGGCGGAGAACAAGAGGCCGATCATCGTCAGGACCGCGATGAAAACTAGGACGTAGACGACGTTCTGGATCCGGAAGTAGAATCGCTTCCCGGCGATCGCAGGGAGCGCGAGCAAGACGATCTCGAGGGTGCCCAGAATGATGACCCCGGTCGTCTTGGTGAGGTCGGCGGAGAGGGTAACGAGGCCGCTGCTGTGGGTAAGCACGCCAATCAGAAGGAACCCGATGGAGAGACCCGTGGTCTGAATGGTGACACCCGTGATGCCGTTGTAGATCAGCAGCGTCAGAATGTAGCTGGCGTTCCCGATGAATCCGAGCGAGGGCAACAGGGTCCGAGAGACGAAGATATAGTCCCCGCCACTGCGGGGCATCGCCACGTGGAAGGCGTAGTACGTGTAGATCAGCATGGTCGAGAGCACGGCGGTGAACCCGAACGCTTCGAAGACGTTCCCGCCGATGAGCGGTATCAGCGAGACGACGAAGTAGAGCTCGAACAGGAACCCCAGGATCGCGAAGTTGAACAGCGCGACATCCCACGTGGACAGCTCGCGGACGAGCCCAGTCGCCTCACGTTCGAACGCTCGGACAGGGACGCCCGTTGCCGTCGCGGCGGGATCGGCCGTCGGTATCACCTAAGACGGGAACGTCCCAAGGACTTCCGTGATTTAAATCTGTGCGAAGCCGTAGCACCCTCTATTCGACAACTGTCGCACGAAGGTCCGGATTCCAGAACCGCTGGCCCTCTTTCCGCCCTCGGTGAGAGCCTGCGGACCTCACCTCAGTCTAATACGGGGGGCCTGCTTCATAGTGCCCAGATGGCCACACGGTCGATCTTCTTCGTCGCCGACCTCCACGGGTCCGAACCGGTCCTCAACAAAGTGATCAACTCGGCCAAGTTCTATGGCGTCGATACCATCGTCATCGGCGGCGACATCACCGGCAAGCTCCTGATCCCGATCGTCGACATTGGCGGGGGACGGTACTCGCTCGAGCTCTACGGAGTGCCGAAGACGATCGAGGCGAAAGAACTCGAGGAGACCAAGAAGAAGATCCGCGGAACGGGATCGTACTGGACCCTGGTCAGCCGGTCCGAGTACGATGCCATGGCCACGAACAAGGCCGAAGTGAAGCGACACTTTCTCGAGAAGATGCTCGAGCACTTGCAATCGGTCTACGCGAAGGCCGAGGACCGGCTCAAGCCCAACGGCGTCAAGCTCTACATCATTCCCGGGAACGACGACTATGTGGAGGTCGCGGAGTACCTCAAGTCTCGGTCGAGCGACGTGGTGGTCAACTTCGAGCAGCAGATCGTGGAGCTCGGAGAGTATCAGTTGGTGGGCTACGGCAAGTCCAATCCGACCCCGTGGCACACCCCTCGAGAGACGTCCGACGCCATCCTCGGGCAAGAGCTCCGGCAGCTGACGGCCAAGGCGGATCCGTCCCGGACCTTGCTCATTGCCCACGCCCCGCCGGTGGACACCACCATCGACAAGGCCCCGAAGCTGACCGCCGACATGAAGCCGGTCGTCGGGGGGGGTCACATGGAAATGGTCTCCGTCGGAAGCGCGGAGGTACGTCGTGTGATCGAGGAGTTCGAGCCGGTCGCCGCGTTCCACGGCCACATCCACGAGTCTCCGGGCGTCGACACGGTAATCGGCCAGCACGGCAAGAAGGTGCCGGTGATGAATCCGGGAAGCCAATACAGCTCGGGCGTCCTGCAGGGAATCCTCGTTCAGCTGGCCAATGGCAAGGTCAAGGGCTACAATTTTACGACAGGCTGATCCGTCGCCGGTGCCGGGGCTGTGGCCGGGGCTGGGGCCGGGACTGGTACCGGGGCGGGGGCCGGGGCCGCGAGTCGGGCCGTGAGCTTGGACTCGAAGTCGGCCGGATATTCCTTCATCGACTTGGCGACCAGGTTGTTGATGATGTACTTGAGGGCGCCCTGCCCCTCGTAACTCAGGTTGAGCGCTACCTCGGTATGGGCGTCGTCCTTGGCCCGCAGCTGCATCGATCCTTCGATGCGTACCTCCTTGGCCACAGCCACGAACGCTACCTTCTCCGGCGGCGTCGGTGCATGTTCCACGTCGAAGGTCAGCTCCCGGTGGATCAACCCCTGCTTGACGGCCACCTTCCAGACCGCCTTCGTCGGGGACAGGTTCTGCATCGAGATCACCCCCGGGATCGTTGCGGCGAGGAAGTCCGGGTCGGTCAGCACTTGGAACACCTGAGGAACCGTTCCGGGCGCGTTCAGGGTCGAGGACACGGTCGGCATGGGCGTACGGGCTCCGAGGGCGCAGCCAGTCCTAACCGGGTAATAACGCCGAGCGCCACCAGCATTCCACCGATCGGGTGAGTCCCTCTTCCGAAGCCCATTTACGCGGAGGGGATTCCCCACGCGGTCCAGGCCTCGATGACACCAAGCAGGGCCCCACGGTCCGTGGGCAAGATCGACGACCCCCGCGTGAGCGAACGGGTCCAAGCTTTCCCGGAGTCCGTGATCCGCGAAATGACCCGGATCGCCGCCCTGCACCCGGGAACGGTCAATCTGGCTCAGGGGTTCCCGGACTTTGACCCGCCCCCCGAGCTGATCGAGGCCGTGAAGAGAGCGGTTCACCAAGGCGGGAGTCAGTACTCGATTACGTGGGGCGACCCGACCCTCCGGGCGGCAATCTCCCGTAAGGCGAAGGAATTCAACGGGATCGAGTCGGACCCGGAGAAAAACCTCGTCGTGACCTGCGGAGCGACGGAGGCAATGATGGCGAGCATGCTCTCGCTCATCAACCCGGGCGACGAGGCGATCATCTTCGAGCCGTTCTACGAGAACTACGGGCCCGATGCCCGCGTGAGCGGGGCCCGGCCGCGTCACGTCCGGCTCGAGTGGCCGGACTGGCGCTTCGACCCCGAGACGGTCAAGGGCGCTTTCAATCCAAAGACCAAGGTCCTAATCCTCAACACGCCCAACAATCCTACCGGGAAGGTATTCACCCGAGACGAGCTGAAGCTGCTCGCCGACCTCTGCACGGACCACGACGTGGTGGCCATCACGGACGAGATCTACGAGCACATGGTCTACGACGGCGGCCGGCACGTCTCCCTCGCGACCGTCGGAAGCATGGCCGAACGGACGGTCACCATCAACGGTCTTTCCAAGACCTACGCCGCGACCGGCTGGCGCGTGGGATGGGCAATCGCCCCGCCGACGCTCGCGGCGGCGATTCGAAGAGCCCACGACTTCCTCACCGTCTGCGCGCCGACCGCGTTCCAACTGGCGGGAGTGGTCGCGCTCGCTTTGCCCCCCGCGTACTACGACGAGCTGCAGCGCACGTATCAGGCGAAGCGGGACAGGCTCGTGAAGGCGCTGCAGGCCGCGGGGATCGATTGTCGTCCGCCGGGAGGCACCTACTACGTGATGACCGACTTCTCCGCTTTCCCATTCAAGGACGATTGGGAGTTCGCCATGCACCTGATCGACCGCTGCGGCATTGCTACGGTTCCCGGCAGCAGCTTCTACTCGGACCCCCGATCGGGCCGCCGGAAGGTCCGGTTCGTCTTTTGCAAGAGGGAGAGCACCCTCGACGAGACGGCCCGTCGGCTGGAGAAGCTCCGGTCGCCCGCGACCTGAGCCAACACGCCGCCCCTGACCGTCCCCCGGCCCTCCGCATAAATAGCACCCGCGCCGTTGTGACCCACGACCGACATGCGCCGGTGGGTCTGCCTCCCCAATTCGCGCCGGAGGATCGAACGATTCTAGCCCTCGCTCCCCGACGAACCTTCCAAGCGGTCGCCGCCGCGGTTCTGCTCACCCTCGTCAGTCTGTCACCGTTGGGCGGCGTAAGCGGGAGCGCGTCGCACTCCGCCGCATCGCGGCTTACCACTGTCGTCGCCTCTCCCACTACGGGCGAGGCTCCCGAACCCCAGAACAACAACTCGAGCCTGGAGTGCGCCGGGATGTACTGGGCAACTTGGGTGTGGACCAACTACTCCCCGCCCTGGTGTTACGGGGAGGACGAAGCCACCGTAAGCTTCGTCTCCAACGCGCCCGGCTCGGGAGAGGACGCGAACTACTCCTTCATCCTCCCCGCGGACGGAACGTACACCCAGGGCGACTTCTACGACACCATCTGGCTGGGGGGCGCGGTGTACGATAAGGGGTCGCTGGACAACCAATCCTACCTCGAGTTCCAGTTCTACCCGGCGCCTCCCGAGTATTCGGGCGGTGGGAGTGGGGTGCAGGACTGTCTCCCGAACGGAGCGTTCTACCCCAACTACACCGCCGGCTCCAACGAGTGGTTCGCCTGCGCAGTCGTTTGGCAGGTCACCACTTCCGAGAACGCTGCCTTCGCCGGACCCCTCGACCTACTGGGCACAACGTCGATCTTCATCCTGCACAGCAACGACCAGGTCTACGTCAACGAGAGTGGAGTGGCCCAGAGCACGACCCAGCCGTGGCAGATCTCGGTGACCGATGGAACGACGCACGCCTCGGGAGTCATCTCCTTGCAGAACGGGTCGAAGATCCTGTCCCCCTACTACTCGACGGCGGCGAAGGGAAACGACCTCATCTGGGGCGCCGACACGCCGGGGGCGATCTCCCTCGCGTACGAGGATGGCCACTCCCTTAATCCGGCCATACCGGAGGGCGGGTACTACAACGGATGCTACCCGGGCGATGGGGTCTGCGACAGCTATTGGCCCGGCCGCTGGGCTCAGAGCGGTCAGATGCAGCTCTCCTTACCAGTGATGGGCTCGCCCGGGAATCAAACGTATCCGTACGACATCGGGTTTGGCTCGCCCACGGAAGGGGAGGACTGGATCAACGGCACGAGCGCAATCGGCTATAACGAGGCCATGTGCGGCGGCGAGCCGAGCTGGTCGACCCTGAAGAACTGCCTCTACCCATGGTACACCTACCGGGCCGAGAACTACTCGTTCGACTTCGGCGCCAACAACCAGACCAACGACACGCACGACTACGGCAGTCTGTACGAGTTCCCGGCCGCCGTCCCGCCCAACGCAGTGGCGTTCCACGCGGCACCCTGGGGCGTCCTCGACACCACTGTGTCTCCTGCCTTCGCCCATGTCGAGTTCAACCGCGTGGGCGGCATGGAGGCGGTCCCCGTTCTTTCGAACGACACCGTGTATCACCAGTTCATGGAGGGAGCGTACTGGCTCAACGTAAGCTACCCGGGCTGCGTGAGCTCGTCGACCTCCCTCTATCTCGCCGCCGGCGCCGTTTACGATACTCCCATTCAGCTCAGTTGCGTCGGACTTTTTCCGGTAACATACAGCGAGACCGGCCTCCCGGCGGGCACATCCTGGTACGTTGCCTACGACGGCTACACGTTCTCGAAGACGAGTTCGTCCATCTCCGTCTATGAGCCCAACGGGACCCAGTCGTACTCCGTGCGGTCGCCGGTCCCGGGAACTCCGGGTGTTCGCTATGTGGCCACCCCGAGCAACGGAACCATTGATGTTCAAGCGGCGCCGGCGAGCCAGAGCATCGTCTACGCCACTCAATTCGAGTTCCTCGGCGTCTCCTCTCCCGTCGCCGTCGGGGTGATCGAGCCGAATCTCACCTGGGAACCTCCCGGTACCCATCTTCAGGTCACCGCCTTACCCGGCCCCTCGTGGGTGTTCGTGTCGTGGAGCGGGGTGGGGAACGGGAGCTACAACGGAACGGCGAACCCGGCCCCGGTGGTGATGAACGGGCCCGTCCAGGAAGCCGCGTTCTTCTACTTCCTCTACACGGTCTCGTTCACGGAAACGGGGCTTCCCTCGCACACGAGCTGGGGCGTTGACCTGAATGGGGTCTTCCGCAGCGCATCGGGTCCGACGATCAGCTTCCAGATGGCGAACGGCTCCTACACGTACAACATCTCGGGGCCATCGGGTTACAACATCAGCACCCCGACGGGCTCGGGCACCGTCCACGGCTCCGACGTGAGTGTGGCGATTCTGTTCACGGCCATCGTCCTATTGGGCCTCACCGGCACCGAGCTCGAGCTGATCTTGCTCGTCGTGGTCGCGGTGGGCATCGCCCTGGGCGTCAACGTGGCCTACTGGTACACCCATCGGAAGCGACCGCCGGCGCCTCCGCCCCCTTCGGCGGGCCCGCCTCCTCCCTGGCTCGGAGGTCCGCCCCAGTGAGCCGAGCGGTGACGGACCGACTTCCCGACTAGTCCGCGCACGGCATCCCCGCGAGCCGCAGGACGTCCTGGTGGGATCGTACGTAGTCCGTTCGACGGGTCATGGACACCTCGACGAAGCGAAGGTCCGTCCACGCCGAGTGGTGGGGCGGCCGGTCCGAGAAGTTGTCGATCACGTACACGAAGCCGATGTCCCAGTGAAGGTCCCCTTTAGCCGCGGTGGGCCGCTGGTCGGAATCCGACATCAAGAGAGGTGTCGGCAATGGGCTGAGCTCGACGCCAAGCTGCTCCCGGGCGATTCGGTGGGCCGACTCTTCGGGGGCCTCGTAGTACAGCAACTGGCACGACGGGAGCATCCAGCCTGTCGACCACTGATGGGCCCGGCTGGGGTCCAAACCTCCGATGTGCGCCCACGGCCCGGCGGGGTCGATGCGACCCACCAGCACACGGTCCGGTTGCCCCCGAGGCCGAATCACGAGGAACGTCGAGAGGCAGAGGCCGTCTGTCGGGACCGCGAAGACCATGCGGTCCGTCTGGGCGGTCGGGCGAAAGCGGGCGAACTTGCGTTCCTCGGCCATGCTCCGGATTCCCGACCGGCCGCGTAGCCGCCGAAGTATTTCCCTCGACCGCTGTCCCAGCGCCCGGCGAGTTCTTGTAGAGACGGCCGACTGCCCTCGCGACCCTCATGGGCACTTTCTCGGACTCCTGGCGGCTCACCAAGATCTCCTTCGGCCTGGTCTTTCAGGATAGCGCGCTCCTCGTCTTCCCGCTTGTCGCCGGCCTCTCGGCGATCGCCGTCCTCGCCCTATTCGCCCTGGGCACCTTCTACTTGGCCCCGCTCCTGCTCATCGGCGGAAGTTTATCGACCTCCTACGAGGTCGTGGGACTCGTGCTGTTCGTGGCGGCCTACCTTTCGACAACGTTCATCACCATCTACGCGACCGGCGCGTTGATCGGCGCGGCCACCCTCAAGCTCGAGGGGCAGCAGCCCACCGCGTCCGAGGGGTGGAAGATCGCCCGAGCCAACCTGTCGCGCCTGCTCGTATGGGCGCTCATCTCGGCCACCGTAGGGTTGCTCATCCAGCTGGTATCGTCCCGGTTCCGAGGGGCCGCCGGGATCGTCATCGGCGGAATTGCGGGAGCTACCTGGGCGATCGCGACCTACTTCGTAATCCCGGTCATCATTTACCAGAAATCGACCCCGTGGCAATCCCTCGGCCGCTCGGCGAAATTGTTCCTCAATACCTTCGGCCGGACCTTGGTCACGAACATCGTCTTGGCCCTGATCGTGGGGGCCGGAATCGTCGCCGCGGTCGTGCTCGGCGTGCTGGGGCTGTTCCTCCTCTTCAGCGGGAGCACGATCCTCGGAATTGCCCTCATCGTGACGGCTCTGGGGGTCGGCGTGCTGGTCGCGCTGCTGGGCGCCTCGGCCGAGGGCGTGCTGCGAGCGGCCCTCTACCGGTATGCCACGACCGGGAAAATCGACCCGGACCTGATGCCGACGGCGTACAAGACGGCGGTCCGGGGCCCGCTTCCTTAGGTCACCCGGCGACCCGGAAGAGGTCCGGAAATCGCTGGCGGACCAGGTTACAGACGTACTCCCCGATCGCCAGCGAGGCGGTCGCCGCCGGCGAGGGCGCGTTCAACACGTGGACCATTCCGGGCGAATCGGCGATCAGGAAGTCGTCGACGAGCCTCCCGTCCGGCGTCACCGCTTGGGCCCGGACGCCACTGCCGCCCGGGACGAGGTCCGCCTCGCGGAGGTCCGGGACCATGCGCTGAAGGTCGCGGACGAACGCTCCGCGGTCCAGCGACCGGTGGATCTCCGCGATCTCGGTCCGGCCGTACCGCCGCAGCAGCCGGGGTGTTCCGGGGTAGATGAGGTTCTCGGCTATGTCTCGCCAGCGGAATTCCCGCCAGGAGTATCCCTCGCGCGAGAGAGCAGGGACTGCGTTGGGTCCGGCCTCTACCTCTCCGTGAATCGTGCGCGTGAAGTGCACGCCAAGGAAGGGCAGCTCGGGGTCGGGGGTGGGATACACTAGACCCCGGACCATCGACCGGCGGTCCGGTCGAAGAAGGTAGTACTCGCCCCGAAACGGGACGATTCGTGCGGGAGGCTCGATGCCGCTCCAGCGGGCCACCCGGTCCGAGTAGAGCCCGGCGCAATTTACGACGGCCCGGGCGCGGAGCAACCCGCTCGCTGTGAGGACGCCCGCGTATCCGTTCCCACTGCGGAGGTCCGTGACCTCCGTACCGGTCCGGATCTCGCCACCGTGGGCAGCAACCTCTTGCGCGTAGCCTCTCGAGACCGCGAGATAGTCGACGATGCCCGTCGCCGGCACGTGGAGCCCCCCCACCGAGCGGACATGGGGCTCGACCTCCTGGACCTCGGCCGGCGACAGACGGCGTACGCCGGGAATGGCGTTCGCCGACGCTCGACGTTCCAGCTCGGCCAGCCGCGGGCGATCCGAATCACGCGTGGCCACGATGAGCTTGCCGCACAGCTCATAGGGAATGCGATGGGCGTCGCAGAACTCGACGAGGCGACGTCGACCTTCGACGCAGAGTTGGGCCTTGAGCGAGCCGGGGCGGTAGTAGATGCCGGAATGGATTACGCCGCTGTTGTGACCGGTTTGATGCTGGGCGATATCGGGTTCCTTCTCTAGGACCACCACCGGCACGCTGGACCGTTGTACGATCGCGAGGGCCGAAGCGAGACCGACGATCCCGCCGCCGATGACCACTATGGGGTCGTTCTCGGCCACGACGCGGTTCCTGATGTCCGGGTCACGGGGTGGAGCTCGCGCCCTCGTCCCATTCCGTTTGGAGTCGGGCGATCTCGGATTCCGAGTACCCGAGGCTCTTCAGGATCTCGGCGGTGTGCTGCCCCAGGTCCGGGGCCGGGCGGTGAACGACGGGGCCCCGTCGTTCCGTGCCGAGCGGGATGGCACCGACCAGTACCGAGGTTCCGCCCGGCGCCCGCATCTCCGTCAGGGCGCTGTTGTGGATCACTTGCGGGTCCCAGAGGAGTTCGGGGATGGTCTGGTAAGGACCGCACGGGACCCCGGCCCCGCTCAGGTCATGAACCAGGGCCGCCGTAGGAGTACTCCGGAACGTCGGGCCCAGGAGATCGATGAGCTCGGCCCGATGGGCTACCCGGTCGTCGTTGGTCCGAAATCGCGGGTCGCGCGAGAGGTCCTCCCGGCGCAGGACGCCGCACAAGCGCTGAAACTGTGTGTCCGTGCCGACGGCGAGGGCCACGTACCCGTCGCTCGTGGGCATCAGCTGATACGGGACGATCAGCGGATGTCCGGCCCCGGTCGGTTGCGGAGCTTCGTGCGTGAGAGAGTAGCCGGCGATCCAGTACCCCAGGAGGCTTGTCGCAGTGTCCAGGAGATTGACCTCCACCGGGCGAGGGGTCGCAGGTAAGCTCTCCCGCTTGCGCAACTCGAGCAGTATTCCGATCACCGCGTACAGTCCGGCGACGAGGTCGAAGAACGCCAACGGGGTGCGCATCGGAGCTCCCGGTGTCCCGGTGAGGCTCATCAGTCCCGAGCGGGCCTGGATGACGAAGTCGAACGAAGGGTCGTTGCGGCTCGGTCCTTCTGGACCGTATCCCGTCACCGCCGCATGGACCAGCCCGGGATGGACCGCCTGCAGGGTGGCTTCGTCCAGTCCCAACTGCTGAAGCGTGCCGGGACGAAAGTTCTCCACCAGCACGTCCGCCGGGGCAAGCAACCGGAGCAGCGCCTCTTTTCCGGAGGCGCTCTTCAGGTCGACGACGATCGAGCGTTTGTTCCGGTTCACGGAGAGATAGTATGCGGAGTTACGGGGGCTTGCGAACGGGGGGCCCCAACCCCTTGAGAGGTCCCCGGACCCGGGCTTTTCCACCTTGATGACATCGGCGCCCAGGTCTCCCAGGATCATGCCGCAAAAGGGCCCGGCGACCCCCTGGGAGATCTCGACGACCCTTACGCCGGCCAAGGGCAGAGGCGGAAGGCCCATCGCCCCGCCCAGACGATGGGCACCTTAATGATGCGCGGTGAGCGGTCGAAGGCTGCTACGGCGGAGTCCAACATTTCTATAGGTCTCGACTCTGTTCCGGGTTCGCCGTTCGAACGGGAAGAGGGGCGGCCATGCAGAAGATCCCGGTGGGACGCTGGTTCTTCTGGGCCGGCGTTCTGGTGCTCGTCGCCAGCATCGTCGTTTCCGCGCTCTACGGGGCACTGCTCAGCCCGCCGTTTGGAACGGAGTACAATGTCCTTCCCGGCTTCGTGATCGTGGCGATCGTACTACTGCTCATCAGCGTCACCATTGACACGACCCCCGCTCCAGCCGCGGGCGGGGACTCCGCGGAGTCCCGGACCGGCGACCAATGAACGGTTCGTCCACCCCTTCCCCGCCCGTTGTGGTTCGCCCCGGGCGGGGCACGCCGCCCAGCCCACGGTCCACTCGATGGGTCGACCGGGGATTGGCGGTGGGGTGTGCCGTTGTCGTGGCGGTAAGCATGCTGGTTTGGACTGGGGTGGTGCCCTCCGGGCTCTACCCCTCTAGTCCTCTCCGATGGACCGTCGAATTGCGGACCTGTCCCAGCGCGATCTACGCCCAATCGATTCAGTACGCCTTCCCCCTGTGGGCTACCGTTCACGTCCGATGGACCTCCGGCAGCGGCTTCGTGGATTACTACATCCTCAACACGGGATTCGGTCGCGCGTCGTACCCTCTCGCCCAAGCAGGGGTCAGCGGTAGCGGTTCGTTCGTGTCGGACGCCACGTTCTATGAATTCGTCGTCTTGGGCGTTTTGGTCAACCTGACCGGCTGCTCGGTGACTTCGGTGACGACCACCGTGAGCTATACCCTCTGAGCGGCAAACTGTTTTGGCGCCGGGCCGTCTCCGGCGGCCGTGAATATCCGGGCCGTACTGCCGGCGTTCCTCCCCGTCGATGAAATCCGCCGCCGGCTGCTGCAGTTGATGCCCGACCTGGACATCGTTTCCGAGCCGACGGCTTCTGGGCGGTATCCCCTCGGAGAGATCGAGGCGATCGTCCTCACGACTTTCCATGACCTCACGGCGCAGGACATCGCGAAGATGCCGGCGCTTCGGTTCGTTCAGGTCGCGAGCACGGGATACGATCGGGTCGACCTGGCGGCCTGCCGGGCCCGCGGGATCATGGTCTCGAACATCCCGGTCGCGAACTCGAAGACCGTCGCGGAGCACGTGATCCTGCTCGCCCTGGCCTCGCTGCGGGATTTGATCCCGGTCGACCGGGAGCTGCGGAGCGGCCGCTGGCCGATGATCATGGGCGCTCAGGAGCTCGGGGGCAAGGTCTTCGGCATCGTGGGGGCCGGACGAATCGGACGGGAGCTGGCCGCCCGCCTCGTGCCGTTCGAGGTCTCGTCCATCTACTCCGACAAGGTGCCCCTCTCCGACGATCAGGAACGAACCCTGGGGCTTACGCGCGTGCCGCTCGAGGAGCTCCTCGCGCAATCAGATATCGTCTCGCTGCACCTGCCGCTATCCGAGGAGACGCGAGGCATCCTCGGAGAGGCCCAACTGGCCCAAATGAAGGCCGGCGCGTTGCTCATCAACACCGCGCGGGCGGAGCTCGTCGACACGGCCGCGCTCGCACGGGCCGTCGGAGAGGGCCGCCTTCGGACCGCGCTTGACGTGTACCCCACAGAGCCACCAGACTTCAAGGACCCGATCTTCCGGGCCGAGCACACGGTGTTCACCCCGCACATCGCCGGGGTGACTCAGGAGGCGCAGATGCGGTTCCTCCAGGAGACGGTCAAGAACGTGATGCGATTCGCGTCGGGGAAGGAGCCTCAGTTCCGGGTCGACATGCAGGCCGCCTAGACGCTCGCGCCACGGTCAGGATCCGAGGTGGGGACCACGAAGGTCGCCGAGCAGATTTCTGAACTGTTCGCCCGGCGAGGAGTCCACGAGATCTTCGGGAATCCAGGAACGACGGAGCTTCCGTTCCTCGAAGGCATCCATCAACACTACTACCTGACGCTCCACGACTCGATCGCCGCCGGCGCCGCAGACGGACTGGCCCAGGTCACCGGGTCCGTAGCGGTGGCGAACTTGCATGCCGCGCCCGGGCTTGGCAACTCGATCGCCTTCATCGACACCGCGCGACGGAACCGATCGCCGGTGCTCCTCACCGTCGGCCAGCAGGATCAACGACATGCCGAGTACGAACCGCTTCTCCAGGGGAACTTTGACTCGATGGTCGCTGGCCTGGTGAAGTATTCCCACGAGGTCACCTCCTCTTCGGAGGTCAATACCGCGGTTGACCTCGCGTTCCGCCACGCCATGGAACCCCCTCGGGGCCCAGTCCTCCTGAGCCTTCCGATGGACGTGATGGAGGCGGTCGGACTCCCCTCCGACTTGCCCACCGCTTCTCCGACTCCCCTCGCTGAACCGGTCGAGGCCATCGCGGAACGGCTGGCCGCCGCATCGAACCCGGCCATCGTCGCGGGCTACGAGGTCGACGTCGATGACGCCTTCGCCGAACTTGCCGAGCTAGCCAAGAAGCTCGGTGCTCCCGTCTATGCCGAACCGCTTTGCTCCCGCGCACCGGTGGCGCTGCCATTCGCGAACTTCGCCGGCGATCTCCTACCGGCCTCCGCGCTGATTGATTCGGCTCTCGGAGACCACGACCTGATCCTCCTCGTCGGGGCCGACCTCACGCTCTACCCCTACACTCCGGCGCCCCTCCTCCCGGGGAAGGACCTGATCTACGTCGGTTCCGATCCCACGGTGGCGCACAAGCTTCACGCCGCCCACGCACGAGGGAACGTGAAAGGACAACTGGCCCGGCTTCTTCCACTCGTTCCTGCGAGGGCGCAGGCGTTCCGACGGCCTCCGGACTTCGGACGCGCCAACCGCGTGGCGCGCGCGGCACCGAGATTGGGGGGCGTCTACGTGCTCGACGCCGCCTCGCGCCTCTTCGCCGACCACACGATCGTGGACGAGGCCGTGTCGCTCACGCCCACCCTCAAGTCGATGGGCGTGTATCACGGCCGCAACAGCTACTTTGCTTCCCGCAGCGGACAACTGGGGTGGGGACTCGCAGCGTCGATTGGCCTCGGTCTCCGGCTCCCCAAGGTCCTTGCGGTCGTCGGCGACGGGGCACTCCAGTACACGATCCAGAGCCTTTCGACCCTCACCCGGTATCACATCCCCGTCAAGGTCTTGGTCGTGAACAATCAAAGCTACGCAATCCTCCGAAGTTACTCCAAGGCCTTTCACGCGGCGCTGACCGATGCTGACTACCTCCAAGTGCCCGGGGTCGACGTCGAAGCGCTAGCGAAGGGCTACGGGGTCCCCGCCCAATCCGTCGACCGACCGAATCGACTCGAAGAGGGACTCCGCTGGCTCCGGGAAACATCGGGGCCCGCGCTGCTCAACGTGGCAATCGACCCGACCGTGCCTGACCTCTTCGCGTGATAGGCGCCTTGGGGCGCTGGCGACGCGTGCTACTTGCCACAGTTATTGCCCTTGTCCGAACCGGCGCATGATATGGACATTTCGTCGGTCCCGGTGGAGGTCGTGCGCTCTCATGCCTTCCCGGCGGCGGAGCTGAGGGCGAAGGCTCGCGACGAAGGGAGGCCGACCGTCGAGAACCCGAAGAGGATGCCGGGCTCCAATTGCAGAGCCCTGTATAGTCCCCCAAGTCCGGCGCCGATGGCCATCAACCGCATCGTAACGATGGAACTTTGGAATCCTATGCCTGACATCCGGCCCCCGTTGAACCGGACGAAGAAGAACGGTACTCCGAGTAGGGCTAGGGGAAGCAGTAGGCAACCGACAAAATCTGGGAAACGGGAGAGCGTCGACAGTTCCGCGTAGTATGGCTGGCTCACGCCGACGGCAAGTAGTACGAGGACCCAGGCAGACCTTCAAGAGAAGATAGGGCGGGATGGAGGGCTCTCCGATGGAATCGGCGGCTCGGCGGGCTCGGCCGGCGCTGCGCCCCCCGGCACGAACGGGCGTTGCCCGCTTCCGGGAAGGGCGCTCCCTGCCGGGTCGACGTACGATTCCCAGATCGAGCCGGAGCCGGAACGAGCGCCGCCTTTGACACCGTTTATGGGCCGCCACATGCCGCGGGGGGCTTTACGGCCGCTCCCGGTCACGACCACGGTCGCGATCGCGCCATCGGGTGGTCAATAACTCGATCCCGAGGGCAGAGTACGCGATGCGGTCGAGGCTCTCGGACGTAAGGGCCGTGGGTGCCGCCTTGAACGCGCCGGACCGGGCCACCTGCTGCAGCCGTTCAACCGCGATGCGGAAATCCGCTTCTTTTGCGAGGACCTGTTCGAGTCGCTGCAGGAGCTCCTCCGCCCGAGGAGTCGTTACGTATCCTCCGTTCGTCGTCATGAGAAGCTGGTTCTCGATGCAATATTTCAGGTAGTGCGAGAAGGAGGCTCGATTCAGATTGGCCCGGTTCATGAGGGGGGTTTTGCGAGTCTCCGTATGCGCCGCGCTGAGGAAATCCCTCAGCATCTCGAGCTGTCGGCGATAGTGCCTCGTCGACACTTGGCTGAGTCCCCCCGCAGGAAGGAGAACGTCCGGTCCCCCGCCTCGGTGAGGCGCTGCAGTATAACAGGTTCAATATACTATTCGGTCTCCGCGCTTGACCCAAAAGTGTGGCGCCCGCCGAGAGGGTCCGCCGGGCCCTAGGGCCCACGCCTTGAGCCGCCTGGGCGCTCGTGAGGGCACCTTTCTGCGCGGAGAGCTGTTATCTGGAAAGTGACGTTCCTGCAATCGATGAAGCTCTCGCCGTACTCGGTTGCCGTCGCGGTCTCCAACGGAAAGCGGGCTCTCGCGTTCTACCACGGAAAGCTAGGGCTCGACGTCCTCGCGAACCAGGACCATTGGGTCGTCGTCGGACGTAAGAGAGGGGGTCTCGCCATCCATCTATGTGAATTCGGCAAGCCGACGCCGAAGTCCGAGAAGGGAAATACCGGGATCCTGTTTCTGACGGACGAGTCGATGGAGAGGACCTACCAGAAGCTCAAGCGGAAAGGCGTAAAGTTCAGTGTTCCGCCGAAGAAGGTGGATTGGGGCTGGGTGTGCAAGTTCCTCGACCCCGACGGCAACGAGATCTGGCTCGGGCCCAAGGAATAGGTCGCTCGTTCCTCCGAATCTCCTTCACTGCACCGGGCCGTTCCACCAAAGCACCACATATACGGGCTAGTCTAGTCCGCGAGAGAGGTGGCGCCCGTTGCCCGGTCTAGGTCCTCTGATACCGGTCCGTGCCCGTCAAGCCGGCGCTGTGGTCCTCCTCGCGTCGCTGCAGTTCATCGTCGCGATGATCGTGGTCCAGCTCAAGTACCCCGGATACAGCGATATCGGGAACTACATCAGTGACCTGGGCGGCCCGCACTCGCCCTGGGCCGTCGTCTTCAACGCCTCCGTCATTGTCCTGGGCCTGCTGACGCTCCTAGGAGCCTTCCTTCTCCTCTCCGCCTTCAACCGCCGTCTCAGCCGGACCCTGGGGCTGGGTTTCCTTGCCATCGCCGGGATCGGAGCCATCCTGGTGGGGGTGTTCCCCGAGAACTCCACGGCGCTGGGCGGCCACGCCCATACAGTTGCCGCCGACATCGCGTTCATCGCGGCCGGCTTGGCACTCATCAACCTGCCGGGTGCCATGCTCCGGGACACCCGCTGGGAGGGATACCGGGCCTTCACCTTCCTCCTGGGCCTCATCACGCTCGTCGCGATCGTGTTCTTCGCGACTGACAAATGGGGCGCCCTCGGGCCGGGCGGGTTGGAGCGAGTCGTCGTGGCCCCGATCCTCCTCTGGTCGATCGTGATCGGGATCCATTTGCTGAGTCTCCCCACTTACCAGAGAGTCCCGATCGCTCGCTCCACCTCGATCTGAATCCGCCGCCGCCCGGGATTTTACCTCTCCGTACAGGCGCCGCCGTTGGCGGCCGAGGGAGGACGGTAACCTTCCCACCCGGAGGAGGTTAAGCGGCCTGAGGACCTGGTCCTCTCGTTCCCCGCGGCTGCGCTAGGTTATCGGGACAGGACCGACCATGCAGAAGACCAGTACCCAACCTCCGATCCCTCAGGCCGTGATCCTCGGCGCGGGCTATGCCGGGCTATCGGTGGCGAAGGCGATCCACCGCCACGCGGGCCATCGGGTCCACGTCGTGCTGGTCGATCGATCCCCGGAGCACGTGCTCCGTACCGAGCTTTACCAAGTCGACGAGATGGCTATCGCCGGCAAGAACCGGAGACGGTGGGCCCTCCCGATTGCCGAAGTGTTGGACGGGCGGATCGCACGCTTCGTCCAGGGCACCGTGACGGGGATCGACCTCTCGTCCCGGACGGTCCGTCTCGGGAACGGAACGCTGCCGTTCGATTACCTGGTGATCTGTCTCGGCTCCGAGCCCAGCTACTTCGGAATCGCCGGCGCCAAGGAGTTCGCGCAAGAGGTCTACTCGCTGACGGGCGCGATGCGGCTCGCGGCCCGACTCGTCGAAGCGGAACGGGAGGCCGCGAAGACGCCGGGAGCGTCCCGGCCTCGGGTCGTGGTCGTAGGAGGGGGTTCGACCGGCACCGAAGTGGCTGCGGAGGTGGCTACGGCGGACTGGACAACCATCGCGGACCCGAGCGCGCCGCTACCTCAGGTCACGCTGCTGACGGGCCCGATGCCTCTGCTCCAAGGGTTTCCGGAGCCAATCATTCGGCATTCCCGCGACCTCCTCGAGAAATCCCGTGTCGAGATCCGGGAAGACACCCCGGTGGCTCGAGTGGACCCCGGACGGCTCACACTCAAGGACGGCTCGACCGT
>JASHQC010000089.1 GCA_030037735.1 Thermoplasmata archaeon
AGCCGTCGCTCGGCTCGCTCGCGTCAGCCGCACCGCGGGTTTCGTCCCACGTGTCGTCGTCGGGGTCCACTCGGGAGAGATCCGCAACGCGCTGCCCTCTCCGATGCCCTACGTCGTCGAAAACCCAGATTGGACTCGAGGCCGGACCGGCTCGATTCAACGAGGGCTTGAGGGACTCGGCGACGACATGTCGGTCCTATTGTGGCCGGTCGACCATCCGTTCGTTCAAGCTATGACCCTTCGTCGGCTCAGTACTGCCGCGGAACACGACGCCATGGGAGTCTGGTTCATCCCAACGTTCGAGGGCTACGGAGGCCACCCCGTTTTGCTAGAACCCCCGGTGCTTCCCCGGCTCCGGAGCCTGGGACCCGACGTCCCTCTGCGAACGCTGATCCCAGGGTTCGGGCCCCAGGTCGTACGGGTACCCGTGGAAGACGCCGGCGTCCGAGCGAATGTCAATACGGAGCAGGATTTCGTGAAATTTCAAGCGCTGTACCCGGACCGAGAGGATTCGCCGTGAATCGCCGCTTGGCCCGAGAAGTGGTTCGGCTGATGGATCTCCACGTGCCGTTCGTCCGGGCGACCGTGGTGAAAACCGTCGGTTCTGTCCCAGGGAAGCTCGGTGCGACGATGATCCTCCGGCCCGACGGAACGTTCGTCGGGACGATCGGCGGAGCGGGCCTCGAGGAGGAAGTCAAGGCGCACGCCCGGAATGCCCTCGTCACGAAGAAGGGGGACCTATGGCACTTCGACCTCCAGGCCTGGAAGCCGGGAGGCCTTCCCAGCTTGTGTGGCGGCTCGGTCGACATCTCGGTCGAGTACGTGGCGGCCCGGCCGAACCTCTTGCTCTGGGGGGGCGGCCACGTGGCCCATGCGATTGCCGGGCTCCTACCGGCGCTCGAATACGACTTCAGCGTGGCGGATGACCGACCGGAATGGGTGACCGCGGAGCGGTTCCCCGACGCGGACCGACGGGAAGCAGTGGGCCCGTCCGAACTGTGGAGTGTCTTCGACCCGTCCGAGTTTTCTCACCTGTATCTTCTCGGGTACGACGCCAAGAGAGACCTCGAGCTGTTGGCCATCTCGCTCGAGAAATTTTCGGGATACATCGGCCTCATCTCCAGCGCGGCGAAACGCGCTCACATGTTCGCCGAACTCCGTCGCCGAGGTGTGTCGCCGTCAGCAATCGCCCGGGTCCATGCCCCGATCGGCCTGGCCATCGGCGCGGAAAGCCCCGCCGAGATCGCCGTCGCGGTCGTCGCCGAGATCATCCGATCGCTCTCGCAGACGCCCCGACATACCTCGCCCGGCCGACGACGGGCCGAGGTACGGGAGCTGTCCCCGTGACCACCCAGCGTGTGCTCCGCCTCTCGATCAATGGGCAACCCGTCGAGGTGCCGTCGCCTCCCGAACGCATCCTCCTGGACCTGTTGCGAGAGGACCTCAACCTGACCGGCACGAAACGGGGCTGCGACCTCGGCACATGCGGGTGCTGCACCGTTCTCCTTGACGGCCGACCGACCCTCTCCTGCCTCACGCTCGCCGCTCTTTCCGAAGGAAAGGCGATTACCACGATCGAGGGCGTCAGCTCCGGGACCAATCTCCACCCCGTGCAGAAGGCATTCGTCGAGCACGGCGCAACGCAATGCGGTTTCTGCACGCCGGGCTTCGTCCTCAGCGCCGTCGCACTGCTCCGTGATCATCCCCGCGCGTCCCGCGTCGAGGTCGTGGATGCAATCTCCGGCAACCTTTGCCGTTGCACCGGCTACACGAAGATCATCGAAGCGATCCTCGCGGCCCGACCCGGGGGTTCCGGATAACATGGCGACGACCCCCGAGCGAGACCTCCGGTTGCTCGGAGGGTCGATCCCCTACATCGAGGGCCCGCTGAAGGTCTCCGGCCGGGCGGAGTACACGGACGACCTGAAGCGGCCCGGGATGCTGGTGGGGAAGCTCCTGCGGGCCCCCTGGGCACATGCCCGGCTCGTTCGCGTTGATACCACGAAAGCCCGCGCGATGCCGGGCGTGTTCGCGGTGCTGAAGGGAGAGAAATACCCGACGCCGTTCGGCGTGCTGCCGATCACGAGGGACGAGACGGCCATCGCGGTGGACCGGTCCCGGTACATCGGTGACATCATCGCCGCCGTGGCGGCACAGGACGAGCTGACCGCGGAGCGGGCCCTGGCCGCCGTGGAGGTCGAGATCGAGCCGCTCCCGGAGTACGCCGATCCGCGGGTCGGGCGCGAGCGTGTCGATGCGCCGATCCACGAGAAGGGGCTCAATCACTCGAACCTTCAGAAGGAAGTGGTCCAACACTTCGGCGATGTGGACGCCGCGTTCCGCGCCGCGGCCGCCACGGTTCGTGTCCGGGCCTCGTTTGCCGGGGTCACCCACGCGTTCACCGAGCCGCAATGCACGATCGCGGAAGCGACCCCAGACGGCCGGCTTACTGTCTGGAGCTCCACCCAAGTTCCCCACTACCTCCATCGGTCGCTCTCCGAGGTGCTCGGGATGCCGATGCATCGAATCCGGGTGGTGAAACCGGAAGTCGGCGGAGGGTTCGGAGGCAAATCCGACCCGCTTCCGCACGAGATCGCGTGCGCCGCCCTGGCGCTCGAAACGGGCCGACCGGTCAAGATCCTCTTCGACCGGGACGAGGTCTTCTACACCAACCACGGCAGGCATCCCACCCACAACGACGTCCGGATTGCCGCCGATGCGGAGGGACACCTGCTCGGGTACGACATCGAGGCGCTCATCGAGGGAGGCGCCTGGAGCTCCTTCGGAACGGTGACCACGTACTACAACGGGGTCATGGCGATGGGCCCGTACCGCCTGCCGAGCTTCCGGTACAAGGGCCAACGGGTGTTCACGAACCGGCCGCCCTCCGGCGCGATGCGCGCGCACGGAGGAACCAACATCCGGTACTCGGTTGAAGTCGGCCTCGACGAGCTCGCAGAAAAGCTGCAGCTGGACCCTTTCGAGCTGCGGAGCCGGAACGCGCTCCCGCCGAATTCCACGACGATCAATGAATTCCGCGTCACCTCCACCTCATTTCGGAAGTGCCTCGACGTGGTTCGGGAACGGAGCGGATGGGCGGACAAATGGCGCCGGCTCCCGTACGGACAAGGTGTCGGCCTCGGCTGCGGATTCTACATCTCGGGGTCGGCCAGCCCGATTCACTTCACGCCGAAGATGCCCCAGTGCACCGTCCACCTCAAGGCCGACATGGATGGTGGGATCACCGTTCACTCGATGCAGGCCGACATCGGGCAGGGGTCAAACACGCTCCTCGCCGCGATCGTCGCCGAGGTGATCGGCGTCTCGCTGGACCGGGTCCACGTCAGCCCCGTGGACTCGGACATCACGCCGGTCGACATCGGCAGCTACTCGAGCCGCGTGACGTTCATGATGGGCAACGCGGCCCGGAAGGCGGCCGAAGGACTCCGGGACCGGCTGATCGAGGCCACGCACCAGCTCACCGGTTACCCGCGGGAGGCGATCCGGGTCCGTCACGAGCGTTACGAGGTGGAGCACCGGCCCGAGGTCGGCGCGACGTACCTGGAGGCGCTCCATCAGGCGCTCGAGGGTACCGGTGCCCTCCAGTCCACGGGGTCGTACACCTCCCCGCCGGTGGGCGGGAGCTTCAAGGGCGCTCGGGCGGGGACGGCCCCGGCCTATTCGTTCGCCGCGTACGTGGCGCAGGTCACCGTCGACGACGAGACCGGGGTCTACGATGTCGAAAAGGTGTGGGCGGCGTTCGATTGTGGACGGCCGCTCAACCGTCTCGCCGTGGAGGGCCAGATCCAAGGGTCCATCCACATGGGGCTCGGGCAATTCATGGGGGAGTCGATGGACTACCGGGGAACCCGCCTGATGAACCCGTCTCTCCTCGACTACAAGATCATCATGCCCCATCAGATGCCGGAGATAGAATGCCTCCTGGTGGGCGCCGACGACCCCGAGGGCCCGTTCGGCGCGAAAGAGGCCGGCGAAGGTCCCCTGGTCGCGACCTTGCCGGCAGCGGCGAACGCGCTCTACGATGCGATCGGGGTCCGCTTCTACGACCTTCCCGTGACTCCGGACCGGGTGCTGAAGGGATTGGACCGGCGGCGCGCGGAGTCACGCCTCTGGAAGGGACACTAGCGGCGGGGTCCCGGCGATGCATCTGGACCCGTTCGAGCTGCATCGGCCCGTGTCCATCGAGGAGGCCGTGCGCCTCGCCCAAGAGCTGGCCCCCGGGTTCGACTACCTGGCGGGAGGCACCGATCTGCTACCCAATTACAAGATGCACCTCAACCTTCGGCCGCATTTGATCGCGCTCGACCAGGTCCCGGAGCTCCAAGGCCATGACTTGGACCGGATCGGCGCGATGGCCCGGCTCGCTGACCTCGACAGCGACCGGGAGATCTCGACACATTACCCGGGGTTGGCCCAAGCCGTGCACGGGGTGGCGACGCCGCTCGTGCGGGCCAGCGGCACCGTGGGGGGCAATCTGCTGGTCGAAACGCGCTGCTTTTTCTTCAACCAAAGCCTCTTTTGGCGGGCGAGCCTTGGATACTGTCTCAAGGCCGACGGGGATCGCTGCTACGTCGTCCCGCAGAAAGAGAAGTGCTACGCCACGTTCTCCGGGGACCTCGCCCCCGCGCTGGAAGTGCTCGGGGCGGAGGTCGATCTGGCGGGACCCGACGGGAACCGCCGACTTCCGTTGGAGGACCTGTACAACGCGGAAGGTGATGGAATCCAACGCCACCATCTCCGACCCGGCGAGCTGGTCGTTGCCGTCCAACTTCCGCCGGACGCTCGTCGCCGCCGGAGTGCCTACCTCAAACTCCGCCCCCGACCGTCGTTCGACTTTCCCGAGCTCGGCGTGGCTGTGGCCCTCGAGCGAGACGGCAACTCGCTCGCGGCGCTCGAGATCGCGGTGGGGGGCCTCGAAACGTATCCACGGCGATTCCGTTCCATCACCGACGGGTTCGTGGGCGGTTCCCTTTCGGGCGACCGCATTGCGGACCTCGCGCGCGCGGTGCAAGGAGCGGTCCGGCCGGTGCACAACACGGCGTATCCGCCGGATTACCGGAAGCGGATGACCGGCGTCTTCGTCCGCCGTGCCGTTACCTCCCTCTGGGAAGGCCGGGAGGCCTCGTGAGCACTGCCCCCGCGTTCCGGCTCGTACCGGTCGCTTCGCTTCATCCACACGAACAGTTCGACGAAGGGGACGTGGAGCGGCTCGTGAAGGAGATCCGGTCGCAAGGACTCGTGCGTGAGCCGATCTGGATCGCCGGGGCGGAGGGCGTAATCTTGAACGGCCATCATCGGTACGAAGCCCTGCGCCGGCTCGGCGTCCGCCGGGTGCCGGCGTGGGTGGTCGACTACTCCAACTCGGCGATGGAGCTGAACCGGTGGAACCCCGGACCGTCGCTGGAAAAGGCCGAGGTGCTGCGTCGAGCCCGCGAGGGAGTGCTGTTTCCGCCGAAGACGAGCCGGCACGTGTGGCGCGGGCCGATGCCCGCCCCGCATCCGACGACGCTGGCGGAGCTTCAGGCCGACGGCCCGGTGAGCGGGTCGCCGTCCGTCCGACGCGAACGGGCCCGGCCGGGCGGGTCCCGGTAGGGAAGGGGCCAGTCTCCTTCGGCGAAGCGGGAGATCACGGAGTAGAGCGCGACGCGCTCCGCGGCCTGGACCCGGTGACGGAGACTTTCGGGAGTGTCGCCGCGCTCGACCAGCACCTTCTGCTGGACGAGTACCGGCCCTCCATCAACGTCGTCGTTCACCAGATGGATCGTCGCTCCGGTCTCGGCATCGCCCGCCGCGAGCACCGCAGCGTGGACCTTGTCTCCGTAGAGTCCTTTGCCACCGTACCGCGGAAGGAGTGAGGGGTGGATGTTCACCGCTCGCCCCTGCCAGGCCTTCGTAAAGGCCGGCGGTAGGATCGACAGGAATCCCGCCAACACGACCAGCTCCACCCCCGCCTCGGTCAGGACCTTGGTCGCGCGGGCAGACCACTCGTCGGGGGAAGTTCCCTTCAGCGGCAGAACGGACGTCGCGAGTCCGCGACGCCGCGCCTTCTCGAGCACGGGAGCGTACGGACGGTCCGACACCACGATCGCGATGCGTGCCGGGACGTGCCCGCCGGCGGCCTGCTCCGCGAGCGCATCGAGCGTTGTCCCCTCCCCGGAGGCGAGCACCCCGAGCGTAAGTCGCCGCGGCATGTCGTGCCCCGAGCCAGAGGCCGCGGGCCTATAGCATCACGCGCAGGCCGAGCTTCTCGGTGAGCTCCTTGTACCGGTTCCGGATCGTCACCTCGGTGACGCCGGCGACCTCGGCCACTTCCCGCTGCGTGCGGCGCTCCCCGCACTGTACGGAGGAGATGTAGATGGCTGCGGCGGCCACGCCGGTCGGGCCTCGACCGCTCGTGAGCTCGCGCTCGGTCGCGAGCTTGAGGATTTCGTTGGCCCGCGTCTGGACCTCACCTTTGAGTTTGAGCTCGGAGCAGAAGCGCTGGATGTAGTCCTGGGGGCGCGTGGGCAGGAGCTTCAGCTTGAGCTCTCGCGTCATGAACCGGTAGGTTCGCCCGATCTCCTTGCGTCCGATGCGCGATTTGCTCGCGATCTCATCCAGCGTCCGGGGAACGTTACACTGCCGGCAGCTTCCGTAAAGCGACGCCGCGACCACTCCCTCGATCGAGCGGCCACGGATCAGGTTTCTCGAAACCGCCTTCCGGTAGATCATCGCCGCCGTCTCCCGAACGTTCCGGGGAAGCGCCATGCTGGAGGCGAGCCGATCCAGTTCCGCGAGCGCGAACGCCAGGTTGCGCTCGGTCGCGTTCGAGACCCGGATCCGGCGCTGCCACTTTCGGAGCCGGTAGAGCTGGGCCCGGTTGCGGGTCGGGATCGATTTTCCGTACGGGTCCCGGTTCTTCCAGCCGATCTCCGTGGAAAGTCCCTTGTCATGGATGGTGAGCGTCGTGGGGGCGCCCGTCCGGGTCCGCTTCTCCCCCTGCTCGGCGTCGAAGGCACGCCACTCCGGGCCTTGGTCGATCATCCCCTCTTCAAGCACGAGCCCGCACTCGTCGCAGACCAGCTCGCCCCGTTCGTAATCGCGCGCCAGGTGGGTCGACCCGCAGTTCGAGCACCGGGTCGGCACGACGACGTCACTCGGTTGGCTGGCTGGCTTGCTCGCGTTCCCTGCCACTTCGTCAGGCTGCGCCATGCATTTCCTCTGCTTCTACTAAGGTCGCTCCCAGCAACATCGCCGCGTCCGCCTCTCTCGGCGGTCGCCGGGGCCGCACCGAAACGTACGGTCGCGCCACCGGTCCGAACACCCGAACGATCCGACCGGAGAACCGTCCCGTCGCATCGACCACGTTGGTTCCCTCGGGCGGCACCCAATTTCCCGCGGTGCGGGCGGTCACGTGGCCGGTGGGGGTTATCGCCGTGACAACGCCCACGTCGCGCCCTCGACCTGTGCCGCGGCCCGCCCGGCGAGACAAGGACTATAAACGACTTGCGATGGGTATATAAGTCTTACGCCGAAGGGCCTCGGCTTCGGCGGGTCGGGGGAAAGCTGACCGGCGCATCCGCGGGATTGTCGTCGGTTTCGTCCGCGTTGTCGTGGCCTGGGACCGGGGGCGTGGCCAAGGCATCGTTCCGTTCACGGGCCAGCCGGTCGACTTCTCCCCAGAGCTCTTCGAGCTCCTCCTCGGGGCTGCCGTAGCGCCGGTCCTCCATGAGCGCGGCCCGGACCTGGTTCATGAGCCGGGCGGCGCCCTGTGCATCTCGAGCCCGGTACTTCATCCGGTTCAACCGACGGGCCAGGTTGCGCGCCTCAAGGAGGATCTCCTCTTCCTCGCGCTGCTGCATCTTCGGAGGAACGGCCGGGGCTCTCGGGATCCGCGTGACGGCGCGCCGGAGTTCGATGAACCGTTGCCCGATGTCCGGTAAGCGGCCCTCGCGGAGCGCCTGCAAGAGCTGCGCGAGGCGGGCACCCGATTCTCGAACATCCTCTCCCCGCTCCCGGGCTTCATAGATGGACTTGGCCAGCTGCTGAGACTCCTGGGTGTAGAACTTGGGCAGGGTGTCGTTGAGCACCACCAACGCGAGCGAGGCGCTGGCGGCGGCCTTCTCGAGGGCGCCTTCGGCGAGCGGCAGCGTCTTGAGCTGCTGACGGGCGTTCCCAATCCGTTGGTCGACGACCTCAAGGTCCACGCCGCTCCGGGCAGCAAGATCACGTAGTTCGTCCACCCGGGTCAGCAGCTCCTTGAGCCACGTCCAGTCGCGGAGCGTCTTGTCGAGCAGTGCCTCGGCTCGTCGAACGGTGGTAATCGCCCCGGAAAGGTCGCGCTTGGCGATCTGTCCACGCACCTCTCCCACGAACGCCGCCGCGTCGTACGGGATTCCCTCGGCGCTCAGCGTTTCGCCCAGCCGAACGATGCCTTGCACCCGGGCCACGAGAACTGTGTTGGTACGCGCCGGCCAAGTCGGGGTCATCGCTTCTTCACCGTGAGGGCCCGGTCGAGCCGGTCCCTCAAGTCTGCAAGGGTCCGTTCGGCCTCATCCATCTTCCGTTCTCGCAAGAGCTCGGTGGCATTCCGGATCTCGACCGCGGCAGCGCGGGCGAGATCGCTGTCACTGGGCAGCCGCTGGATTCGTGCCGCGAGTTCTCGGGCCTGGGCCACGAGCGCGCGGACGGCGTCCGCGCGCGGCGGGGCCGGTGGCGCCAGCGTTTCGGCCGGTTGAGCCGGTGCCGGGTGCGCCTCCGGGCGAGGGGGCTCGGAAACGAGCGTCCTAGGAGGTGGTTGGGGCCGATCGATCCGCTCGGCCTTACGGACCGGAGTTCGGTCGAATGGTCGAACCACAACCGGGGGCTGGACCTCCATGCGAGGTGGCGACGGCTCTTCGGTGGCCAAGGGGGCCGGCGGAACTCCCGTCGCAACAATCAACTGCTGGAGCTCGGTGGCGCGCTGCGTAGCTTCGACCAGTCGGTTCGCCTTCAACAGCTTCCGCGCCTCGCGCTCCAGGTCCGTGGCCCGCCGGCGTCCTTCGAAGGTCGGAGGCCACGTCATGACCTGACTCGACAGTCGATCGAGGAATTCCTCGAGCGCGATGGGAATCGAATCGTGGAGACGCATAACGGCCTCCGCGGCGAGCTCCGCCGCGTGGTCCAAGGCGCTCACATCGAGCGCTGGCTGGGCGAGAATCACTCGCACCTGACGGAGCGAATCGTCCGGCTCCGAGACGTCGAGCTCGAGAAGGCGGGCAGCTTCGCGCAGTGCCTCGATCTGGCGAAGTAGCCCCTGAAGACCGCGCCAATCGCTCTCCATCCCGGACAGATTTCGGTCGACGAGCTCGATCCGTTGCAACGCGGCCTCACGTCGGCCCGCCCGAATGTCGGTCCGGATCCGGTCAATCTCGGTGCGAAGGTTGACGGACACGCCGGAGGTGATCATCGCCGTCTGGCGATCCTCGAGCTGCTTCAGTCGCGAGTCGAACTGCTCCTTCAGCCGGATGCTTACCCGCCCTTGGGCGTCCCGGAGAAGCACCAGCACCTCGCCGACTCGACCCTCCGCCTCGGTGAAGGCCGCTTGCGCCAGCTCGTTCGAGATGTCGGCGCCGTCGCCCCCCAAGTTCTGGAGGAGGGAGACCGCGTGGCTGACGTCGCGGGCGATCCGGTTCACCACCTCGACCTGAGGGTCCCGTCCGGCGGGGGAAGCCAGCCGGTCTCGCGTCCGGATTTTGGCCTCAGCGTCCGGCCCGGGCCGATTGGGTGGGGTGGCGGCCTCGGGCTCCGGCAGCTCGTCCATGAGCCGGGCGGCGAGCTCGGACATTGCCATCGGAAAACCGCATGTCGAGCATTGGGCGGCGGTGTCCGGAACGGCCGCGTCGCAGACCGCGCACTGTCCCGTCATCCCGTCGGCGAACTCCTCCTTCCCCATCGCCAATGGAGTTGAGGGGCTATAGTCACTCGCCTCGCCTCCGGAAAGCACCGATGGGCCTTCAGCCACCCGAGAAGGTCGGTATGACCCGAAATCGCTCGCTCTTCTCGAGCGGAAGGTCGAGCGGCACCGGCCGGTCCCCGGACAGCACGGCACTTCCTTCCGCCGACTGGCCAATCGAACGGAGGACCGCACGGAGCACCGTTCCACGGGGGACCTGTACCGTGTGGCGGTCGGAGTGGCTGGCGCGAGTCACTTCGAGTTCGATCCGGACGGTGGGAGAGGCGCTGAGGGGGAGAGGTTCCGGAGCCGGGGCTCGCCCCCGGCGTCCCTTTGAACTCCCGCGATGCATACGCACCACCAGATCTCGAATCTGGCGCCTTGGCCGGGCTAGGCTACCTCAGCACCCGACCGAGGGGAGCCGGGCCCTTCTTTAGCGCTTTCCGCGGCGCGAAGCGACGGGATCCACCGCCCCACGAGCGGTTTCCTCTCGCCGACCCCAACGGTGATCACCGGTCATCCCATGCTGGCGTAGAATGCCTCGGCCCGCCGTTCGGTCCGGACGATGCGCTCATCGATCTTTCCTTGCGCGGCCATCCGGTGAAGGATCGCGTGAAGGCTGTGCACTCCCGTGACAGGCCCGATCGGGAACTCAATCGCTTTCGCCAGCTCGAGCACGCCGAACGCTTCGCTCGGGTGAGAGTTCAGGAAACCCTGGATCGCATCCTCCCACGATGCCGGGCTCTTCCCGCGGTCGAAGTCCGCTCGGGAGATGGGCACACTGAGGGACGACCCCGCAGGAACTTGAGCTCAGCGCTGGTCGGCCGGGGAGACTTCACGGCCGGCCCCTGCCGGCCCAAACCGTAGCCTCATGCGTCGGATCGCGTCGATCGGGAGCGGATCGACGCCGCCCTGCGCCGCCAGCGCGAGGCTGAGGTAATCTCCCCATTGGACAGCGGAAAGCATCCGTTCCAGGCGGTCGCTGGCCTCGAAGCGAACCACCGCCACCGGAACCTTCCGACGCGTCAGCAGGGCGGCGAGGTACTCGGACAACTCTTGGACCGCCGACTCGTCCCCGGATCCCTCGAGCCGAAGGACGAAGTAATGGCCGGCCTCTTTCCGCATGAGCGCATCCCAACCCACGATCGCGTTGTGCATGCTCTCCGGGAGCACGTCCCAGTGAGCGAGCCTCTTCGAGTTTTCCTCGATCTGCGTCGTCCATCTCCGAGCGACCGGAGCCAGGTCGCGAGAAGTGCATATCCACGGCAGACGGGCACCGATGCGGGCAGCGAGACGCGCCGGCGGCCCGTCGGACACCGACAATCTTTCCGCATTGGCTACGAGGACTTTCGACGCTCGGTCCAACCGGTCCCGGTTCGACGCAGGGAACACAGGATCGAACAGCCCGAGGAGACCCCCCAGCAAGTGTCCCAGTGCCGCCCGGGGGGGAAGACCGGGAGGCACGGCGAGGTGGGGGACACCTTCCAAGTGGGCCTGCTCCTGGAGGCGTCCCCCAGAGCTTACCGCTAACCGCGGAGCGCCGCGCCGGCCCGCCTCATCAAACGCGGACAGCGTTTCCCACGTTTCTCCCGAGTAACTTACAGCGACCGCCAAAGTGGAGGGTCCGACCCACCGCGGGAGGGTGGCCTCCCGGACCGGCTGCAACAGGAGGTCAGTCTCGGTATCGGTCAACGAACGCAACAGGTCAGCCCCGATGGCGGACCCTCCCATCCCGACCATGACGCACCGGTCCACGCCCCGGGGCCATCGAAACTCGAGGGCCCGCCCAGCAGCGAAGCCGCCGCGCAAGTGGGATGGAAAAGCCCGCGTCCACTCGGACAGTTGGGCCATTCCGGGCGACCGGGCCGTCGGCATGGCGATGTCTTGCGCGGACCCGGTATTTCGCACTGCCGCGAGCCGCCCTAGCCGACTGGACGGGCGACGCGCAGACGGAAACGACTATCTGCGTTTCGCCCCCTTTCTCCAGCACGTACAAGCGACCGGCGGTCTCGGTTCGCCCCGGGTAAGGTGTCGGATGTGGTGGCGAATGATCCGCGATCCGTACCCGTCCTAGAGCGCATTTCCACTGGGATTCCCGAGCTCGACGAGATGCTCGCCGGTGGGCTCCTGCCTCACCGCCCCTACCTCGTCGTCGGCCCGCCGGGTTCCGGCAAGACCACCTTGGCGCTTCAGTTTCTCATAGAGGGTGTCCGGCGGGGGGAGGAGGTCCTCTACGTGACCCTCGAGGAGCCTCCGAACGAAGTGAAGCGGGACCACCAAGCGATGGGCCCCGAGCTGGACCAGGTCTACGTCTTCGATGCCGTTCCGGACGTGATGCGCTACGAGCGCATCCCGTTCAAGGACATCTCCTCCGCTCGCGCAGCGATCCGGTTCGCCCAGGTTCCGTTGACCATCCGCCAAACGCCGGAGTTCGAGAGCGTGGAGGTCACGATGACGTCATTGCAACCGACCATTCGGCAGGAGGTCCGGCGCCGTCACTACAAGCGGCTGGTAATCGACTCCCTGACCGCCCTTCAGTACTTCTGCATGCCCGGCATCGACCTGACCCAGGGCGCCCAGACCTTCCTCCGCTTCCTCTCCGACCTCGGCACGACGACGCTCCTCACGCTCGAGGCGCCCGTCGCGGGGGAGGAGTCCGAGGAGTACCTTCTGGCCCGGGGCGAGATGCGGCTGTTCCGATGGGAGGCCGAGGGACGGACGCAGTACGCGATCGGTGTCGAGAAATTCCGCGGCAGCTCGCACGACATCCACCTCCATCCGTACCGAATGTCGCCTCATGGCCTCGACATCAACCTGAGTGTTACCATTCCGTCGGGTGGCGTGGCGTTGCCCGCCCAGGCCGAATCCCGCGAGGTGTTGGGACTTCCCCCTGAGGAGGTCGCATACGAGATCCGTCGATCGGTGCTCAACCTGGATCAGGACATCCGGGACCTGATCGAGGTCGGCGTCGACGTGAAGCCGATGCACGAGGGGGTCCGCTCCATCCTCACCGCGCTGGCGGACCACCGGTACGACGATGCTCTCCGCCAGCTCCGGGAGACCCGGTCCCTCGCGGACCACATGATCGGCGCCTACCACGCCGGCGAGGTGACCGAGAGACCCAAACCTCCTGTCTTCGTGCCTGTGGTGGTTCCGCCCGCCGAACCCTCCGTGGAAATGGTGGTTCCGCCCCCCTCGACAGAAGTTCCTCCTGCGCCGACCCCGGTCTCCGTGATCCCTCCGGAGCTCCCGGCCGTCGGTCCAGTCCCCCCGGCCGTCGTTCCGCCGTTACCCCCTGAGGCTCCCGTCCCGGTGGAAGTTCGTCCGGCGTCGGCACCGTCGGCGCCGTCGACAGCGCCGGTGTTCACCGTCATGCCGCCCCCTCCCCCTCCTCCCCCTCCGCCGCCCCCGCCGCCGCCAACAGTCGCTCCCGCAGAGCTGGTGC
>JASHQC010000090.1 GCA_030037735.1 Thermoplasmata archaeon
TGCATCCCGACCATTTTTAGCCCTGACGGCCTCCGTCGGCTTGCGCCAAGGTGGCAGAATGGCAAATGCGACGGACTGCAGATCCGTTTCCTGGGGGTTCGATTCCCTCCCTTGGCTGGATTCTCCTCAATTCGCTCCCCCGACGTTCACGTCGAGGTGACGCGTCCGGCGAGCCCCGACCCCTGCGGGAACAACCCCCTCTGTTCGAAAAGGTCGGTGGCGTGAAGGTCGGGCGTTGGGACGGGCAAGGCGCCCCTTTCACATCGAGACTCATGTCGGCGAATGATCGCGGGGACCCCCAAGATTCTGGCGCTCCAATCTAAATTGCTCGGGGGGCTTCCGCGGTTCGATGAAGGCCGCGGTCGTGGGCGAACGTGGACAATCCCCAGCTTACCTCGACTTTCCCGACCCTTCCCCCCGCCAAGGGGAGTTGTTGCTCAAAGTCGCCGGCTCGGCGCTGAGTAGAACAACCAAGAGCAGGGCCTCCGGCGCCCACTACGATTCCCCCTCGGACTTCCCCTTCGTCGCTGGAATCGATGGGGTTGGTCGGCGGGAGGATGGAACCCGAGTCTATTTCGCGTTCCCCCGGCCCCCGTACGGCAGCCTTGCAGAGCAGACCGTAGTCGACGTGAATCGCTGCCTCATCTTGCCAAGCACTCTGTCGGACGTGCAGGCAGCCGCGTTGGCCAACCCGGGCATTTCCTGCTGGGCGGCATGCGAGGAGCGCGCGCGGCTCCGTCAAGGAGAGACCGTCCTCGTTAACGGCGCGACGGGGGTGGCGGGCCGTCTCGCCATCCAGGTGGCGAAGCATCTCGGGGCCCAAAAGGTCGTGGCGACGGGTCGCAATCTCGAAGCACTCGAGGCCGTGAAGCAGTTGGGTGCCGACACCATAATCCCGCTGGGTCTTGAGCCCGAGAGCCTCGAGAAAAACCTCGCAACGGTGTTCGGCCATGGCGTGGACGTGGTCCTCGACTATCTCTGGGGGCCGAGCGCAGAACAGCTCCTGGTCGCTGCCGCCCGGCACGGACCCAATGATCGTCCCCTTCGCTACGTCTCGATCGGCTCGGTTGCGGGCGGTAGCATCACATTGCCGAGCGCAGTTCTGCGATCGTCAGGAATCTCGCTCATGGGCAGCGGGACAGGCAGCGTTTCAATCCAGGGTCTGGTCCCCATGTTAGGGCGCCTCTTCAGGGCCGCAGCGGATCGGCGTTGGGAGGTTGCAGTCCAACCCGTTCCCCTGTCAGAAATTGGGACCGTTTGGTCGAAAGGCGACGGTGGACCGAGAATCGTACTGACGGTCGACAGGTAGTCTTCCTCACCGAGCCCCCCGCAAGAAGGTACCCCTTGTAGGCACAAGGCACCCTTTCTGGACCGGCAAGGGTGGGCGCAACTCTCACGTGTGGAATCGAACCCTTAGCTCACCTCCCTCCCTTGGCTTCGCTGAGCAACAGAGTAAAAGTTGGGTTCGCTCCGGCAAGGAGTGCATTCGGCACAGGTGGCGAAGGCTTGAGCACACTCGCACTCTTTCGCCGGGTAATCGCGCGCGTTCCCCGCGGGAAGGTCATCACCTATGGCGAGGTGGCGGAAGCCGCGGGTTTCCCCGGCGCCGCCCGACTCACCGTGCGGGCGTTGCAGGGGGAATGGGGATTGCCGTGGCATCGGGTGGTGGGTGCTGGCGGGCGAATCGCGTTACAAGGTGAAGAGGGCCAAGAGCAGCGCTTGCGACTGGAGATAGAGGGCGTGACGTTCCACGGAGACCGAGTCCGCATGGACCGTCATCGGTGGGTCCCACGAGAGCGCAAACGGCATCGGGTGCGAGATGGGCCAAGGGACGGCCTGCCTCCCGCTACCCTGTCCGCTCCTCGTCGTTAATCGGTCAGGAAGTCCAGGTCGGTGGGATTGGGCGGCGCCGGGGCGACGCGGAGTCCGGCGGGCGCGAACCACGTGTAAAGGTCGAGGACCAGACGGCCGTTCGTGATAGCGGGGTCCGGCCTCGAGAGATCCCGGGCGCGCTCCACCGAGGACGTGGAAAAGATCAGGACTCCTCGAAGATCGCCGTTCTCCTCAAACGGACCCGAGGCGATGAGCTCTCCCGTCTCCCGCAAACGCCGGAGATGTCCCAGATGGGCTTCTTGGATCCGCTCCGCCTCCGCGTCGGAGATTGCGGGTGCCTCCGGCGCTCGTCGAAGCAGCCCCAGAACGTAGTGGGTCATCACCGGCAGCCGCTCGGTCTCGGTGGGCGAGGAGGCGGCCGGGTCACGGTTCATTTCGCCCCGCGCCCGGCGGCATGATCCCGGCCGATAAAGAATGACGCCACTCGCCGAGCTTCCCGGGACCTGGTCCGAGGATCGGGGTGGTCGAAGTGGGGATCACGAGCCCCGGGAGTGGCGGCCTGTCCCGAGGTCCTCGAGGATCGCCACAGCGGCGTTGTGCCCCGGGGCCCCTAGGACACCCCCGCCCGGGTGGGCGGCCGACCCCGCCAGATAGAGGCCTCCGACGGGGGTCCGGTACTGAGACCAACCCAGTAGGGGGCGGAAGGTGAAGATCTGGTCCGGGGTGATGTCGCCCTGGAAGATGTTCCCGCCGGTCATCCCGAGGGTCGATTCGATGTCCGCCGGCGAGACGACCTGCCAGTTCCGAACGACCTTCCGGATGTTCGGGGCGTACTCCTGAATCGTATCGAGAACGGTGTTCGCGACGTCCGGCTTTGCCGCGTCCCATGTGGTTCCCGTCAGTTCCGTGGGGGCGTATTGAACGAAGCAGCTCATCGTGTGCTTGCCCGGAGGCGCCACCGAATCGTCGTGGACGCTTTGGAAGACGATGTCCATGAACGGCCGGCGGGAGAACCGTCCATGCCACGCGTCATCGTAGGCGGTCCGGGCGTAGTCCATGTTCGGGATGATGTCGACGAAGCCCCGATGGTGCGGGCCGGGGACTCCCGGCGCCGCGCGGAAGTCCGGTAGTCCGTCGAGCGCGGCATTGAACTTGAGCGCTGACCCGCGGCTCCGAATCGATTCGACGCGGTGACGGAAAGACGGCTCCAAGACGTCCGGCGAAAGCAGGCCAAGGAACGTGTGTTGAGCGTCGAGGGTCGAGGCGACCGCCCGCGCGGCGATGCGCTCCCCGAGCTCTGTCTCGACGCCCACGGCCCGCCCGTCGCGCACGAGGATGCGCCGCACCCGGGCGTCCGTCCGAACCGTTGCGCCGAAATGCTCGGCCGACCGACGGAGGGCCTGGGCGATGCCCCCCATCCCGCCTCGGGCGAGTCCCCAGGATTTCGGGTGCCCTTCGACGTTTCCGAGCTTGTGGTGGGCCAATACGTAGGCGGTGCCAGGAGCGTCCGGAGGGAGGAACGTCCCTATGATGGCGCTCGTGCAGAGCGCCCCCTTCAGTTCCTCCGACTCGAACCACTCGTCTAGCATGTCCGCCGCGCTGCGGAGGAATAGGTCCCGGACGAGGCTGTCCACGCGGTCATGAGGCACCACCTCGAGAAGTTCGGGAAGCGGCACCGGTGCCGACAGGAGCAGGGGATCGAGGAGCTCGATGACCTCAGTCCAATACTGGGAGTACTTCGGATAGGCCCTCGCGTCCCGGGTGGAGAACTTGGCGATCTCCTTCGAGGATCGGTCGTCGTCGTTCCACAGGGTGAGCGACCGTTCGCCGGGAAGCGGAACGAACATCTCCGGGTCGAGCAGAAATGTCTGGTAGCCGAAGCGGGGGAGTTCCAGGTCGGCCACAATCTGGGGCCGCAGCAACCCAGCGGCGTAGGAGAACGTGCTGATGTGGAAGCCCGGCCAGGGCTCCTCGGTCACGACGGCCCCGCCGACCAGTCCCCGCTGTTCAAGGACCAGAGTACGGGCACCGCCTTTCGCGAGGTAAGCGGCCGCGACCAGGCCATTGTGACCGGCGCCGATCACCACGGCATCGAACTCCTCGGGCATCGGCTCGACCGAGGCCGGACAGCCCCGGGGGAAAAAGGATTCTGCGCTGGGGGGTGCGGGAATTCAAACCGAACTAGACCGAGCGGGGTACGGTGGGAAGCGTCTCGTAAAAGGCGACGGCGCGAGGGACATCTTCCCACCGGCTGACCTTGAGCGCTCCCCGCATCCACGGTCGGTAAGCCCTCCGGAGTTTCTCCGGCTTCCATCGATTCAGTCCGGTAAACAGCAGGGGCCGGATGCCGGCCCCGCGGGCTCCCTGGAAATCGGCGGCCGCGTCGCCGATATGCACCGTACGCCCCGGCGCCGCGCCAAGCTGCAACAGAGCGCGCCGGAACGGCTCTCGCCGGGGCTTGGCGCGTCCTACGTCGGTCGACAGAATCACTGCGTCGAATCGTCGGCCCAGCCGGTGTTTCGTCAGAAGCCCTCGGATCGCTTGCGGAGGTTCGTGAGTAACGTTCGACACGATGGCCAGGCGGAAGCCGCGCCGTCTCAGTCGGTCCAATGCTTTCTCCGCACCGGGGGCGACGCGCACCTTTTCCAGAGGAACCCGCGCTAGGAACAGCTCACCGAGTTGACCGGCGTCGAGCGGCACCCCAATGCGACGACTCCATCGGTCTACCCGTTCTTTCCACGAGGGACTCCATCCTTCCAATTCAGCCGCTTCGGCCGCGCGCTCGATCCGGGCAGCCCACGTTTGGGCTCGCCGAGTGGAACACCCGCTTTGCCGCAGCCCCTCCGCCCACACCGCCTGTCGAGCGCCTTCGATGGCGGTTCGAACTTGCGGGGTCGGATAGATCAACGTGTACCACAGGTCCACGGTGAGCGCTTCGATGGCGGGGGATGCGGGCTCGAGGCTCTCCTCCCTGGATTTGGCGATCCGCCCCGGCGCAGCCTCGGCTCGCGCCCCAGAGTCGATCTTCGGGTCGAGGGTCTCATCCATTCCGGACGCACTCTCGGTCAAATCATCGGAAATCCCTGAAATAGGTGACGATTCCGACCCACCGGCATCCTGCACGCCCAAGGGGAATGTGGGATTCATGCCTCTACCACCCGGGGTCCCCCTAGCCAGCCGAACGCGTTTCGACCGATGCGGTCCGAGGGACGATCCCCCGGGGAAGGGTGCGGCGCAACCGGTGAGCTCGCGGGAAGGGAGAAGGCCACGGGCGTGGGGCCCTCGGGGAGCTTCGCGCCGGCCGCCAGATGGTACTCTGGGGTGAAGTAACTCTCTTCGGACCGACAGCGGGGGCACCGATGCCGGACTCCAAAGATGGTCAGGGTCCCCAACGGTCCAGTGAGCGCAATCCCGCTCGGGAAGTCGAATCGACATCGGCGACACGTCACGAACAGCGACGGCAACTTGGTCCACCCCCTACGACGGCTGTGGGCCGGGGGGTCGATTTATGGTTCTGTCCAACGTCGATTCGCACGACGCCGTTCGGATTGGTCCGCCCAGCGGCGGAGACCTAGAGACATCGCGGCGACCGGGGGCCGGCGAGGGAAGGGGTGGATTCGGCGGGCGAGATTAGCTAGCCCGTCTGCCCCGCGAGAGGACGATTGGCGTCGTGGTAGCCGCCACGACCGGGGCCGGGGCGGCCGAGTCCGGGCGCATCTCCTGTAGGAGGCGACCGTATCGCGCGACCTCTCGACCAACGGTCTCGAGTCGCTCGCGAACCTCCGGGTCCGTGGGATTTCCCGCGCGGTCAAAGGCGCGGAACGCAAACGGCACGACCGCTCGGTTGGGCACGACCCAGGCCCGCAGACCCTGCAGTTGCTGGCGGAGGGGTTCGAGGGGATCTCCACGGTCTGCTGAACCTCCGGTAACAGAGACAAGGGCGGTGGCCTTACCGGCGATCGCGTCGTTCGGGATTGATTCGAGGATCGCCCGAAGTGGCCCACTGATGCCACCGTGGAACGTGGGCGTGGCCACGATTAAGGCATCCGCGTTCGCCACCGCGGTCCCCACACGGTCAGCGACTTCCTCCTGAGGAAGGTCATGGACCGTGCTGGCTCGTCCGTCCAGGTTGGATACGTCCAGGACCTCCACCTTGGCGCCGGCCTTGCGAGCGGCCCTGAGGGCGACCTGAAGGGCGGTTCGTGCCCGGGAGTCCTCGCGTTCGCTGCCCGCGATTCCTAGTACCGTGATACTCGGCATGCTGTTTCTAGGCCCTCGGGAGTATATATTGAGGTTGTCGCAAACGACTATATGTAGAACAGATTATACCGTCCCTCGTGCGAAAGGATGTCTTGGAGCGTGCGGTGCTCCGCGCGCTCCACGGGAAGGAGCTCCACGGCTACGCTATCCAGCGAGAGTTGACCTCGGCTGGTTTCCAGGTCGAAGTGGGCAACCTGTATCGCGTCCTCCGGTCGATGGAGGAGCAGGCGCAGGTCCGCAGCCGGTGGTCCGATAGCCATCGCGGCCCCAAGAAGCGGGTCTATGCGATCGGTCCGGAGGGACGTCGCCAGCGGGAGGCGATGCTCCGAGAGGCGATCTTCACGATTCTCCAGGAGTACGCGGACTACCTCACGGCCCACGTGGCGCCTCAGACCGAGGACCTCGAGGGAACGATCGTCGTGGTGACCTCTCCCTTCTTCGACCCTGTCCGTCAGACGGTTCTGCGCCGGATCTCCGGTCGGCTCGCCCGGGGTCGGCTCTTTCTCGTCAAGCCCCCCCAGGTCTCTTTCGAGTACGACAATCGGAAGGTCACGATTCTCGACGGCTCTCATCTCAACATCCCGGTCAAGGACGGCATCGCGACCGGGGTCATCTTCAACGATATCCCGTCCGGCCCCGACATGGACCTCGCACTGGACGAAGCCATTCGGGTGCTGCATCCGAAAGGCTGGCTATCGATCGCTACGCTCTTCCCGACCCGGCCCGCTGACGATCCGGCGCCGCTGTCGGTCTACCTGTTCCGTCTCATGGCCACACTGTTCGGTAACATTCCGTCGGTTGAGCCGGAAGAACTTGAGCGTCGGCTCCGGGAGCGATTCCGGTCGGTCCACCGCGTCGCGCTCGCGGACGAGAGCGTCTTCAATGCGTGGGATCGGCGTCCCCTCTCGACTCCGAGTCGCCAGAAGGCGGCCCGCGAACCGGCCCGGGTGTATCCCGCTCGTGCAAAGTCATAAAGTCGAACGGGGGCCCTGGCAAGCCGGATGAAGGCGCTCGTTCTGATCGGGGGGTTCGGAACTCGCCTCCGACCCGTCACCTACTCCGTGCCGAAGCAGCTCATCCCGATTGCCGGCAAGCCGATGCTGTACCACGTGCTGGATGAACTCCCGCCGGGGGTCGACGAGGCGGTGCTCGCCACCGGGTACAAGGCCGACGAAATCGGGCGGTACGTCACCGAGCATCCGCCCAAGATCCCGGTGCGGATGGTCGCCGAGGTCGAACCCCTCGGTACGGGGGGCGGCATGCGGAATGCAGGAGGTGACATGTCCGACCCGTTCCTGTTGTTGAACTCGGATGTGATTGCCGGGTTCGATTCGGCGGCGTTGCTCGCGCGGCAGGCGGAGCGCGGCGGGGTAGGCACGATGACGCTCGTCGAGGTGGAGGACCCGAGCCCATACGGGGTGGCGGAGCTCGACGGAGATGATCGGATACTACGATTCGTCGAGAAGCCCCGTCGCGAAGAAGCCCCGTCCCGATGGATCAACGCGGGGCTCAGCATCTGGAAACGCGAGGTCTTGGGACGCATCCCCGACCGGGTCCCGGTCAGCTGGGAACAGGAGGTAGTGCCCACGTTGTTGCCGGGGCGAGTGTACGCCTACCGGGCCACGGGCTTCTGGGAGGACGCGGGCACACCGGAGCGCCTGCTTCGGGCTCAACGCTACCTGTTCGAAGCGGGCCGGGGAGGGCGTCGCGCCATCCCCGGCGGAACCACCGGCAAGGGTCCGGTCGCCGTCGACCCATCGGCGAGCGTTGACGGGGCCACCTTCGGGGGGTCGGTCACCATCTCGGCGCACGTAGTGGTGGGGGCCGGGGCCTACCTAGAGGATTCCGTGATTCTCGATAGAGCGAACATCGAGCCGGGGGCTTCTGTCCTCCACTCCATCGTCGGTCCTCGGGCCCGGGTAAGGGCGGGCCATCGAGTGAGCCACGAGGTGCTGGGAGAAGCCGCGGAGGCCTGACCAGTGCCTACCCCGAAAAGGCGGGGCCGGTGACGATCACCTTGAGGGCCTTGTCGGGCTGCGCGGCAAGCTGGAACGCCTCGGGAAGCTTCTCGAGCGGAAATCGGTGCGTCACGAGGTCATGTACCTCGAGCCGTTTCGCCGCCAGGAGCGCATGGACCTCCGAGATGTCCCGCTCGGTGGTCGCATACGTGGGGATGATCTTGACCCCCCGCAGGTAGAGCTGCTGCAGGTCCTCCTCGAGGTGACTGCCGGCCTCCGGGAGGCCGAATAGATTAACGGTGCCGCCGCGACGGACCAGCGAGACCGCCAGCGGGACGGCCGACCCGGCGCTGGTCGCCACGACCGCGAGGTCCACGCCGCGGCCGCCCGTCGCCAGCTGGACCAACTGGCGCACCTTCTCGACGTTGTGGGGGTCGACCGTCGCGTCCGCGCCCCGTCGGCCGGCGACCGTGCGACGCGGCGCGGACGGGTCGGCTCCTCCGATCCACCCCGCGCCCAGGGCGCGGGCGAGCCGCGCGTAGAGGATCCCTACGGGGCCCAGGCCGAGGATCATTACCGAGGTGGCCGGCGGGAGGCCGATGGTGCGCAGCGCCGTCAGCGCACACCCGGCCGGTTCGAGCAGTACACCCTCGTCCCAGCTGACCATGGGGGCCAGCGGGAGCACCGCTCCACGGCTCACGTTCACTGCGGGAACGCGAAACCGTTCCGAAAAACCGCCCGGGTCGAGATTCGTCTTAGTGTATGATGGGCAGTACGTATAGGCGCCGCTGTGGCAGGCCGGGCAGGCGTAGCAGGGGACGTGGTGGTGGGCGAAGACGCGGGTCCCCACCGCCAGGCCGGTGACCCCGGCGCCGATCGCCGCCACGGTGCCGACCGGCTCGTGGCCAATGACCTGAGTGGCGCGATAGTTCCCTTTCACCTTCTCGAGGTCGGAGCCACAGATCCCGCAGGCGGCGAGCGAGACGATCACGTCCCCCGGTCCGGGGGTGGGGTCCGGGCGCTCATCCACCGCGAGGCGGCCGGGGTCTGCGAGGAGTCCGGCCTTCATTGAGCCTGAAGCGCGGCTCCGATGGACGCGTCGAGAATTTCTACGCCCTCGTCGATCTCTTCGCGCTGGATGACCAACGGAGGAATGTATCGCACCGTCGACTTGCCACACGGCAGCAGGAGCAGGCCTCTCTGGTACGCCTCCACGAGAATCTGGTCCCGGAGCGCCACCGCCGGGGCCTTCGACTTCGGGTCCTCGACGAACTCGGTCGCGACCATGAGCCCGAGTCCCCGAATGTCGCCGATGACGTCGTATTTCTTCTGCAGCTCCTGGAGCCGTTTCATGAGGTACCCGCCCTGCGTCTTCGCGTTCTCGAGAAGATGCTCTTTCTCGATGACGGTGAGCACGGCTTGCGCCGCGGCCACGGAGACGAGGTTGCCACCGAACGTGTTCGAGTGCGATCCCTTGTACGGATAGTCCAGTTCCTTCCGGAAGATCATCGCGCCGATCGGCAGTCCCCCGCCGAGCGATTTCGCCGTCGTGACGATATCCGGCACAACACCGTGGTGCTCGATGGCGAACATGCGGCCCGTCCGGCCTATGCCGGACTGGACCTCGTCATCGATGAGCAAGATCTCGTGCTCGTCGAGGATCGACTTGATCGTCGTATGCCATCCCTTGGGCGGGACGATGTAGCCTCCCTCGCCCATGACCGGCTCAGCGATCATCGCCGCCACGTCGGTAGGCGGAACGGCGGTTTCGAAGTAGAGCTCTTTCAGGATCTTCGCGCAGTAGAGGTCGCAGCTCGGATAGGTGAGCTTGTACGGGCACCGGTAACAGTACGGGGCCGGTATGTGGGTGGCCCCTCCGGTGTGCGCGTTGAACCGCGCCCGCTGAACCGGCTTGGAGGCGGTCAGCGCGAGAGAACCCATCGAACGGCCATGGAATGCCCCCAAGAGACCGATGACCAGGGGCCGCTGCTTGTTCCAGCGAGCCAGCTTGATCGCCGCTTCGGCACTCTCGGTTCCGCTGTTAGTGAAGAAGACCTTCTTCGGGAAATCCCCCGGCACGAGATGTCCGAGGCGCTCCGCCAGCTCGGTCTGCGAGGCGTAATAGAAGTCCGTGCCCGCGAAGTGCATCAGTCGGGCGGTCTGTTGCTGGACGGCGGCGACCACGTCGGGGTGGCAGTGGCCAACGTTGAGTACGCCGACGCCGGAGGCGAAATCCAGCAGCCGGTTGCCGTCCGCATCGGTGACCCAGACACCCTTCGCTTCGTAGGCGGCGACGGGCGAGGTCTTCGTGGTGGTCATCAAGTACTCGTCGTCAGCGGCAATGATCGCGCGGGCCTTCGGGCCCGGGATAGGTGTAACAATCCGGACCCCGCGCCGTTTCGTTTCTGGAGGAGCCGCGGTAGTCGGGGGGATCGCTTTTCGTTGCGCTGAACCGGACGACATAGAACTGCCCGTCAGAAGTTACGAGAGCGGT
>JASHQC010000008.1 GCA_030037735.1 Thermoplasmata archaeon
GGGAAGCGGGGCGAGGTGGACAAAGAAGTTGTACGAGAGCGATCTGTCCACTGCGAGTTCGGCGCGAAGCAGGGCGGGAAGCGTCTCCCCGAGTTGGGCCAGCTCGGTGTTTGTTGCCTCGGTGATCGTGGCCGCGTGCCGCCTGGGGACGAGTAAGATCTCGTACGGGTGGGCGGAAGCAAACGGCGCGACCGCGAGGAACACTCCGTCGTCCAGGACGACGCGAGTTCGTTGCCTGCGCTCCTCGTTCGCGATCGCCTCGAGGAGACATTCCCGCGGGTGGTTCCGGGAGAATCGTCGCATTGCTGCGGCCTCTTCCGCAAGGATGGGAGGTACGATGGGGGTCGCGACGACCTGGGCATGAGGGTGCATCAGCGAACCGCCGGACTCCGGGCCATAATTCTCGAAGAGCAGGACGGCGCGAACCCTCCGTTTCGTAGTGAGCGCGGCCACTCGATCACGGAACATGCGAACCGCTTCTCGGGTCTGATCGGCCGGGAGAAACGGGAAACCCGGGTCGTGCCGCGGGCTCTCGATGATCACTTCATGGTGGCCGTACCCGGGTGTAGCCTCGAAGAGCGTCGACGCCGTTCCACGAGCCTCCCTCGGGGCGGTCGGCGCCAGCGTCGGGAACCGGTTCGGAATTGTTCGGAGCGTCCACCCCGGCCCGTCGGCAGGGGTTCCCTCTCGTCGGACGGCCGCGACCTCGGGCGGCGTCTGATTCTCGTGTCCCTCACAGAACGGACAGTCGGCGGCGGAGCTGGGGGACGTAGGGATCCCGCCTTCGCTGGGCCGGGCCGAACGGCCCTCTGCAATCACAACCCATCGACCCGTGAGCGGATCCCTGCGAAGTTCGGACACGAATGCAACCGACCCCAGCAGGGTGTCGGGCGTCTAAGACTTCTGTCGACCCGAGGGCGACGCCGAGGAATGCCGCCTTCTCGTGTCGCCCCGAAACACCTTTGCATAGAATCGGGCTTATTCCACCGTGGCGACCGCTCCCACCCCACGATTGTTCTTCGACGCGAGCTGCGGGCCTTGCACGCTCTGGGCGCGCCTTACCGCGGGACTATCCCCCTTGGGAGTCGAGGTGCACGCATTGGACGGACCAGAGGCCGACCACGCGCTCCGGTTCATGCTGCCCGAGCTTCGGTATCGCTACTTCCACATCGTCGAGTCGGGACGGACCTGGACCGGCCCGGACGCCCTGCCGGTGTGGGTCGGACTCCTCGGAGGAAAGAGGGCGAGGACCGTTGCGGAGAAAATTCCGCCCGTGAACCGATTCCTTCGACTCACGTACAACCGGTTCTGGGAGTACCGTCAGACCCGCGGGTGCGCTGCCGAGGGAACCCGGCCGGGGTAGGATCGCGTCCGACGCCTGGGAAGGTTACCGCCCCTTCGCCCCGGCCATCCGCCGCAGCACAAACGGGAGTATGCCTCCGGCCCGATAGTACTCCATCTCGGGCTCGGAATCGATTCGGCAGCGGACCGTGAATCGCCGCTCGGCGCCGGCGTCGTCCGTTGCGATGGCCTCGACCTCGGCGCGAGGGCCGAACGTGACTCCGGAGGGAATCCGGAGAGCGAACCGCTCTCGCCCGGTCAAATGAAGGGATTTCACGCTCTCCCCGGGCCGGAACTCGAGGGGCAGCACCCCCATGCCCACGAGGTTGCTCCGGTGAATCCTCTCGTAGCTCTGCGCGATCACGGCCTGGACGCCCAGCAAGCGGGGTCCTTTCGCCGCCCAGTCACGCGAGCTCCCCTGCCCGTAACTCGCACCGGCGAGCACCACCAACGGGACCTTTTCCGTCCGGTACCGTTCGGCCGCATCGTACACGGAGAGCAGGTCGCCGGATGGAAAGTGGCGCGTCCAGCCGCCCTCCTTCGGTGCCGCCAGGGCGTTCTGGATCCGAACGTTCGCGAAGGTCCCTCGGATCATGACCTCGTGATTCCCGCGGCGGGTGCCGAAGGTGTTGAACTCGGCGGGTGCTACGCCGTGTTCTTGGAGATACCGCCCAGCGGGGCCATCGGGGGGGATCTCTCCCGCCGGAGAAATGTGGTCCGTGGAGACGCGATCCCCGAGCACAACCAGACCGCGAGCGCCGTCCAGCAACCGATCCCGTTCTGGGAGCAACGGAGGGGGCAAATCGAAGTAGGGCGGGTCGCGTAGATAGGTGGAGTCAGGGTCCCACGGGTAGACCGGGCCCTCGATGTTCGGCAGCGCTTCCCAGTGCGCGTCGCCGACGGTGATCTTCCGGTACTCGTCCACGTACATCCCGGCGTTGAGGCTCTTCTCTACCAACGTCCGAATCTCCTCGGGCCGGGGCCAGAGGTCCCGCAGGAACACCGGTCGGCCGTCCCGGTCCTTTCCGAGGGACTCCGTGGTCAAGTCGATGTCCATGCGGCCGGCGAGCGCGTAGGCGACGACCAGCATCGGCGACATGAGGTAATTGGCTCGGACAAGGTTGTGGATGCGGGCCTCGAAGTTCCGGTTCCCGCTGAGGACCGCGGCGACGTACAGGTCCCCGTCGCGAACCGCCGCTTCCACCGCGGGCGGGAGCGGCCCGGCGTTGCCGATGCACGTGGTGCAGCCATACCCTACGAGGTTGAAGCCCAAGGCGTTGAGGGAGGTCGTCAGCCCCGCGCGGTCCAGGTAGTCGGTTACGACCTTGGAACCCGGTGCCATCGAGGTCTTCACGTAGCCCGGCGGGTGGAGACCCTTCGCGTGCGCCCGCTGGGCGATCAATCCCGCGCCCACCATGACCGACGGATTGGAGGTGTTGGTGCAGCTCGTGATCGCCGCGATGACCACGGTGCCGTCGTGCACCCGGCCATTGGGCGGAGCCGTGGCGGAGCTTACGTCCGGCGTTTCCGGTTGGAGCGGGTCATCGGCCGGGTAGACCGTCGGGACCTCCGTCGGCGCCGGGTGCGCGGACCGGTAAGAAGCCAACCCGGCGCGAAAGGAGACCGGGGCTTGGGCGAGCGGGACGCTCTCCTCAGGGTTTCGGGGTCCGGAAACCGTGGGGACGATTGAGGCCAGGTCCAACTCGAGGTGCTCGTCGAAGTCCAGGTCCGCCTCGCCGGGCTCGTTCCACAATCCCTGGCGCCGGGCATACTTCTCGACGCGCGCGAGCAACGACGCAGGGCGGCCGGTCCCGCGGAGGTACGATAGCGTCGCTTCGTCGATCGGAAACAGCGCGGACGTAGCGCCATACTCGGGACACATGTTGGAAATCGTGGCGCGGTCGGGTACCATCAGATGTCGAAGTCCCGGCCCATAGAACTCGACGAACTTGTCGACGACACCGTGTTCCCTCAATCTCCGTGCGAGGGTCAGCACGAGGTCCGTCGCGGTCGCGCCCGACGGCGGTTCCCCCGAGAGCCGTACCCCGACCACCGTCGGGAGGGAGAGGAAGTACGGCTCTCCCAGCATTGCGGCTTCGGCTTCGATACCGCCGACGCCCCATCCGAGCACGCCGAGGCCGTTCACCATCGTCGTGTGAGAATCTGTTCCGATTAGCGTATCCGGGAAAATCTCCCAGACCCGGTCGCGCTCCCGCCGGGTCACTACGGAAGCGATGTACTCGAGGTTGACCTGGTGCACGATCCCGTTGCCCGGAGGCACGACGCGGAATTCCCGGAAGGCCGTCCGAGCCCACCGCAGGAGGCCGTACCGCTCGGAATTACGCTGGTACTCGCGGTCAAGATTGATCAAGAGCGAACCCGGCTTTCCGAAGCTGTCTACTTGGACCGAATGGTCCACCACAAGGTCGACCGGAACGTTGGGGTTCACGCGGGCGGGATCGACGCCGCCGCGGAGCGCGGCGGAACGCAGACCAGTCAGATCGACCAGGACCGGAACCCCCGTGAAGTCCTGGAGCAGGATCCGTTCAGGGCGGAAGGGAATCTCCGACGCGACCTCGGTGCGGTCGCCGTTGGCTAGGTGCCGTAGCAGCGCACCCTCCTCCGTCAATCCGGTCGAGTGACGAAGCATGTTCTCCAACAGGACCCGAACGGTCTTTGGCCGGCGAGCGAGCTTCGCCGGGTCCACACCGGGAATCTTGTCGAGCGCGTAGAGAACCGAGGACTCGCCCTCGAGGTCGAAGGGTTCGGTGACTCCCCACGGATCCGCTGGCTTCGCCATTGTTACTCCTCGCCCATGCGACGAGAGCCCGCCAATCGACGGGGTCTTATCCCCGTTTCTTGCGATGCCCCGCTGCGGTACGCTGGCGCGCGAGGGCGCGGCCGGAGTAAGGGTTGACCACCCTCCTTCGGGGCCGGTCCGGCGTTAGTTCCGATTTACTCCAGCCTTATGCGACCGGCCCTCAAACTCTTCCGCACGAGCTTTCCGCATGTGGAACGTACCCCGGTTTGTGGGTGCCATCTCTGACCCCGACCGGCCGATGGGTGTCGCGGTCCTCGACCGGCAGGCGCGCCTCCGCTCCGCCAACGCCGCCATGCTCGACCTACTGGGGGGTGGACCGGACCTATTGGGCACGAGCCTGCTCGAGCTCGCCGAGTTCGCGGACGCAGGGCTCCAGCCCGCCTTGGAGAGGGCGCTGCGGGAGAGCCAGGCTAGTGCCGTCCGGGCCACGCGATTCAAGAACCGCGCCGGGAAGGAGCTCCTCCTGGACGTGGAGTTCCACCCGATTATCGGCGCCGACGGGGAGATCCAGGAAGTGATCCTGCTCTTCAGCGATGTCACGGCAGGCCCGTACCAGGCCGGCCGCGCGGCGATGTTCTACCAAGCCTTCCTGCACAGCAGCAACGCCATCGAGATCACCGATGTCGATGGGGTGTACGTCGACGTAAACCCCGCCTTCGAGCGGATCTATGGGTACCGCCGGGAGGAGGTCGTGGGGCAGCGCCCCCGGCTAATCTCGAGCCCGAAGACCCCCCGCCAGGTCTTCACCGACATGTGGGCCGCCATCCAGGATCCGGCGCGCGGGGAGTGGGCGGGGGAGATCATCAACGTCGACCGATCGGGACGGGAGCACCCGGTCGTCCTCGAAATCAGTGGTCTGCGGAACGCCCAGGGGGAGCTGGCCTATTTCGTCGGCGTCGCGACCGACCTCACGGAGCTCAAGCTGCTGCAGCTCCAAAGCATCCGAGCCGAGCGACTCATGTCGCTGGGTCAGCTGGCCGCCGGGGTCGCGCACGAGCTCAACACCCCGCTCGCCAACATCATGCTCATCGCGGAGTCGCTGAAGCGACGCGCTCCCTCGCCTTGGTTCTCCTCCCGCGCCGAGAGCGTCATCAGCCAGGTGGATGTTGCGTCCCGGGTCGTCGCGGGACTGCTCGACTTCGGACGCTACCACTCACCGGCCACTGAGCCGGTCGAGCTGACCTCTGTCATCGGGGAAGCCATCCAGTTCGTCCGGGGCAAACGCTCGCCGGACGTCAAGGTGTGGGCCGCCCTGGATACGCCCGGGTTGCGTATTCCGGTGAACCGGGTCCAAATACTGCAGGTCCTAGTGAACATCCTCAGCAACGCGTACGACGCCATGAACGACCGGGGACAGATCCGGGTCGAGAGTCGCATTGACGGGCCATGGGCCGAGGTCACGATCTCCGACACCGGCCCTGGAATCCCGGACGCGGTGCTGCCCCACATCTTCGAACCGTTCTTCACCACCAAAACGGACGGTAAGGGCACGGGCCTTGGGCTCGCGATCTGCCACGGTATCGTGACGAGCCATGGGGGAACCTTGTCGGTGCAGACGGCCCTCGGCAAGGGGACCACCTTCACCGTCCGCCTTCCTCTGGTGGCGCCGAAACCGGGGACCCGGCTGCCCGCGACGGCGGCCCCCAGTCCCCCTGCGAACCGACCCTCCAGAATTAAATCGCGAACCGCTTCCCCCCGCGATGCGCATCCTCGTGGTCGACGACGACCCACTGTTCCGTGAGGAACTGACCACCCTCCTCTCGGACGAAGGGCACACCACCTTCGCGGCCCCCTCGGTCCGACGGGCCCTCGAGATCTTGGAGAGCGAGAGCCTCGATGTCGTGTTCACGGACCTCAAAATGCCACGCCAGAGCGGGCTCGAGCTCCTCGCTGAGATCCGGCGCCGCTGGCCCGGCATCTTCACCGTGATGGTCACCGGCTTCGCCACGGTCCAGACGGCCGTCGAGGCGATGAAGGAAGGGGCATTCGACTACATCGCGAAGCCGTTCCGGGGGGCCCAACTCCAGCAGGTCCTGCACCTCATCGAGGAGCAGCGAAGCTTCCAGGACACCCAGCTCCCGACCGGTACCGCGGTGGACCTCGCTCGGCAGCTCGCCCGCCGCCGGAAGATTCCGATTCTCTACGCCGATGTCCCACCGGCTCCCCATGGCGGCGGACTGGAGTTCCTCGCGTTCGACGGAAAATCCCCGTCGGAGCTGCCCCACGCCCTCGACGAGTTCCTGCTCCACCACCCCGGTGGAGGACTCGTCCTCGCCCGTGCGGACCGGATGCTGGACAACCACCGGCTCGACGACGTGGTGGCCATCCTTCAGCAGCTTCGGCAGCGGCTGGAAGGTGCGGGACCGTTCGCCATCACCCTGGACCCCTCTCAAATTTCCCGGGCGGAGGCCGAGGCTCTACGCACCGCCGTCACCGCGCCCGCGGTGCAGACCGCTCTCGAGGTGCTCTCCAGCCCGATCCGGAGACGGGTGCTGTTCCGGCTGACCAAGGGACCTGCCAGCTTCAGCGAGGCCATGCGCGCGGCCGAGCTCGACGATTCTCCGAAGCTGGCGTTCCATATGCATCGACTGATCGACGAGGGCCTGATTGTGCACCTGCACGAGCAGTACCGGCTGACGCCCAAGGGGCAGAGCGCTGTGACGATCCTCCACGAGATGGAGGATGTGGCCGCCGGTAAGGGAGCTCAAACCTTCGTGCACCAAACGCCCTCCGCGACGCCCCCGTCGGACACTCCGGCGGGTTCCGGCGAACGGCGGGTCAAGGGGGGTTGACCCCCCTCCTAAGAGCCGCCGGACGACTCATTCCCCTCGATACCGACATGGTCGAACTCGTGCGCAAGAGGGAGGTGGAACAGAGCTGGCTGGTCCGGCATTCCCCCGCTTTCAAAACGACCTTCCGTGTGATTTTCGGTCTCGTGTGGCTGGTCGACGGGAGCCTCAAGTTCGCCCCCGGACTCGTAGCGCAATTCCCCCACATGGTGTCAGCCGCGGGACATGGCCAACCCGGCTGGCTGCACCCGTGGTTCTCCTTCTGGGCCTCCCAGGCCGCTGCCCATCCAGCCTTCTGGGTCTACACCACCGGGACCCTCGAGCTGGCCCTCGCGTTCGGGTTGATCGTCGGATTTGTTCGCAAGGCGGCGTACCTCGGGGGGATCGTACTGAGCCTTCTCATCTGGGGCGTTCCTGAAGGGTTCGCGGGGCCGTACGGCCCTGGGGCGACCGACATCGGCACCGGGATCGTCTACGCGCTCCTGTTCATCGCGTTGATTCTGCTCAACGCGAGCTTCGGGCCCAGCCGCTGGAGCCTCGATTACTACATCGAGGAGCGGTGGCCCCGGTGGGGCGCGGTGGCGGAATTCCAGAAGCTCGTCCCCACCGAGGACATAGAGTCCCTTCCTGTGGAGCAAGAACCTCACGCGGCCTAGGGGCCCCGGGGCCCGGGGTCAAGCGCGTTTGATGAGACCTTTTTGTCCTGCGGGTGAAAGTATCGTTCGTCGGGTTAACGAACATTCTATTGTCGCAGCCGGTAGAATGATCGAAGACCCGGCACTGAGGGCCGGGGCGAGATATCGCGCACAGACTCCACGAAGGAGCCTCAAAGAAGGCCAATGACCCGGCCCTCGGGCGTGAGGTCGATTTGCTCTGCCAGAGATCGCGTCGGCAGGCCCGGCATCGTTTCGATATCCCCCAGGTAGGCCACCGTGAAACCGGCCCCCGCCGACCGGGTGAACCGGTGCACGGTCGGCACGAAGCCTACCGGCCGACCTCGCACGGCCGGGTTGTCGGAGAGCGACAGTTGGGTCTTGGCCACACACACCGGACCCCCCGCCTCCCCGATTCGTCGGAGGGTGGCCAGGGTTTCGATCGCCTCGGCCGGCAGCGTGACCCCCCCGCCGCCGTAGATCCGCCGGACCACCCGGTCTAGGATTTCCTCGACCGGGGTCTCGGGAGGATAGAGCGGCCGGCTGTGCCCCCCTCGGGCGCAGACCTCCACCACCCGGGCGGCCAGATCCGCGGCGCCGCGCGCCCCGTCAGTGAACGCGGTCGATTCCGCGAAGGCTACGTTTCGTTCCTGACAGAACTGCTGGAGAATTGAGAGCTCCTCCTCGGTATCTCCGGGAAACCGGTTCGCGACGAGCACGGGCTCGATTCCGAGGGTTCGGAGGTTCTCGACGTGCTGTTCCAGGTTGGCCAGGCCCCCACGGACCGCGGCCGGGTCGGGCGAGCCCAACTGCTCGTCGGGAACTCCTCCGTGCCACCGCAGGCCCCGCAGCGTAGCGACGAGGACGGCGCCGGCCACGTCGAGGCCGGTGAGCGGGCCCACGATGTCGACGAACTTCTCGGCCCCCAGGTCGGTCGCGAACCCGGCTTCGACGATGCAGTAATCCGCCGTCGCCTGACCCAGCTCCATGGCCAGCCGGCTGCAGGTTCCGTGGGCGATGTTGGCGAACGGCGCGCCATGGACGAGGGCCGGCGTTCCGTCCTGAGCTTGGAGCAGGTTGGGCTCCATCGCGAACCGCAGGAGTGCGCAGGCCGACCCCGTCGCCTTGAGGTCCCGCACGCGGACCGGCTCTCCGGTCTTCCGGAAACCGAGCAGGATCCGCCCCACTCGGTCCCGAAGGTCGTCATAGTCCTTGGCCAGCCCAACGACGGCGGTGATCTCGGACGCCGCGGTGATCGCGAAACTCCCCTTCTGGGGAGGGTCCCGGGCGGTTCCCTGAGCGCTCGTCACGATGCGCCGGAGCGACCGGTCCTCGACGTCCAATGTTCGGGGCCAGAGGCGGATCTCCCCGTCAATTCCCAGCGGATTGCCATGGAACAGGTGGTTGTCGAACATGGCGGCGATCAGGTTGTGGGCGGCGGCGATGGCGTCCAGATCTCCCGTGAGGCCGAGATTGATACTCTCCTTGGGCTCGACGGTCGCTTGACCCCCTCCCGCGGCTCCGCCTTTGATTCCGAAGACCGGGCCAAGGGAGGGTTGGCGCAGGCAAACCACCGCCCGGTGCCCCGCTCGGCGTAACGCCATCGCGACCGCGATCGACGTGACGGTCTTCCCCTCCCCGTGTTTGGTCGGCGTCATCGCGGTCACGAGCACGATCTTGCCACGCGAGGGCCGCTGGGCCAAGGAACGGACCAACCCGACCGGCACCTTCAACGCCTCCCCCCGATACGGTCGAAGGTCGCCGGACGATAGCCCCAGTTCGGCCGCCACTTCACCGATGGCCTGCATCTCTCTCACGTCCTCGCTGCAGGGAAGAAGGAGAGAGTGCGCGTGCCCATCACCCGGAGGTTGCGTCCAAGATGGCTCGCGACGCGGCGACCGCATCGTCCTCGATCCAAGCTTGCACGATAAAGTACCAGCCGAGCACCAACAAGAGGAGCAGGTTAGGATCGGCCTTTCCCGCCGGACTCACTTCCACGAGGCCCCCGTCCAGACGCGACCCTTCCCGGACCGGTTCGAAGTCGACCAGTTCCACCCCCGCCGGATCCCGGAACTCCCACGCCGGGACCCAAAATCCCGTCCGACTCCAGCGATACGTGGCTCCACCGACCGCCTGCAATAGGCTGCTGTTGAGGTGAACGTGGAGCAACGCCACGTCCTTGCCGGCACCGGTGTCCCGCACCGCGACCATGGGGGAAAGGAATCCGCTCCGCTTCAACGCCCAGCGTACCCCTTCGGCCTCGGCGATGGCGTGCGTTTCGACCGGCCGCTCCCAGTGCAGGGTGGCGACGGGATCGGTGCCGGACTGCAGCTGGTAGGTGTGGGGTTCTCCCATGCGCGTCCAGCGGAGGCTGTCGATGTCCGCGTCGGAGAGTTTCTTCATCGCGGCCGCGCGCCCACGGCCCGGATGGGGAAAAAGCCCACGGTAGCCGGGAACTCGGTCGAAGCGAAGGGCCACCCGGCCCGGCAACGCCCCGCGACCGCGGCCGAGGGCTTGGAAACCCCTCCATAGACTCTACATGACAAAGCCTGACAACCTGAGCCCAATATATGCGACTATATTCTACGCTAGTGTCCTACATATATTCCGGTCGCGTCCTCCTGCCAAGATGGATGGCATTGGAAGCGCGCGGACGAGGGGCACGGGGGGATGGACGCCGGCCTCGCCCACCGAAGAGGCGGACCGAACCAGCCTCCCTCGTCGGCTCCAGCGCATGGGTACCGTGACGATTGGTGTCTCGTTGCCTCGGGAGTGGGTCGGCACTCGGAACTTGGTCGTCGGCAGCACGGTCTTCCTGCGAGCTCTCGCCGATGGATCGCTGCTCATCCAAGACCGCGACCCCACGACCGCCCACGCCTCGGTGGAGGTGTTCGTGCAGCCGGACCGGTCCCGGGAGCACATCTTTCGCGACCTGGTGGCCGCCTATCTCGCGGGAGCGCGCGAGTTTGTCGTCCACGAGAAGGGCGGGATCAGCCCCGAGACCATGGCCGTGGCCAAGACCTTCGCTCGACGCACCCTCCAGCCCGAGATCGTCTCCGAGGACCGAGACGTGCTGATCCTTCGCGACGTCTCGCTAGGGGCGGAGCTCGATATCGGCGCCCTGCTGCGCCGGATGTTTCAGATTGTCCTCGCGCTGCAGCAAGAGGCCGCGCGCACTTGGGCCGAGCCCGACCGGTGGCGGGGTGTCCGATGGGAACACCGCGACGATGAGGTGGACCGACACGCCTGGCTTATCGAGCGAATACTGGCCCTGCGGCTTGCCGGGGCGATTCCGGGGGCGGAGGCGGAGCTACCGGTCGACCATCCTTTGCAAACGCTCGTGCTTGTCCGGTCCCTGGAACGGATTGGCGACCACGCAGTACAGATCGCGGAGCAGGGGCTTCGGTGGGCCGAGACCTCTCCCGCGGAGCGCCTCGTTCGCCCGCTCACAGAGTTTCACGGCCAGGTACTCGATCAGCTGCGCGCTGCCTTCCGCGTCGCATCCGAAGAGCGCGATGTGGCCCACGCGAACGATGTCATCGATCTCGGCGAGGCGCTCCACGCCACGTACACTACGCTGACGGAGAGCCTCTTTGCCCGCAGCGGTGGGAGCGGCTTCTCCGCCCTGGCGGCCGTGCCTCTCAGCTTGATTCTCCAATCGATCGACCGGACGGTGTCCTACGCGCAGGACATCGCCGAGGTGGGGCTCGACCGTAGCACGGTCGTCTCGCTCACCGAGGGGCCCGCGCCGCGGCCCCAAGCCAATGGAGCGCCACCGGGACGGATCCCTAGCCCCCGGAACCCGCGAGCGAGCGCACGCGGACCGGTGCGGGTAGGAACCTCCCTTGACTCGCCACAGAATCGAAGGAGAACACAGGAGAAGGAAGAAGAATGAGCGCACCAAATCAGCCGAGCGAGACAATCCAGAGCAAGGCGCCCAGTCGTGCCGGTTGGTACGCTGCCGTGGCCGTGGTGGTCGTCGTGATCATCGTGTTTGCGGGGCTGTACGCCGCGGGGTACATCGGCAAAAAGACGTCGACTACCCCACCACCGACCGTGCCGGCGTGCACGAGCTTCACGATTACGGGCGCGGGTTCCACGTTCGTGGAGCAGCTGATGGACGAGTGGGCGGAGAAGTACACCACCAACCCGGTGGATTATGACCCGGTCGGAAGCGGTGCGGGAATCTCCTCAATCACCGCGAAGACCATCGCCTACGGCGCGAGCGATGCCCCGCTCAACGCCACTCAGGCGGCCAGCGCACCGGGACTGTTGACCATGCCGGAGACAGCTGGCGCTGTCGCCGTCCTCTTCAACCTGCCCAGCAACGTGACCTCCACGTTCCACTACGGTGACACCCTCAACCTGACGGGGTCCGTGCTGGCGGGAATCTACCTGGGGACGATTACCTGGTGGAACAGCACCGCGATCGAGTCGCTCAACCCGGGCGTCGCCTTCCCGAACGTCCAGATCACGGCCGTCCACCGGTCCGACGGAAGCGGCACGAGCTACGCGTTCACCCAGTTCCTGTCGAAGGACAATGCCACGTGGGCCTCCACGATTGGGTACAGCACGTTGCCGGCCTGGCCCAAGTTCGCCGATGGCCTCTCGGTGGGCGCGAAGGGTAGCTCCGGTATGGGAGGAGCCGTGAAGGAGACGCCGTACTCCATCGGGTACGTGGATCTCGGCTACGCGTTCGACAATCAGATTTCCTACGCCGCCGTCGAGAACCCTTCGAACGGGTTCATCATCCCGACGGCCAACAACACCGCCACCGCTATCGCAGACATCCTCGCAACAACCCACCTGCCCCTGGGCAACGAGAGCTGGGCGAGCGTCTCGATGATCAACGCCCCTGGCGCGAAGGACTACCCGATCGCCACGTTCTCGTACATGCTGTATTACGAAGCAGCTAACACGAACTCGGTGATCATGAGCGCCGCGGACGCCTCGGCCCTGGTGAACTTCCTGAACTGGACGATCAACCAGGGCCAACTGTACTCGGGTCAGTTCCTGTACATCCCGCTTCCGACAGCGGTGGTGGCGGCGGACGAAGCAACAATCGCGCTGATGACCTACAACGGAGCGGCCATCGCAGCCTGTAGCTAGAGCAGGAGTAGGGCACCGCGTGTAGGCCGGGATTTCGCGACGATGCTTAGCCGCTCGCGGAGTTCCGGCCGAACCATTTCCTCCCGAATTAAGCGGATTTTAGACCTCACATTCCTGGGAGTCACCCTGGCCGTGGCCCTGGGCCTCTTGGCGCTGCTCACGACGTTCATCCTCGTACTGATCAACTCGTCTCATCTCACACTCATCCGGTACGGGATCAGCCTCCTCGGAAATCCGAAGTGGGCCCCGAGCTCGAACCATTTCGGCCTCCTGCCGTTCATCGACGGTACGCTCATCACCGCGGCCATCGCGCTCCTCATTGCCGTTCCGCTCAGCCTGGGCATTGCGATCTTTCTCTCGGAGTTGGCGCCCCGCTGGATATCCGAGCCCCTCGGCTACCTCGTCGAACTCCTCGCCGCCGTGCCGTCGGTGATCTTTGGACTCTGGGGGATCTTCGTTCTCGTTCCCTTCATGCGAACAAGCATCGACCCGGGCTTGGCCCGTGCCAATGCGTCCGTCAACCACGCCCTGCACGTAACCATCCCGCTATTCACGGGACCGATTTTGGGGTCGGGCGTACTGACTGCCGGGGTCATCCTGGCGATCATGATCATCCCGACGATTTCTTCCATTTCCCGAGAGGCCCTTCGTGCCGTGCCCCAGCCCCAGCGGGAGGCGGCCCTAGGCCTGGGCGCCACTCGCTGGGAATCAACTCGGATGTCGGTGCTGAGCTACGCTCGGGTCGGGATCATCGCCGCCATCATCCTCGGCCTCGGCCGCGCCGTCGGAGAGACGATGGCGGTGACGATGGTCATCGGGAACACCGACTACATTCCGACGTCGCTCTTCAGTCAGGGACAGACCATCGCGAGCCTCATCGCAAACGAATTCCTTTCCACGTATGCCAGCCCCCTCGCGGCGAGCGCGTTTCTAGAGGCGGCGCTCGTCCTCCTTCTGATTACGCTGGCGATCAACATCGGCGCCCGCCTGATGGTCTGGCGACTCGTCAAGACCACCGGGGGAGGAGGGATTGAATGAAGTTTAACCGGGATAGGCGCCGGCGGATCTTCAACTGGGTGGCGAGCGGCCTCTGTTTCCTTTGCGTTGTGGTCGCCCTAATCCCCCTCGTCAGCCTCCTCTACAATGCTTTCCTGAATGGTCTCCACATCCTGAGCATCTCCTTCCTGATCTCGGCGGAGAATCCCGTCGGCATCTGTGTGCCGGGCAATTGCTCGGCCGGGGGTATCGGCCCCGCGATCTACGCCACGGTGGTAGTCGTGGGGACGGCCGCGTTGATGTCGATCCCGGCCGGCGTGCTCGCGGGGATTTACCTCTCGGAGTACGGCAGGAACCGGCTAGGACGCGTTATCAGCTTCTTCACCGACGTCATGACGGGTACTCCGTCGATCGTGGTGGGGTTGTTCGCCTTCGCCGTATTCGTGTACTTCAGCCGCGCCCATGCGTTCAGCGCTCTCGACGGCGCCGTCGCCCTTGCGATCATCATGGTGCCGACCGTCACCCGGACGACGGAAGAGGGGTTGCGATTAGTCCCGAATGCGCTGCGCGAGGGGGCATACGCGCTCGGTATTCCCCGCTACCGCGCGGTGCTCCAGATCGTGCTGACGACCGGCCGGAGCATCATCATCACCGGCGCCGTGTTGGCGGTCATGCGCGCCGCCGGCGAGGTGGCACCCCTTCTCGTCACCACCCTTTTCAGCCCGCAGGGATTCACGGGCTTCGGGAATCCCGCCGGGTTGTTGGGTCCGGTAATCTTCTTCTACGCGACCGGCGCTTCGCCGCTGCTCGTCCGGGCGGCTTGGGGCGCGTCGCTCCTGTTGATTCTCGCGATGTTGGGGATCAGCCTGGCGGCCCGCATCGCCCTCCGAAACCGATACAAATAGGCAAGGAAGACGAGAACCGTGGAAACAGCACCCTTGGCGCGCAACACCGTCAATCACGATGGGGCTCCGTTCAAGATGGCGGTAGAGAATCTCTCCGCCTTCTACGGCACGAAGAAGGCGGTGTCCGGGGTTTCCCTCGGCTTCCGGCAACAGACAGTATCGGCCATTATCGGCCCGTCGGGTTGTGGCAAGTCCACCCTCATCCGGTGCCTCAACCGCATGCATGAGGTCGTACCCGGCAGTCGCATCGACGGGAAGGTGTTCCTCGACGGAGAGGACATCTACCAGGAGGATCCCGTTTCGGTCCGCCGTCGAATCGGCATGGTGTTCCAGAAGCCCAACCCCTTCCCGACGATGTCGGTCTACGACAATGTCGCAGCCGGACTTCGGTTGAACGGGGTACGGAAGCGCGCAGTGCTCGATGCCGCGGTCACAAAGGGCCTGAAGCAAGCCGCACTATGGGATGAAGTGAAGGACAACGTGTACGGCCCGGGAATCCGGCTATCGGGAGGACAGCAGCAGCGGCTCTGCATCGCTCGGGCGCTGGCGATCGAGCCGGAGGTCGTACTCATGGATGAACCTTGTTCGGCGCTCGACCCGATCGCGACCGCGAAGATCGAGGACCTGATCTTCGACCTCCAGAAGACCTACACCGTCGTCATCGTGACGCACAACATGCAGCAGGCGGCCCGGGTCGCCGAGTATACGGCGTTCATGTACCTCGGGGAGCTGGTCGAGTACGACCGGACGGAGAAGATCTTCGAACAGCCGGCTCAGAAGCTAACCGAGAACTACATCACAGGAAGGTTTGGATAATGCCGACCGCCGTGGAACGCAAAGCGCTGTCCGAGGCCCTCGACCACCTGAACGAGAACATGCGGACGATGTCCGAGCTCGCCGTGTTCGCCATCCGCAAGGCCGCGGAAGCTCTCGAGAAAGGACACAGCCGCGACTCGGAGGAGGTCTTCACCCTCGACCAGGAGATCTACGGTCTCAAGCAGAAGGTCGAGCAGTCGTGCATCGAGCTCATCGCGCTGTATGCGCCCGTTGCGAGCGACCTCCGGACGATCACCGCCTCCCTGGAGATCACGACGGACCTCGACCGGATCGGGCGGTACTCAAGGGACATCGCCGAGGCGGCGGAGAAGCTGCGGGGTATGAGCCGGCAGAGCCTCGGAAAGATCGGGAACCTGGCCCGGATGGCCGAGCTGACCATCCAGATGATTGAGACCTCGGTCAACGCCTTCACCCAGCGACAGGTCGAACCGGTGCGGGACATCGTGCGCACCGACGACGCGATCGACTCGCTCCACGACGAGGTCTTCCAGGAACTGGTCGAGAAGATGACGGACCAGTCGGTCGCTCCCCGAGTCGGGGCCCAGCTCATCCTGATCAACCGATACTTCGAGCGGCTCGCGGACCACGCCGTGAACATCGGCCAGGACGTGATCTACATGATCACGGCCCAGCGTCCCATGAAGGTGAAGCGACAGAACGGGGATACCCGTCGTCCCCCGACCCCCGCGCCCGCCGCCTCCTCGACGTAGCTCCGGTCGGGATGGGGCGGATTCGATGGGGCAGTCGGTTCCACCGGGGCTTCGCCGCGCCCTCAGGGAGACCGGACCGATTGGCTCCACCACGCGACAACTCTCCGCTCGGCTCTCCCAACCCGAACCGGAGCTTGCGGTGCTCCTCGAGCGACTGGCCGAGCACGGTCAGGTGATCCGGATTGGCCGAGGACTCTGGCTGCTGGCCGACTACGCCGAGCTCGACCGACGAGGGGATTTCCGGGATCCCCGGGAGTACGTCGAGCGATTCTCCCGGGAACACGGCATCGACCTCGGAAGCTATCCCGGCCCCATCACCTTCTCCGACAACACCGACCTGCCGGTCCATCGGTGGTGGCCGTATGTCCAAGGGTACTCCGCGGAGTTCGTTTCCGATGTCTTCGATCGCGAAGGACTCGCGGCCGGATCCACCGTCCTGGACCCTTTCGCAGGGAGTGGCACGACCCTCGTCGAGGCCCGACGGGCCGGACATCGGGCTGTCGGGTACGAGCTCATGCCTCCCGCGGCGCTCGCCGCCCGGGTCAAGATCCACTTCGAAACGGATCCGAAACGGCTCGCCGAAATGGGCGGCAGGATACTGCGGAGCGCCCGGCGCCGGCGGCCGGGGTCGCCCCCGTTCCTTCGCGAGACCGCTCGGCAGTTCCTGCCCGACGTCCTCGCGCGCCTCACCCAGTTACGGGACGCTCTCCCCCCGGGTAACTCCCCCGTCCACGAAGCGACTCGGCTTGCCTTCGGCCGCACGCTGATTCCCGTGAGCCGGCTGCGACGATCTCCCTGCCTTGGCTACGGCCGGTCCGACGCCGACGAATTCCGGGACCCGTGGCAGGAGTTCGCGGGAGCCGTCTCCGAAATCTCGGAAGACCTTCGGGCGTTGGGAAAGGCACGGTCGTCCTGGGGGCCCCCGGGGCGCGTCTTCGAATGCGACGCCCGAAGGATAGACCTGCCTCCGGGCTCCGTCGACCTCGCGGTCACTAGCCCGCCCTACGTGAACGGGATGGACTACGTCAACAATTACAAGCTGGACTTGGCTTGGCTCGGGTACGCCCGAAGCTACTCCGACCTCCGGCGTCTCCGGGAAGCGATGGTGGCCTGCGACAACCTCGGCCGTACGGTGGTCCGGCCCCATCTCGCCACCGACGACGTCGAGGACACGTGGCTTCGCGAGATTCTCCAACAAATCCGGAACAACGTAGACCGGAAACGGAGTTACCGTAGGGACGACGCCCACGGCGTGGTAAAGCGGTACTTCTTGGACCTCCGTCCCGTGCTCACGGCGGTGTACCGCGCACTTCGTCCCGGGGGCCGCTTCCGTCTGGTTGTCGGAGACTCCCTGCTCGCCGGCACGTACGTCCCCGGCGATCTCTTGACGGCCCGTCTCGGCGCGGACGTCGGCTTCCGCATCGCGTCGGTCGACGTCGCCCGTCGTCGATGGTCCGGTCAGCGCCGCAGTTTCCCCCTTCGCGAAACAATCGTCACCCTGGAGCGGTCCCGGTCCGCCGGATGAAGGCCGGCCCGCGCATGCCCCGCTCCAGGCCGACCGCTCGGGAAGCCACCGCCCTACGGGCCGACATCGCGCGCTCGGCCCGGAGCGCCGAGAGCGGACTAAGAGCCTGCGCGTACCGGAGCGCGCCGGACCCCGAGACGCTCCACCGGCTCCACCGAGACCTCAGAGAGCTTCGCGTCACCCACCGCCTGCTGCTACCGCTCCCCTCGGGCGGCCCGGCAGAGGACGTAACCGATCGACGGCTCCAGCGGCTCGCCGGCCTGGTGGGGGAGGTCCGGGACCGGGACGTGGCGATCGATATCCTCCTTCGCTCGGGGGGCGACGTGGGGGGTCAACTCCGGCACAGCCTTCAGGCACGGCTCCGTCGCGAAGGGCAGATCGGTCGAGAACTGCTCCGCGCGGGGGCCCGGGTCGAGCTGGACCGCCACCTTCTCCAGACCGTGATCCGAGACGTCTCGGGGGCCGCGGTGCCCGGCCCGGCCCAACTTCGCCATGAGATGGAAAGCGCCCTGACCCAGCACCATGCACGGGTGGTTCGGGCCTTCCGTCGCGGCCTCCGGAAACCGTCCACCCGACGCTTGCACCGCCTCCGCATCGCATTGCGGAATGCGAGAGCCCTGCGGGTACTGGTCGGGAAGGTAACCGGCCACCCCGCCAACAGCGTTCCGGGCGACCTCGACAAGCTCCAGCGGGCGCTGGGTCGATTGCACGACCTCGACATGGTGTCCGAACGGATTGCTTCCCTTCCCTCGGGCGAGAACCTCGACCGATGGGAACGTCAGTGGAGAAGGACCCGGAAGACCGAGCGGATCCGGGTGCTTGCCCGGATGCAACGGAAGCGGACGCGGAAGTCCCTCGACTGGCTCACCGTCGGTTCATCGCCCAAGGAGCGGACGTGACCGGAACTGGGTCGCACTCGGCCGCCGGGTTCTTACGTAGGGCGCGCGTGCGACCGGCCACCTCCACCATGTCGGTGACTTCCCCCGTCGTTCAGCCGGAGATCCGGTCGGGGGAAGTGACTCAGCTCTCGGTCATCGACCTCGGTTCGAACACGGCTCGACTGGCCATCTTCGAAGTGACCGGCGAGGGCGGCCTCCGCACCCTCTACGAGGTCAAGGAGGTCCCCCGGCTCGGGAAGGGCGTCCGGGACGACCTCTCGCTCTCGCCGGCCGCGATGGAGCGGGGGTTGGCCACGCTCACCCGGTTCTCGCGGCATCTCACGGTCATGGGGAATCCCCCGACCATCGCCGTCGCTACCAGCGCGGTGCGCGATGCACCGAATGGACCGGCCTTCGTCGAGCGGATCGCGCGGCGCACGGGCATCCTGATGCGGGTGATCAGCGGCGAGGAGGAAGCTCGGCTCGGCTACCTCGGTGTGGCTTCCGCCTGGGAGCTGGACCGGGACCTGATCGCCGACCTTGGCGGAGGGTCCATTCAACTGGCATCTACGCGGGACGGCAAGCTCGAGCGGTCGACCAGCCTTCCCCTGGGGGCGCTCCGCCTCGCCCAGGAATTCCTGAACCATGATCCCCCCAAGCGCCGCGAGCTCGAGGAGGCAGAGGAGTATGTGCGGGAGCGGTTCGCCGCCACCTCCCTGCCTCGTCCGTCCGAGCGGCTTCGCGTCTATGGTGTGGGCGGGACGATTCGTACCCTGGCGCGTGTAGCGATGGAATTGCGAGAATACCCGGTGCAGCGGGTGCATGGCTACCGACTGAATCGGCGGGACCTCGAGGTGCTGGAAGGGATCCTCTTCGAGATGTCGGTCTCCCAGCGGCGAGAGGTTCCGGGCATCAGTGCAGCGCGGGCCGACGTGATCGTCGCGGGTCTCATCGTAGTGGATGGCCTCCTCCGGCGCACCGGCAAGGACGAGCTGGTCGTCACGGGCCACGGAATCCGGGAAGGCGCCGTCGTCGAGCGCCTCGCCGTCCCGGTCCCCGCCACCCAGGAGGTGCTCGCCTTCCGCTCGGTGACGGCCGCGGCCCGGGCGATGGGATTCTCGTTGATCCATGGAGAGCAGGTCCGGCGGCTGGCCCTCTCGCTGTTCGACCGGCTCCAGCCCCGCTATGGCTGGACCGACGACGACCGGCTCGTGCTGTCCGTAGCCTCCTGGATGCACGATGTGGGGGCGGTCATCGACCCGTGGCACCACCCCCAGCATTCCGCCTACCTGATCCGAAACTTGGCGAACCTCTCGCTGACGGACCGGGACGCGGTGCTCGCTTCCTTGGTGGCGTATCTTCATGAGGGAGATGAAATGCCCGAGGGGTGGGGCAAGACATGGCGCGCCGTCCTCACCCCCGACGACCTCCAGGTGGCCCGCCAGCTTGGCACGATCGTCTACTTCGCCGAGACGCTCGAAGGGGCCCGTCTCAACATCTCCCTCCCCCGCGGCTCGCAGCGTCTGCGGCTCGAACCCGTTCGCAATGTCGGAGCTACGGTCCCCCCGAGGGCCGTCGAGCGGCTGCGCAAGCCGATCGAGCGCGTCTTCGAGCTCGAGCTGGTGGCACCCGATGACTGAGGCTGCCCGCGCCGCCCCGCCGTCCGACAGCTTGAGCGCGCGGGGGCGTCTCCTGGTCGTGGAGGGCCTCGACGGAAGCGGCAAGTCCACGCAGGCCCGTCTATTGGTCAAGTGGCTCCAGTCCCGGGGGTACCGGGTCTTCTTCAGCGAGTGGAACTCCTCGGAACTCGTCTCAGGTGCCATCCGGCGTGGGAAGAAGAAGGGGCTGCTGACACCGACGACCTTCGCCCTCCTCCATGCCACCGATTTCGCCGACCGGCTGGAGCGGCAGATCCTCCCTCCGCTCCGCGCCGGATACTTCGTGGTCTGCGACCGGTACTGCTACACCGCGTACGTGCGCGACACAGCCCGGGGATGCGACGCCGACTGGGTCCGGAACATGTACTCGTTCGCGCCGACCCCCGACAAGGTGCTGTACTTCCGGGTGCCGGTCCAGGTGTCGCTCGACCGCAAGCTCGCCTCCCGTGAGCCGATCTCGTACTACGAGGCGGGCATGGACCTCCACCTCTCGGACGACCTGGTCGAGAGCTACCAGCGATTCCAGTCCGCCCTCCGGCGGGGGTACGAAAAGCTCGTGACCACCGATCACCTCGTGCCGATCGATGCGGCGAAGCCCGTCGAGCAGGTGCTGACGCAGGTCCGCAGTGAGGTGAAGCCGCTCCTCGCCGGGTTCCCCAAGATGGAGACGCTGGTTCATGGTTAGGACGTACGGGACGCGGATACCCAACCTCCCGAAGCGGGAGCTTTCCGGACACCTGATCGTCGTCGAAGGGGCCGACGGGTCGGGCCGCACCACCGAAGTGGAACTGCTGCGCGAGTGGCTCGAGATCCAGGGGCACCCGGTCGTGGACACCGGGCTCCGGCGGTCGACGCTCGTGTCGAAGCAGATCGACCGGGCGAAGCTCGGACACACCCTCGGCGCGACGACGATGGCCCTGTTCTACGCCGGGGACTTCGCCGACCAGCTCGAGAACAAGATCCTCCCCGCTCTGTCCGCGGGGAGCACGGTCCTCGCCGACCGGTACATCTACACCTTGATGGCGCGGGCAATCGTCCGCGGCGCCACCCGCGAGTACGCCCAGCAGCTCTACGCCTTCGCCTTTGAGCCGGATCTGATCGTATTCCTCGACGCCCGGACGGACATTCTGCTCCACCGCGCCATCGCGAAGTATGGCTCGCTCGACTATTGGGAGAGCGGGATGGACCTTTCTCTCTCCCGCGACCGGTTCGAGAGCTTCTTCGCGTACCAGGCGCTGCTCAAGAAGGAGTTCGACTGGATGGCCAAGACCTACGGATTCCAGCGGGTGGACGCGAACCGGACCCCACTCCAGGTCCATCGCGACGTTAAGGCGCTCGTCGCCGCGCTCTTCGGGAAGCGCGTCCGGGTGGAGATTCCAGGGGAAACGCCCCCCCGAGTCACCCCGGAGCCCGAGGTGTCTGGTCTCGGCTCGGTGGCGAGTGGAAACAGCTAACCCAGCCGCTCGAGCTGCTTCCGGGTCAGGACCCAATCAATCTCTGCGGCACCCGCCCTCGGCTCTTCAGGAAACGAGATCTTAGCGGCCCCGGCCTTGGAGAATCGGGAAATCGGGACGGACTCACCGGTCACGGAGAGCCCGAGCAGTTCCCCCAAGGTCGGCTCATGGCCCACCAATACGATCCCCCTCCTTCGGGAGAGGCGTTGGAGGCGCTCTAGGATCGGGCCGGGCGGGGTGTCCGGTTCGAGCTCCGGCCAGCGCTCTAGTTCGCTCTCCACCTGGAGGACTTCGCGGAGTATTTCGGCCGTGCCGTAGGCTCTCGCTGCCGGGCTCGTGAGAATCTTATCGACCGTAGGGCGGAGGCTCGCGAGCCCTTTGGCGGCCCGACGCGTGGACCGGATGCCTTCCGGGGTCAACGGACGAAGCTGGTCGTCGGGCCAGCGCGACGGGTCTCGGTCGGCCGCCGGCCCGTGCCGGACCATCACAATCTCCACCAGGCGTCCCTCTGCCGACGGCGGCCACCCTCAACGTCCTATAAGTGCCCCCGGGGTTCACTTGGACCCAAACCCTTAGGTCGAGTGACGCCGGCTTCCCCGGCAGGGATACCATGGCCGTCTCCATCCGACCCCCTTCGTTCACCGAACCCGCACTCGGCATCGTGTTCGACCTTGACGGAACCCTCGTGGACAGCCAACACGATTTTCCGCGGTTGCGCAAGACCGTCGTGCGGCTAGCCGAAAAATATGGCGTAACGCCGGGCCGGCTTTCCATCACGGAAACCGTAAACCGCCTGATGCGCGACGCGACGGCGATTCTGCATCAGCAGAACTTGCCCGATGCTCAGATCTTCCGGTTCGAGAACGAAGTCAACGAAGCGATCGACAATATCGAGATGGAAGCCCTCCCCCGCACGAAGGCGACTCCGAACGCGGGAGCCGTCCTGAAGGCGCTCACCGACCGCGGGTTCCGGCTCGGCCTCCTCACGCGGAGCTCGGACCACTTCGCTCGTTCGGCGCTGCTCAAGACCGGATTGGGGCCGTACTTCCCCTTCCTCCGAAGCCGTAGTTCCCCCGGACCGGTCAAGCCCTCGCCCGAGGCGCTCCGGCTGCTCCTCGAGACGATGGGTGTCCCGCCCGACCGAGCGGTGCTCGTCGGCGACCAGCTCCTCGACCTTGAGTGCGCCGTGGCCGCCCGGGTGAAGTTTTACGGCGTAATGCTCCCGCCCAAGGACCCGCTTTACGTGGAGATCGACCGCTTCAAGGCCGGCGGCGCGACCGCCGTGGCGCGCGACCTCACCGAGCTGGCGAGCTTCTTCGGCGTGAAGGTGACTTCGCCCCCCATCGCCCACGCACCGGCGAGGGCTCCGGGCGTGCACTAGACCGACTGCACGAACACGTCGATCACGGCGCGTTCCGCCGTCGCCCAAGCCTCGGGGATCTGGTTCCATCCCGAGCGAAGGTCTCCGACGCAGTACAGCCCAGGGATCGGTTGTCCGCTTTCCTTCGAGAGCACCCGGCAGTCCTCGTCGGTCTGGACGTACCCGTCGGCGTCGAACGCAGCCCCCAGCGCCTGCGGAAGATGGCCGTGCATGTCGTACCATCCCAGTCCGGAGAACCCCCGGTCGAAAGTCCGGGTCGTGCCGTCGGCGAACTTCACCGTGAAATTCTTCTCCCGGATCCCGTCGAACCCTACCATCCGGCCCTCCGACCACGGAATCCCGGCCGCTCGGAGCTCGCCCTCGAGCTCGGCCCGCTCCGGGGGCGGCAGCTCTCCCAGCATCGGCTCGCCATGGGTCAGGATCTCGATGGAGGTGGGTCCGAAATGCTTCAGCTCGAGGGCGAGGCGCGCCGCATACGGCGTCGCCCCGAGCACCGCGACGCGCTTGCCGGGCAGCTCGTGACCGTCGCAGAATTCGCAGAAATAGACGAGCCCCTGGTTCGCCCAAGGAAAGATGGGGTCGATCTTTCCTTCTACGTCCGGTATGCGATCGACGACGCCGGGCGCCAGGATCAAGTACTTTCCTCGGACCGTTCGAGTCTGCTTCAGCCATTCGAAGTCGACCTCGAAACCGTTCTCCTTCCTCCGGGCGGCCGTGGCACGCGCCGGCGTCACGTAGGTCACCCGGTCCTCGTGCTGGCGGAGCGCCGCGATCTGGCGGTCGAGCAGCGCATGGCCGGAGATCCCTTCCGGGAATCCCGGGATGTTGTCCATCCGCGGGGAGTAGTAGGAACGGCTGTATTTCGGCCCCCGGTCGATGACGATCGCCGTGAAATGCAGCAGGGCCGCTTTAAGACCGGCCTGAAGACCGGCGTGCCCGCCCCCGACGATCACGATGTCGTAGGACTCCTGCACGCGCGGGAAACCGGGCATCGGAACGTTCCAGAGCCCGCCGGGGATTTGACGGGCGAGGGTCCCCTCGGGAACTCCCGACGGACCTCGGAGGGAGCTGGCCGCGCGGTCGCACGGACCGGCGAGCGGTTCGGGCCCAGCAAGACTTATCACGACCCCCTTTGTGGTTCGACTTTGGGTCTCCCACGCGCGCAAGGTCGGCATCCACATCGCCGCGCCGACCCGGAACCTTATTCCTCGAGGACGGGACCCGGTTCGACGGCATCGGATTCGGCGCTTCGACCTTCGTCGTCGGCGAGGTCGTGTTCACGACCGGGATGGTCGGGTATCCGGAATCCCTGACCGACCCCTCGTTCCGCGGACAGATCCTGACCTTCACGTACCCGCTGATCGGAAACTACGGTGTTCCCCCCACCACCGTGCGCGATGAGTGGGGGCTTCCGCGGTACCTCGAATCCACTGAACTTCAGGTCCGGGGAATGGTCGTGCGGGGCCTCACGGCCCCGAGCCACTGGCAGTCTCGGTGCGGGATCGAGGAATGGCTCCAGGAGTCCGGCATCCCGGGTATCGCGGGCGTCGACACGCGCCGGCTTACGGAGCATCTCCGGGCGCAGGGCGTGGTCCGGGGCGCTCTCCATGTGGGCGCGTCGATACTCTCGGACGAAGAGCTCGCCGAGCGGATCCAGCGGGCCCCCGGCTATGCCGACGAGGACTACATGGCCCAAGTGTCGTCGCGCCGCCCGGCGGTGCTCGGGAACGCCTCGGACCCGCTCGTCGTCGCGATCGATTGCGGCGTGAAGGCGAGTATCCTCCGAGCGATGCTCCGTCGAGGATTGAGCGTCCTCCGCCTACCGCATGATGCGACGGTGCCGGAGCGCTGGGAGGGCCACCGGGTAGAGGGGGTGGTCATTGGGAACGGTCCGGGGGACCCCGAGCGGCTGCCGGGCACGGTCTCCGAGATCGAACGTGTGACGAAATCGGACCTACCGGTGCTCGGCATCTGCCTCGGCAACCAGCTGCTGGCTCTCGCCCGAGGTGGACGGACGTTCAAGCTGAAGTACGGCCACCGGGGCCAGAACAAGACCGTCTGTTTTCCCGACGGCCGGGCGATCATCATGAGCGAGAATCACGGATACGCGGTCGAAGCCCAGTCGCTCCGCGGGACCGGCCTCGTTCCGTGGGCGACAAACCCGGATGACGGAACGCTGGAGGGATTACGGGACCGGACCGGCCGTATCCTGGCGCTCCAGGGACACCCGGAGGGACACCCGGGCCCTCAGGAGGCCGGGTTCGTCTTTGACCGATTCGCGGAGCGGGTGAAGCGGAGGCGACGATGAGCCGACGCCACTTCGAGAAGGTCATCGTCCTCGGTTCCGGCGCGCTCAAGATCGGCGAAGCGGGGGAGTTCGACTACTCCGGGAGCCAATGCCTCCGGGCCCTGGAGGAGGAAGAGATCTACTCTGTCGTCGTCAACCCCAACATCGCCACGCTGCAGACCGACCCGCCGAAGCTCGGCCGGGTCTATCTCCAACCGGTCCGTCCGGAGTTCGTGGAGGCGATCCTTGAGGCCGAGCGACCCGACGGGATGATGCTCAGCTTTGGCGGGCAGACCGCGCTCAATTGCGGCATCCAGCTCGCGGACCGCGGGGCGTTCCGTCAGACCGGCGTTCGCGTGCTCGGGACCCCGCTGAAGGGCATCCGCGACACCGAGGACCGGGCCCGGTTCGTCACGGCGATGGCCCGGGCGAAGGTGCCGGTGCTCCCCAGCCGGGCCGTCTACTCCGTCGAGGAGGCCCTCGAAGCGGCCGAGGGGCTCGGCCTCCCGGTCATGATCCGGGTGGCGTACACTCTCGGCGGCAAAGGCGGCGGCGTCGCGACCGACCGGGCCGGCGTCCGTGAGATCGCCGAGCGGGGCCTTCGGCTGAGCCCGATGGGCCAGATCCTTCTCGAACGGTACGTCGGGGACTTCAAGCAGATCGAGTACGAGATCGTCCGGGACCGGACGGGGAACACGCTCACGGTCTGCAACATGGAAAACGTGCTCGCCATGCGCGTGCACACCGGCGACAACATCGTCGTCGCGCCTTCGCAGACCCTCAACGACTCAGAGTACCAAC
>JASHQC010000091.1 GCA_030037735.1 Thermoplasmata archaeon
CTCGGAGCGTTTCATCCCAGAAGATGATCGGGTGGGCGAAGTGCCGCTGCCCGACCGTACCCTCGTGGAAGTTCTCGACGAGGCCGTCTTCAGCCATCCGCAACTAGCGACCGGACGATGCGACATAACCTTTCGCGGAGGGAGGTAGCGTACGCTAACGTACAACCACGTACAACCGCTCCGCGTGGCCGACCGTCCGATTTCCGGCCGGATTTCCGTCTCGGCGGCCTCGGAGTTAGACCATAGTTAAATACAGCCGTTCCCTCGAATTGATGTCGGACGCCTAGTCGAGTACTGGTCTGGAATTCACGATGACAACTCCTGCCACTCAAGCGCCTTCTCAGGCCGTCGAAGCTTCTCCGGCCCAGCGGCGGGCGACGACGGAACTCTCCGACGTTTCCGTGATCGTCGGGGGGCAAGGTGGCGACGGGACGCTCACGGTCGTTGACCTCCTCGGGCGATATTTCCGGAAGCGCGGGCTCTACGTGTACACCTCCCGGAACACGCTGTCCCGGATTCGCGGAGGCCACGCCGATGCGTCGGTTCGCGCCTGCCGGGATCCTCGGGCAGCGATCAAAGCGAAGGCCGACCTCTTGCTCGCGTTTGATCAAGAAGCGATCGACGTGGTGCGTACGGACCTCGACCCAGACGCGCTAGTACTGTACGACTCGACCGCCTTCAAGGCCGATTACCCCAATTCGCTCGGGTTCCCGTTCGCGACGCTCGTCGGGGGTCAGCTCGGCCAACCGATCTACAAGAACACCGCCGCCTACGGCGCGATCTCGGTGCTCATGGGGTTCGACGACGCCGTCGTGCGGCAGGTCATCGAGGAGCGCTTCAAGCGAAGGGGCGCGGACGCTCTCGACAAGAACCTCAAAGCGCTCGAGATGGGGCGACAGGCCGCCCTGTCGGTTCCCTCCGCGGTGAATCGCTGGTCCTTGGTGGAGGGAGACGCTCACAACCTGATCCTGACCACGGGGAACCAGGCCACGGCGCTGGGGTTCGTCGTCGGCGGAGGACGGTTCTTCGCCGGGTACCCGATCACTCCGGCGACCGAGATCATGGAGTATCTGATGCGGTACCTCCCCAACTATCATGGCGTAGTCCGCCAGGGGGAGGATGAGCTGGCCTCCATCAACATGGTCGTCGGCGCCGCGACCACCGGGGCGCGGGCGATGACCTCGACCAGCGGACCCGGTCTTTCCCTCATGACGGAGGGCATTGGCCACGCCGGAACGGCGGAGCTCGGCATCCTGATCGCCGATTGCCAGCGCGTCGGCCCCTCGACGGGTCAGCCGACCCGGCACGAGCAATCGGACCTTGCCCACCTGGCTCACTTGGGCCATGGCGAATTCCCGAAATTCATCCTGTCGCCGGGGTCCACCGAGGACTGCTTCTACATGACCATCGACGCGTTGAACCTCGCCGAGAAATGGCGGCTCCCGGTCATCCTCCTGATGGACCAGGCGCTGTGTCAGAACGCCGCCACGGTGCCGGCATTCGACCTTTCGAAAGTGAAGGTCGAGCGGCCCAGCCTGGTGACCCCGGAGCAGGCGGCGAAACTGGCCGAGTACAGGTACTACGCGTTCAGTCCGAACGGGATTTCCCCGTTTGCCCCGGTGGGGACCCCGGGCGTCACCTCCCAGATCACCGGGAACGAACACGACGAGTGGGGTCACGTCTCGGTGAACCCCGTGAACCGGAACAAGATGATGGAGAAGCGCATGGGCAAGCTCGTCCAAGCCCGCGACGAGCTGCCGCGCCCGCGCTACTTCGGGCGCAAGGACGCCCGGATTGGACTCATCGGATACGGCAGCACCAGCGGCCCGATTCTCGAGGCGATGGACCTCCTCGATGCCGAAGGCCTCGCCACGAAGTACCTCCAAGCCCGGACCCTGTTCCCCGTGCAGACGGAGATCCTCTCCCCGTTCTTCGACTCGGTCGACCTCGCCTTTGTCGTCGAGCACAACTACACGGGACAGCTCGCGCGGCTCATCCGGGAGGAGCTCCCCCAGTACTACGCCAAGCTCCGGTCGGTTCTGAAGTACGACGGATTCTCGTTCCGGGCGCCGGAGATCGCCGGGCCGATTCGGGAGGCAGTGCATGGTTCAAAGCGCTAAACCGACACCCAACACCTGGTGTCCTGGATGCGGGGACTTCGGCGTCCTCGCAGCGGCCAAGAAGGCGATCGCGGACCTCAAGATTCCCCCCCACGAGGTCGTCCTCGTCGGCGGGATCGGATGCTCGGGGGGCATCCACAATTTCATCGACATCAACGGCGTGCACGCGCTCCACGGCCGTCTCCTGGCGCAGGCCGTCGGGCTCAAGCTTGCGAACCCCCAGATGACCGTCATCGCGGCGGGCGGCGACGGCGACGGCTATGCGATCGGGATGGGCCACTTCATGCACGCGTTCAAGAAGAACGCCTCGATCCTCTACATCGTCATGAACAACGAAACGTACGGGCTCACGAAGGGGCAGGCGTCGCCGACCTCGCGGCTCGGCTTCGAGGGGAACGTCGAAGTGCCGTTCGACGCGATCCTGACCGCTCTCTCGATTCCCACGGGCGCCTTCATCGCTCGGACGTTTTCGGGCGACCCGAAGACAATGACCGCCGTGCTGTCGGAGGCGCTCCAGTTCAACCGGGACCACCGGGGGTACGCCTTTGTGGAGGACCTCTCTCCCTGCGTCACCTACAACGACACGTTCAAGGAGTGGCGGGAGAAGATCGTCAACATCGAGAAGCTCCCGGGGTACGATCCGACCGACCGGTCCGCGGTGTTCCGCCTGTGCACGGAGACGATGAACGCCGGGAAAATCCCGATCGGCGTCATGCACCGCCCCAGCAAGCCGTCCGACCCGGTGAGCAATCCCCTCGAGCTGAAGCTGCTCCCGGACAATGTTGGGCCGGCCCGGGCCGACATCGACCTCGAGCACAACCTCGCCGCGTACAAGGCCCTCCTCGCCAGTGCCGCGTAAGGCGCGGCGCGGACGGAACCGAGCCATGCCCGGACCTCCTCGATTCGTTGCCCGGCTTCTCCTGTTCCTGGCCGTGGCAGCGATGGTCCTGCAGATGTGGACTCCGTCCGCGTTCGGCAGCGCGCCCTCTCCTGGCATCACCCTGGCCCTGAGCAGTGACGGGACGGTCGCCACAGGCCTTGACTTCGTGGTCGCGAACGGTTCCGCGCTGCGGTACGCCATGGACGGTTACTTCGGCCCGCTCATTGACGAATTGCCGGGAACCAACGCGTCGAGGAGCGCCCTCCTCGCCGAGATCAATGCGACCGAGAACAACCCGATCTTCGCGGGGCTCTTCGGCGATCGCGACGGCAAGGTGAACGCGCTGGACGTGAGTCGGTTCCAGAGCCTGATCAGCAGCGAATCGAGGTTGATCCCGGTCAGCACGTTGACCGGCGTCCTCAACGTCACGATGGATGGCAAGGGCCCCCTTTCGGATCAGCTGGAGTCGGTCACGTTCAGCAATGCGCTCGGGCCGGACAACTCCTCGGCTCCGATGGGGGTGGTCGCCACCCTCGACGTGGCCTTTGCATGGAGCGGGGTGGGCAGCGCTCACACGTTCGCCATCGCGTGGAATCTTCCCTCGATATTGGGGAACCTGAGCGTGCCAGTGGAACCCGTCAACGTCTCGTTCAGCACTCCCGATGCCATCACCATCACGTCCGTCACCGGCCTCACCGGCAGCCACGTCTCGAACGACCCGTTCGGGTGGGGCTCCGCCTCCGCCTCGGGTCAGTACTCTCCGCTCCCGGGGCACTCGATCGTGATCCGGTTCGGACCGTCATTCCCTACGGGCGACGCGCTGATCATCGGAGGGATCGCGGTGGCCCTCGGAGTGGGGGTGGGCTTCCTGCTCGTTCGTCGACGGCGCCGACGGCGGGCGAGCGCGGCCCCACCGCCCGGACCTGCCCCCGACGCGAAGCCGGGGGTGGGACCATCGTCTGGGTCGGGGTAGACGACACGGATAGCCCCTCGCGGGGTTGCACGACGTTCACCCTCACGGAGATGGTCCGAACGGCCCACGCCCTAGGCTTCGACGTGATCGGCGAGCCCCGCCTCGTGCGGCTGAACCCCAACGTCCCCTCCAAGACCCGCGGCAACGCCGCCCTCGTCGTTCGCGTGGCCCACGGACACGGGCCGTCCGAGGTCATCGGGTCGCTCCCGGAGGGGCCGGCCCGTTGCTACTGGGCCGGACGCGACCTGACGGACCGTGAGCGACTGCGACTCGCGGATGAGCTGTGGACGACGGTTCAGCGGACGTCGGCGGGTACGGACCTTGGAACGGACCCTGCGCTCCTCGTCGTCCGTAGAAAGCCTCCCGCGCAGCTTTACTGGGAGGCCGTCCGCCGCGTCGTCGCAATCGATGAGGTGGAGCGATGGCTGGCCGACACCGATCCGATCGTTCGCTCCGTCCCTTCGGGAGTCGGCCGGATCGGAGCCGCGGCCGCCCTCGCCTGGCCGGGCGCCCACCCCACGTGGGAAGCGATCGCCTACCGCGAGTCGCACCGATGGGGAACCCACCGCGAGGTCGATCGCGACTCCGTGGTCGGTGCGATGGAACGGCATCGCGAGCTCTTTCTCTGCATCGATTCGGCCACGCGCCGACTGCTGATCGCCCCGCACACGTCGTGCCCCATCCTGTTCGGGCTCCGGGCCACCACGCCGGCGGCCGCCATCGAGGCACTCCGGGAAATCCGATCCGAACCGATCGAGCGATGGCTTCTCTTCCGCACGAATCAGGGCACGGGCGACCACGTTCGCCGTCCGTGGCCCGTGCCGCCGGTTCCCTTCACGGCGGGCACTCTCTCCGGCCGGCTCGTGGAGCCGCCGGTGCCGCACCCGGGGGGCCACCTCCTGTTCCCGCTGGAGCTAGACTCGGGTCTCCGGGTCCGCTGCGCCGTCTTCGAGCCGACCAAGACACTTCCGCGCGTGGTGCAGAGCTTGGTCCCGGGCGACCGGATCCGACTCTGGGGGGGCTCCCAAGCGGATCCCGTGTTCCGGGTCGAGGGGATCGACCTGCTTTCCCTGCGTCCCCGGCATCTGGTTTTGGATAATCCGCGTTGCCCCGCGTGCCACCGCCGGATGGGTTCCCTGGGGGCCGGCCGAGGATTTCGGTGCGCGCACTGTCGTCAACGAGCTCCTCCGGAACGCCGCCCAGTGCTCCGGATTCCTCCGGAGTTCCCCCGGGGCCGGTACCACCCGACGCCCTCCGCCCGGAGGCACCTGGCTCCTCAGGGACCGGAACCGGGGCTTCCGCCCCGCCGGACAAATTAAGAGGCCGGAGGAGACCTCCCGGACAGGATTCGCCGGCGAGTCCGGGTGGAAGCGGAATCGATGGTCGAGTGCCCGGTCTGCGGCGCGGAAAACCCCCCCGAAGCGTCGAACTGCAAATCCTGTCAGCTCGCCACCAGCCTGTTCGAGCCGGTGCGCGAAGCCGCGGGACCCACCACGGACGACTCCGAGTACGCTCACGTGATCGCGGAGATCCTTGCAGCCGTCGGCCCGGAACCGGGATCTTCCGAACCGATGGCCTCGGACGCGGGGTCGGGTGCGCTGCTGTCCACGCAAGCCCGATTCCCTTCCCTTTCTGCGGCCCACAGTCGTCCGCCCGAACCGGATCGTGCGCCCACCCTTCCGGCGCTCCCGGTGCTTCCGTCGGGATCGGGGCTCTCCTTGGTACAACGCCAGCTAGAGGAGCTGGTTCAGGTCGGGAGACGCGAGGGCCTCGACCTCAAAGAAGCCGACCAAAAAATGCTCTCCGCGTTGAAGGCGGAGGATGCGGCCGCCCTCGACGAGCTCCGCCGGACGCTCTTCGTACAGGTCGCCGCCTCCGTGGCGGAAGATCTCGAGATACAGACCGCGCGCCGCAACGAACTGGCGCCCCTCGTGACGACCCCCACTGTCGATGCTGAGCTCAACAGCGCCCGTGGCGCGTTCGCGACCGGTGACCTCTCGGGCGTCGTTCGCCGTCTTCGCCAAGCGGCCGACGGACTCTCGACCATGGAGGACCGGTGGGCGACCTGCCAGATTCTTACTGCGGAAGCCGACCTCATGATGGAGACTCTGCGGGAGCTGGGCCAGGACCCCGGGCCCGCCCTCGGTCCTCTCTCCGAAGGTCGGCGATTGGCCCGCGCCGGGGACACGGATCGGGCGGAACGCGTGCTCGCGGGGGCAAATCGGGCCCTCTGGGGGCTCCTCGCCCGACGACTCAACGAGAGCCTCCAGGAGATCCGCGCCCAGCTTCAGGGCCGCGTCGCGACCGACGAGGAGATTGCGCCCGTTGTCCACGAACTTCGACAGTTGGGGGCACTGATTCGCCGACGCAATTTCGGGGCGGCGGTCACGGCGTATCGGCGACTGCGGACCGCCGCCTCGGCCCTCTCTCCACCGGCCCACGCGTGAACGAGCGCCGGCGACTGGGGCTCCACCGCCTCCCCGACTCATAAATATCCAGGGGTCGCTCCTAGCGAGCGTGCCCTTCTCAACATTGCGGGGTTTCCGGGATTACCTGCCACCCGACGCGGCGGCTCGTGCGGAGCTGTGGCGCCGGATGCGCCAGGTGGCCCACCGGTGCGGGTTCCAGGAACTCGAAACCCCCAGCGTCGAAAGCCTGGACCTCTTCCGCGTCAAGAGCGGCGGAGAGATCGAGGAACAGGTCTGGGCCTTCGATGATAAGGGGGGACGCGAGGTGGCCCTGATTCCCGAGACCACGCCCGGGCTGGCGCGCGTGTTTGTCGAACGGGCGAAGTCCGAGCCACTGCCCGTGAAATGGGTCACATTCTCGAAGCTGTGGCGGTACGAGGAGCCGCAGGCCGGGCGTACCCGTGAGTTCTCCCAGGTCAACATCGACATTTTGGGAGTGCCGGGCGTGGAGGCGGATGCCGAAGTACTCGCGACCTCGGCCCTTGCCCTGGACGAGGCCGGGGCGAAGGGCCTCTATGCCTTCCGCGTCAACGACCGCCAGCTCGCTGAGGCCATTGGACTCAAGGCGGGGGCACGAGATCTGTTGCTCTTTTTCCACGCCCTGGACCACCGCGCGAAGGTCACCGAGCGCGAGTTCGCCGTCGAGCTCCAGCGGTCAGGAGTGGCTCCGGAAGGGGTAGGGGCCTTGACCGAGATGCTCTCGGCCGCCGGCCCGGGCGTTCCCGCGGCCCACGTCGAGGCATTTTTTTCGCGATGGACCGAACCTCCGCTACCGGCTCCCGGGCCGACCGGACTCGCGCGGCTCCGGGCGCTCTTCTCGCGGGTCGAGAAACTCGGACTCGGCGACCGTGTCGTCTTCGACCCGACGGTGGTGCGCGGGCTGGCGTACTACACGTCGACCGTGTTCGAGTGCTACGCGAAAAAGGGGGAGCTGCGGGCGCTCTTCGGCGGGGGACGCTACGACCATCTCATCGAGCTGTTCGGCGGCCCCCCGACGCCGGCGGTGGGGCTGGCGATCGGGGACCAGACGCTCGAGCTACTGCTCCGGGAGGCCGGTCGCTGGCCGGTCGGTGAACCGGCACTGGATACCTACGTGGTCGCGGCCACGCCCGAGTTCGCCGCGGAAGCCGCGTCGTGGGCGCACCGCCTTCGGGCCGCAGGCATCGCAGCGGATGCGGATATCATGGCCCGGTCGATGTCCCGCCAGCTCCGGGAGGCGGCCCGCCGGCGTGCCCGCCGGGCCCTGATCGTCGGACCTCAGGAGGCCGCTCGGGGTGTGGTACTCGAACGTGACCTGACGTCGGGTGCGCAGCGTGAATTGCGACCCGACGAGGTTCTACCTCCGGCGTAAGTCCCTCGATCGTCTGAGCGTCCCAGAGCAGGATCCCCGGCGGGCTCTCCGCCCCGTCCACGAAGCCGTGCCAGTACACCACGGCTCCCTCGCCGAACAGCTCGGTGTAGGGTCCCAGTTGCCGCCGCAGGTTCTTGCGCAGCTCCACGTCGTCGCCGAAATTCGCCTTGGACTCGATCCATTGGAGCCGCTGGCCATAGAAGATGATCGGCTGCTCGAGGAGCGCGTCCGGCGTCTTGGGATACTTTCCGCGGAGGTCCTTCTCGGTTTTGTACCGAACGCTATGCTTGTCGAGCCACGCGTAAAGCCGGGCTTCGCCGACTCGTCCTCGCTCGCGCTGCAGCTCCATGCCCTGGGGAGAGTAGACGAGGTCGCTCGCGAGCAATTCCCGCACCTCCGATTGGAGCCGGTGGGTCGGGGCCGTCGAGGGGTCTAGAAAACAGCCCCAGACCTGCTTGCGGGGCAGCTGGAGCTCGCGAAGGGTCATTTGCCCCAGGAGGACCGGCGGAAAGTCGAGTTCCCGGGCGATCTCGAGCATCCGCTTTCCGTGCCGCCATTGTCCGACCAACCGTGGCATCTGCCGCTTGATGACGTAGAACCGACGGGTCGCGTCCCGCGAGACGCGTTGGGTATGGATGATGAACAGCAGCTCGCGGTCGACGTGCTCGGAGGCGGAGAGCCGGTCGACGTCCGCGGGGGTCCTTAACAGGTCATAGTACCGGCGATACGTCTCGCGGTCCATGCAGGAAATCTCCGATAGGGGCCGACCAAATGAGGTCGGAACGGCTTCGGGAAAGCGTGTCCGCTAAAACCTTTGGCCGGCCCCGGGTCACTCTCGCCAATCGAGCCCAACGGTGCGCAAACCCAGTTTGGGGATCGGGGGGAGTCGCCGCTTGTGCCGGGTCCGCTCGATGGTCGCTTCGACCATTCGCACTCGTTCCAGGGGCACATGCGCAACCTCCGCGATCTCCTCTGGCGTCCGGAGCTGTTCGAAACCAAAGAGAATCTGGTCGAGCTCGGAGTACGGCAGACCGAGTTCCTCCTCATCCGTCTGTCCTTCCCACAAACCCGCGGTGGGAGGCCTCTCCTGGACCGATCGTGGCAGCTCCAGCCGGGCGGCCAGTTCTCGGACCTGTGTTTTGTACAGGTCCCCGATCGGGAGGAGATCCGCTCCCCCGTCGCCCCATTTCGTGAAATATCCCATAAGGAGCTCGGACTTGTTCCCGGTTCCTACCACCAGCAGACGCTGCTCGCGCGCCCAGAGGTAGTCCGAAATCATCCGGACGCGGGCCTTCACATTCCCCCAGCTGACCCGGTCCTTGACCTCTGGGAACATTTCGCGGAACGCCTGTTCCGGGCCATCGATATCGACTTCCCGGAAGGAGATTCCGAGGTGGCGGGCGTACTCGGCCACCTCTTGTCGGAGGACCGAAGGAAACAGCGAATCCGGCAGCAACAGTGAATGGGTCCGGTTCGCCCCTAACGCATCGCGGGCGAGCCGCGCGCAGAGAGCGGAGTCAATCCCGCCGCTGAGGCCGATCAGGACCCCTTCGGCCCCCGCCTCGGCAACATGCGCGCGAAGGAACTGGTGAATCGTCGCTTCCGTGAGGGGGGCGAGTTTCGGGACGAGGCTCACGCCTCCACCCCCAGCGGCTCGAGCAGGTTGTGGGTCCGCCACTCCGCGCCGCACGAACACGAAACGTCGGACAGCACCTCGAACTGCTGCGATAACGAAGCCTCTTCGAGGGCCGCCATGAACCTCCGGTCACACGAACCACAGTTGTGCGGCCCACGGGCGAGGCCGCCGGCCGTGGGGAAGGTCATGAGCCGGCTCGTTCCCCGGTGGGCTGCGGACCGCCGCATGACTTCTGTGAGACTCCAAAGCCAAGGGGGTCGGTATCGGCCCCGATGGTAAAGCCACTCGACCACCGTACCGTTCTGGATATGCACCGGGTTAATCGAGAGGGCGTCGAAGTGCGGAGCGGCGATCCGCACGGACGTCACGACGTCCTCGATTGCCTCTCTCTCGGTCAGGTACGGAGGCTTCAGCAAAAGGTACCCTTTGGCGCGAAGGCCCGTCCTCCGGATCCGGTCGGCCGCCTCCAGGTAGGCCTCCGGCGGCGAGTTCTTGCTGACGTATCGAAGGAGAACCTCCGGCTGGGTGCTTTCGAGGCCGAGAGCGACCTCGAGCTCCCCTGGAAATGCGCTCCGAAGGGGTTCAAGCGCCGTCCCCGTCGCGAATTCCGGGAGCGTTTCGAACAGCAGGCGGCGCGCCCGGGCCGCGAACCTCTCCACGATGCGCTGGCGTGAACCGGCGTCCACTTCCCGGTCGTCAAGGAAGCTTCCCGACGTGTAGATCTTGACGTACGGCTCGCCTTGGTAGACCCGGAGGGCGGAGTCGAGCTGCTGGGCAAGTTCTCCGGGCGTCGCCGAGCGTCCGAGGGTATCCTTGGCGTACCCGCACATCGAGCACCCCTTGAGGTCCGCCCAATAGCAGCCTCGGGTGCGCAAAATCAGGACGAAAGCCCGCACTCGCTCGTCCCCGAGCGCCTCGGCCTCCGTCCACTGGTTCACGTACTGGCTGGCCGAAGTCGTCCCTGCCGGCGGAGGCCGGCGATCCTTGGCGATCGAGCGCGCAATGGAGGCGGGCATTTCAGGACTCCTCGACTTCCACCGCCACCGTGTCTCCGTCGCGGACCCCAAGAGATTCGCGGAGGCACTCGGGAGCGATCAACTCGACCACGTCCTGATAGTGGCTCCGGTCCGGCCGGATCAACTGGCAGGGTCGACCGTTGATGCGACCCGCGTAGCAGGTCGCTCCGCCGAAGGTGCGACCGCTGGCCTGGAATCCATCGATCCGGATTCCATCCCAGTGCCGCAGGCCATCAATGCGGAGCAACTCCTTCGGGTCGACACGGATGTTGAGCGTGCCGGGAAACGGGGTGTAGCCGAGCCGCTCCTGGAACTGAACGACGTATCCCGGTTGACTCAGGTAGTACCGCCCTTCGCCGAGGCCAGTGGAGACCTGCCCGGAGAACCGCAGGCGGGCCGGTCCCTCGAAGACCCGGCGATAGGCGTGAAACTCCTTGCGCAGCACCTCTACTCCGGCGGGAGTGAGCGTAAGCCGCTGCTTTCGGGCCCCCAGGGATCGGGAGATTAGTCCTTGCTTCGCGAGCTCCACGAGGTACCGGTCGGCGGCTTGCTGACTGACTTCCAAGTGTTCGCCGACCTCTCGGGAGGTGATCTCGACCGGGGTCCGCTCCGCACCGCCATGGGCGAGGAAGCGGAGGAGCTTCAGCTCCTCGGCCTTGACTCGAGGTCCCTTCGCCCGGCCGGTCATACCGACGGTCCCGGCGGTCTAGTTCCGCTTCGGGGGCAGCCCCGCGGAGGCGGTCAGGCTGATAACGTTCGACCCGCGGACGAGCACCCGGCCCAAGCGGCGGGACCCCTCCGCAGTGGTCTCTTCCACGTCGTCCAGCACGAGGTTCATGTGGTCATCGAGGCCGAGGAGACGGCCGGCCAGCTCGCGGCTGTCCTTGAGCCGGAGCGATACCCGCTGTTCGACCATCCGTTCGAGCAGACCGGCCGGCGTGGACATCGGCGGGCCGACGACCTGAGGGACGGGGATAAGTCTTTCCGGCGTCCGGTCGGTGGAGCGTCCGTTACCGAGGGCCGGGGGTCAGCGTAATGCGTTGGAAAGGGAGCGCCCGCACGTGAGCGCGGGTTCAGAATCGACCGGTTTCGGTGAGACGGCGATCACCGGCATTGACGGGGGACATGGCGTCCTCACTTACCGCGGATACCGGATCGAAGACGTCGTCGAGCATCTGGGGTACGAGTCCACTGTGGGCCTCTTGCTCTGGGGTACGCGGCCGGGGGACTCAGCAGCCCATGACGTAGCGGCGGAGCTCCGCAGCCAGCGCGGGTTGTCTCCCGAGCTTGCCCGCGTCCTCGAAGTCCTGCCTCCTGACTCGCCCCCAGTCGACGGCTTCCGGACGCTCGTGTCCGCGATGAACGACATGGCCCGAGCCGTTCCGCCGACGGTGAATGAGGCGCTCGAGCTCATCGCACGAAGTCCTACCATCGTCGCTCGACTCCACCGACGAACCGTGGGAGGACTGCCTCGGGAACCGGATCCGCAGCTCGGACACGTGGCCAATTACCTCGCCATGGTGCAGGGGACGACGCCCGCGGCCGAGCGGGTCCGAGCCCTCGAACGGTACTTCGTCCTCCTCGCGGACCACGGCATCTCCGCGTCCACGTTGGCTTTGCGGGTGGTCCTGTCGACACGTTCCGACCTTGTGTCGGCCGTCTCCGCGGCACTGGGTGCCCTCAAGGGTCCTCTTCATGGGGGCGCTCCGCCCGAAGTGCTGGAAATGCTGGATGCAGTCGGTTCGGTGGACCAGGTCGAGTCATGGATCGACCGAACCCTCGACCAGCGAGGACGGTTGTACGGGTTCGGCCATCCGACGTATCGGGTGGAGGACCCTCGCGCGACGCTGCTGCGACGCTACGCCCAAGAGGTGGCGGCCCCAGACCGCTACAATCTGGCACGACGATTCGAAGAGGTCGCGCTGGAGCGATTGGCCCGGCGTCGACCGGATCAACCGCTGTTCACGAACGTCGACTTTTACGGGGCGGTGCTGCTCGAAGGCGTAGGACTGCCCCGAGAGCTGTTCACGCCGACCTTCGCGCTGGCCCGGACGGCGGGCTGGTCAGCTCACGCGCTCGAACAAGTGGCGCAGAACCGCATGGTCCGTCCGCCGGAGCGGTACGTCGGCCCGGCGCCGCGGCCGTGGGGAGCGAAGCCGACTGCCCCACCGCGTCGACGGCGGGTCTAGCTCTCGGTCTTCTCGTCCCCGGGCTGCTTGTTGACGACCTTGAAGTCCGCGTCGACCGGGCCGCTGCCAGCGGAGTTGGATCCGCCGGCCTCGCCGGCCCCACCGGCCGGCTCCTGGGGGGAACCGGTCGGGGGCGGCGCCTGCTGCGCTGCTTCGTAGAGCTTCTGCGAGATCTGGTGGATCGTCCTGGTCAGCTCGTCGGTCTTCTGCTTCAGAAGCGAAACGTCCTTGGAGTCGAGCACCGCGCGTAGCTCTTCGACCTTCGCGTGCACCGCCTGGGCGTCCGCTTCGGGGATCTTGTCCTTCGCGTCGGTCAGGATCCGCTCCGCCTCGTAGGTCAGTGCCTCGGCCCGGTTGCGGGTCTCGGCCTGGTCGTGGCGAGTCTTGTCCTCGGCGGCGAACTGCTCCGCCTGCTTCAGCATCCGGTCAATCTCCTCCTTCGAGAGCTTGGTCGATGCCGTGATGGTAATGCCCTGCTTCTTGCTGGTCGCGAGGTCCTTCGCCGACACATTGAGGATTCCGTTCGCGTCGATGTCGAACGAGACCTCAATCTGGGGCACGCCGCGGGGCGCGAGAGGGATGCCGGTCAGCATGAAGTTCCCTAGGGCCACGTTGTCGGAGGCCATCGGCCGCTCGCCCTGGGAGACCTTGATCTCGACAGAACTCTGACTGTCGGCCGCCGTGGTAAAGATCTGACTCTTCCGGGTCGGAATCGTCGTGTTGCGCTCGATGAGCTTGGTGAACACACCGCCCATCGTCTCGACGCCGAGGGAGAGCGGCGTCACGTCGAGGAGGAGGATGTCCTTCACCTCGCCCGCGAGCACGCCGGCCTGAATCGAGGCGCCCATCGCCACGCATTCCATCGGGTCGACGCCGTGCTCGATCGGCCGACCGATGAGCTGTTCCACGAACTTCTGCACCATCGGCATGCGCGTCGGTCCGCCGACGAGGATGATCCGGTCGATCTGTTGTTTCGAGAGCTTGCCGTCCGAGATCGCCTGCTCGACCGGTGCCTTGCAGCGGTCGATCAGAGGTCGGAGGAGCTCCTCGAGCTTGGCGCGGGTGAGCGTCAGAGCGAGATGCTTCGGGCCCTCACTGGTGGCGGTGAGGAATGGGAGGTTGACCTGTGTCTCGAGCGTGGAAGAGAGTTCGATCTTCGCCTTCTCCGCGGCGTCCCGGACGCGTTGCATGGCCATCTTGTCGGACCGGATGTCGATCCCTGACTCCTTCCGGAACTCGCTCGCGATGTAGTCGGCGAGTGAGGTGTCCATGTCGGTGCCGCCCAGCTGGGTGTCCCCGCTGGTCGACACCACCTCGAAGACGCCCTCACCGAATTCCATGATCGTGACATCGAGCGTCCCTCCCCCCAGGTCGAACACCAGAATCTTCTGGGACTTCCCGGCCTTGTCGAGACCGTAGGCAAGCGAGGCGGCGGTCGGCTCGTTAATGATCCGTACGACTTCGAGGCCGGCGATTTGCCCGGCATCCTTCGTCGCCTGTCGCTGGTTGTCGTTGAAGTACGCGGGGACCGTAATGACGGCTTTCTGGATCTTCTCGCCCAGGAAGGTCTCGGCGTCCCGCTTGATCTTCTGGAGCAGGAAGGCCGAGAGCTGCTGGGGAGTGTACTCCTTGCCGTCGGGGCCTCGGTACCGAAAATCGGTGCCCATCTTCCTCTTGAACGCGGTGAACGTGTACTGCGCGTTCGAAACCGCTTGGCGCCGCGCCGGTTCGCCGACAATCAGCTGACCATCCTTGGCGAACGCCACATACGACGGGAAGGCTTTGCCCCCGCCGACAGTGGTTCCTTCCGCGCTCGGGATGATGACAGGGCGTCCGCCCTCGAGGACGGCCGCCGCCGAGTTGCTGGTTCCTAGGTCGATTCCGATGATCTTCGCCATGATTGGGATACCTCTCTAACTGTCGCGCCGGTGAGGGCGCAATTTCAATAGGAGAATGCCTGCATTACTATAAAAATACTGCCTTCCGGCTCCGCGCGATTCCCCGGGGACCCGTTGCCGCTCGCGCCCTGGACACCCTCCCGTGATCGCTTCCCGCAGACCGCCCGCGCCCATATGCTTGGTGAGCGGAGCCCGCTCGCGGTCCCGAGCTCTTCTAGGCCCGCTCGTACAGCTGGTAGGTCGCCACGCCTCGCCCGAATACGAGGCCGGAGCGGATGGCAAAAAGACCTTGGATAAGGACGGGGACGTCCGATGCGGTCGCCGAGAGGGTGACGGTCGGCAGACCGATCGCGATCTCGATCGAAGCGGGGCCGAAGTAGAGTACCAACCCGGGACGGACGACCCACAGGCCGAGATAGAATCCGATTAGCTCGATTCCGTACTGGTAGAACCACGTTCCATCCTCTCTCCGCGTGACCCGCACGAGTCGGCCGGTGATCGACAGCGTGGCGAGGGCCGCCGCCGCCAGCCCGACCACATCGATGGTTGTCGACGTGGGAAACGCCCATGGAACCGTCGGGATCGTCTCGTACTTCGTCAACGGGAAGAGGAGGACGATCAGGACGGGAATCCAGGATCCGACCGGAGGAGTACCTCCTCCCTCGGTAGCTGCGAAAGGACCGAGGGCCAATCCAGGTGACGAGGAGCGCTTGGACGCCGACCGCGGCCTCTGGCGTACTCGACATGAGAATTCGGGGCCACAGCGCCCGGGGCTCTCTCGGCGGAATGGGATTTATCGTTCGGGTCCAGGTCCCGACCCGCCCCGGCGTTCGATCTGCCGAGGGGGTCGTTATTAGACCGAGCCCGTTTGCTGGCGTGCGATGGCCCGGGCGAAGAATCACTGGACCCGGGAGGCGCGACGACAACTTCCCGCGCTCCGCGCCTGGCGGGCTGCCTTTCACCGAGAGCCCGAACTCTCCAACCAGGAGACCCGGACCCGCGAGAAAGTGCTCCGCGCCCTCGCAGGGCTGGGAATCCCCGCCCAGAGCTTCTCCGACGGTTTCAACGGGGTCATCGGCACAGTCGAATCGGACCGGGCCGGTCCGGTCGTGGCGCTCCGTGCCGACATGGATGCTCTCCCGATCACGGAGGAGACCGGCGCCCCCTTTTCGTCCAAGTTCGGCGGCACGATGCATGCCTGCGGCCATGACGTGCACATGGCCTGCCTTCTCGGCGCCGGTGCGGTCCTCACGCGGAATCGGTCTCACCTCCGTGGTACGGTGAAGCTGATCTTCCAGCCGGCCGAAGAGGAGGGCCAGCGGGGCGGCGCCCTCCCCCTGCTTGAACGGGGGGCGTTCGAGAACCCTCGAGTGGACTATGTGTTGGGACAGCACGTGGCCGCCGAGGTGCCGATTGGATCGGTGGGCTGGAAGAAGGGCGCCTTGATGGCCTCCCCTGATCATTTCGAAATCCGGGTTCGGGGGACGCCAGGGCACGCTTCCACCCCGCACCAAGGCCCCGACGCGATCCTGGCGGCAGCCGAGATTGTTACGGGGCTCCAGGCGATGGTGAGCCGGGTCCGCAACCCGGTTGACCCAGTGGTCGTGACCGTCGGCACGATTCACGGTGGCACGCGTCACAACATCATCCCTCGGGATGTGGTCCTCACCGGCACGGTTCGGACCGTGGATCCGAAGACCCGCGTGCAAACGGAGGCGTGGATCCGGCGACGCGTCCGGCTCTTGGCCGGCAGCATGGGCGCTTCCGCGCACATCCGCTACCGTCACGGATACCCGGTTCTCGTCAACAACCCCGTGGCGACCCAGCGCGTCGTCGACGCGCTCGCGATCGAACTCGGCCCGGACCGGCTCGTGGAGCTCAAGTACCCCGGCATGGGGGGTGAGGACTTCGCCCGCTACCTTGAACGGGTCCCGGGAACTTTCCTTCGCCTTGGAGTGGCGAGCCCGGCCATGACCGCCTCCTCGCACAGTGCCGGATTCCTCCCACCGGAATCGGCGTTGGTGGTCGGAACCGCTACCCTAGTCGCCGGAACGCTCGGCCTTCAGAGCGAAGGACGCGGATGATCGACGTCGACCGTTTGAGAAAGGATTTCCCGGCACTTTCTCCCCGCCATGGCGGCCCGCCTCCCGTCTATCTGGATTCGGCGTGTATGTCCCTCGTTCCCCAAGCGGTCCTGGAAGCGCTCGGGGAGTACTACACGGACTATCCCGGTTGCGCGGGCCGAAGCCTCCACCGGTTCGCCGAAGAGGTGGGACACCGCTACGAGTCCGCCCGAGAGTCGTTCGCCCGGTTCCTCGGTTCCCCCGCGCCCGATGGGATCGTGTTTCTGAGGAACGCAACAGAGGCGATCAACCTCGTGGGCCAAGGTCTGGACTGGAAGCCCGGGGACCGGGTCCTCGTAACCGACCAAGAGCACAACTCCAACCTCGTGGTCTGGCAGCGGCTAGCCGCGGAGCGAGGGATACAGCTCACGCATCTCCGACTACCATCGGACGGCACGTTCGACGGCGAAGCGCTCGACCGGGAACTCGACCGCGGCGTGCGGCTCGTGAGCTTCTTCCAGACCTCGAACCTCGACGGCCGGTCCCTGCCGGTGCGCGAGATCGTGGAGCGGGCCCACCGAAAGGGAGCCGAAGTGCTGATCGACGGGTGCCAGGCGGCCCCGCACCAGCCGGTCGATCTCGCCCGCCTCGGTGTCGACTTCTATGCCCTGTCGCTGCACAAGATGCTCGGGCCCACCGGCACGGGTCTGCTCGCAGGGAGGCCCGAGCGGCTCTCTCGACTTTCCCCCCTCGTCGTGGGCGGCGAGACGGTCGAATGGACGACGCTCACGGAACACCGGTTACGACCTCCACCGCATCGGTTCGAAGCGGGTCTTCAAAACTACGGGGGAGTGCTCGGCGCCGTCGCCGGCCTGCGCTATCTCCAGCAGGTCGGACTGGACGAGGTGGAGGCCCATGACCGGTCGGTCAATGCCCGCGCCACGAAGGCGCTCGCCGACGAGCCGCGGGTGACACTGCTCGGCCCGCCCGACCCCGCCCATCGGCCAAGCATCTACTCGTTCACGCTCGACGGCGTCGACCCCAGCGATGCGGCGCTCTTCCTTGATGAAGGCTACCGCGTCATGGTCCGGTCGGGAATGCATTGCGTGCATTCCTGGTATCGGGAGCGCAGCCTCCCTGGCAGCATTCGGGCGTCGTTCTACCTCTACACCTCGACGACGGATATCGACGCCTTCGTGACGGGGGTGACGGAACTGCTCGGCCGGATCCCGCCGACGGAGTCTCGACCGAGGCCACTGACACCGGTGTCGCGCCCGGAGCCGGCGCCGAAGACCCAGGGTCGCGCGCCGTAGGGCGCGACTAGCGATACATCGGCGCGGATTGAGGCGAGGTGGGCCGCTCCGGCCGCGGGTGCTCCTGCGCCGACCGCTGTATCGTCAGGAGCTGCTGCTCGATCCGCTCGGCCTCGTGAATCAGCGGTTCGGGGTCGAGCGTCGATCGCAGCAGGATGTGGTTGATCGTCTCGATGATCTTGGCCGCCGCTCGGGCGTCCGGGTACTCGGGGTTCGCCTCGGCCAAGAAGGTTAGGACGTCAAATCCCCGCCGTCGTCCCTCGTTGAGCAGCACCCCCGCGATCCCTGTGATCACGCCTTCCATGAACGGGGTCACGTTCGGTTCGATGTAGAGCTCCTGGGCCCGCCGCGTGCTCGCGATCCCGTACACGCGAACCTCGGGGACCTTCGAGGGCCGTCGGTGCTCCTTGGCCCCCGGGCCGGGCTCCACCACGAGTCCCTCAGGAGAGACCAGTAGACCGCAACGCTGCTCTTGGACCCAGTTGAGGATCGCGGTGGCCAGCGGATGGATCACGTTCGGCGGGGGTTGGAACTCGGAGATGAACGCCACGATGCGGTCCGCCACTCGGCCGTCCCGCCCCTGGGGGGGTGTGCCCGAGTAGATGCGGACCGGGTGCTGCGGCTTCCCGTCCCGGACTAGAGAGACCGTCGGGAAGGAGGGGGATTCCACGATGCCAATCTGCTCCATCTCCAGCGTGTCGATGAGGTAATTCGCCACGATCGAGCTGACGAGGCCGACGGAGGGGAAACCGTCGAGAACAATCGCCCCCTCGACGTCGACCCGCTTGATCTCGTAAATGCGTACTTCGTCGGAGAGCATGGGCCGGAACTCAGAGCGACTTCTCCACGATCTGTCCCAGCTCCCGGCTGAACAGCTCCACTACCTCGGCCGTCAGCTTGTTCCGCAGCTCCAGCGGGACGGCGGCCAGGCCCAGCCGGGCCGTGAGCGCCCCGACGCGGAGCAACGCCGCGTACTCCATCGCCCGCGCTTCGAGGAGGGCCCGGACGCCTTCGCGGAGGTCGTGCGCGAGCTTCGGGTCGTCTTTGAGCGTCTTCTCGAGATGGTGCCGAATCTCGTCCTTCACGACGTCCCGGATCGCTTCCCGAACGATCTCCTCGGGGCGAAGCAGGTCCTGGCTGCCCTTGAGGAGCGTCGAGAGCGGTTCTCCCGGCGCGTTGTCGTCCGCCATCGGTGGCCGCGGACAGGTCACTCCCCCATTAACCCTTCTGAGGGAAGGCGGGCGGGCCGTCCCTCGGCGAAGCGCTTATTCTCCGGCCGTCCTCCGCCGGCTCGGTGGGCTGGTAGATCAGCGGAAGATCGCTACCTTGGCAAGGTAGAGGTCGCGAGTTCAAAGGGCGCGGAGCAGTCGCCTTCGGCGCCGGAAACTCTCGCCCAGTCCACTCCCCCATTCGGCGGCGAGTACCGAGGGGGACTTCGATGGCTGTCGAACTCCTCGGACGACATGAAGGACCAACCCTTTATACCACTCCGGGGGTCGGCCGAAATGTGGCAGCCGAACTCCGCGAGAAGATCGCGGGCGAGGTGGTCCTGTCCCCCCACCCGGGGAGAACGCTCCGGAAATGGCGGGAAGGGTTCCAGGTCTCGCAGCGGGAATTGTCGAAGGCTCTCGACACGGTGCCATCGGTGATCTCCGACTACGAAGCGGAGCGTCGCGCGAGCCCCGGGGCGACCTTCATTCGGCATTACGTCGACGCGTTGCTGGAGATCGACACACGGAACGGGCGGCGGATCGCCCAGCGACTGGGCAGCCGGCCCCACACCGAGGGAATCCTCGGCATGCGCGAGTTCGCCGTCGCGATTCCGCTCAAATCGGTCGCCGAGCTCCTCGACGCCAAGCCCGTGAGCACGGTCGACCTCCTCCGGGACATCCACGGCTACACGTTATTGGACGCGCCACGCGCGATTCTCTCGATGGACGCGTCTCGCTTCGTCGAGGTCTACGGGTGGACCACCCAACGGGCCCTCATCTTCTCGAACGTGAAGTATGGCCGCTCCCCCATGGTGGCGGTGCGCGCCCATCCGCTCAAGCCCGCCGCCGTGATCTTCGCGAACCCCGGCCGAATCGACCCGCTCGCTGTCCGGTTGAGCGAGGTCGAGAACATTCCTCTCCTCGTGACGTCGCTGGGCCCAACGGATGTCTTACGTCGTCTCGAAGAGCTGTGATCGAATCATGCAGCAAACGAAAGCCGGCATAGTGAGTTATGGAGTGTACGTCCCGCGGTACCGGATCACGCCCGCCGAGATCGGCCGCGTCTGGGGGGTCGATGGTTTCGCGATGGGACAGGGTCTAAACATCGAGCGCAAGAGCGTGCCGGCCCCCGACGAAGACACGGTCACGATCAGCACCGAGGCGCTCCGGGTCGCGCTCGTTCGTGGGAAAATTGAGCCGCAGGAGATTGGCGCGCTCTACATCGGCAGCGAATCCCACCCCTACGCCGTGAAACCGACGGCGACGATCGTGGCGCATGCGGTCGGCGCGACCCCGAATCTCACGGCCGCAGACTACGAGTTCGCGTGCAAGGCGGGCACGGCGGCGATTCAGACCTGTCTCGGGCTCGTGCGGTCGGAGATGATCCGGTACGGGGTCGCGATCGGTACCGACACGTCCCAGGGAGCCCCGGGCGATGCCCTGGAGTACTCCGCCAGCGCCGGGGGCGCCGCGCTGGTCATCGGCCGGGAGAACGTCATCGCGACGGTGAACCACACCGTGTCGTATACCACCGACACGCCAGACTTCTGGCGCCGGGAGGGCCAACGGTACCCGAGCCACGGCGGTCGATTCACCGGCGAGCCGGCCTACTTCCGGCACGTCAGCGAGTGCGCCAAGTCGATGTTCAAGGCGGCCGGCACCACGACCAAGGACTACACCCATGTCGTGTTCCACCAACCGAACGGCAAATTCCCGCGCCGGATCGGGACGCAGCTCGGGTTTACGGACGAGCAGATGAAGTACGGTATGGTCACCCCTCGGATAGGGAACACGTACTCCGCCGCGGCGCTCATCGGGCTCGCGAACGCCCTGGACCACGCCAAACCCGACGAGCGGATCCTGGTTGTCGGCTACGGGTCGGGCGCCGGCTCCGACGCCTTCGACCTCACCGTCACCGATGCTCTGAGGAGCTACGACCGCTCCGTCGGGTTGCCGGTGCAGTATTTCCTCGACGGCGGGGTCGAGCTCTCGTACGCGGTGTACGCAAAGTACCGCGGCAAAATCGAAATGGGAGCGGCCTAACCATGCGCGACGTGGCCATCCTCGGCGTCGGCATGACGAAGTTCGGCGAGCTGTGGGACCGCTCGTTCCGCGAGATCGGCATCGAAGCGGGATTCCAGGCGCTCGTCGACGGAAAGCTATCGTCCCACGACCTCGAGGCCCTGTACCTCGGCAACATGGCGAGTGGTGCGTTCCTGGAGCAGGAACACATCGCGCCGCTCATTCTCGACTACGCCGGTCTCTCCGGACACCACTTGCCCGCCATTCGCGTCGAGGCGGGCGGCGCTTCCGGCGCGATGGCGCTGCATGAGGGGTACCTCGCCGTAGCGAGCGGGGCCCACGACTTCGTCGTAGTGGGAGGTGCGGAGAAGATGACCGACGTGTCGGACACCGAGGCGAGCCACGTCGTGGACGCCGCCGCGGATACGGAGTGGGAGCTCGTCTTCGGAGCCACACTGCCCTCCCTCTGGGCGATGGTCGCCCGGAAGCACATGCACGAGTACGGCACCCGCCGCGAGGACCTCGCCGCGCTGCCGGTGCACGACCACCAGATGGCCTCGAAGAATCCGTTGGCGCATTTCCGGAACAAGGTTAGTGTCGACCAGGTCGTGAACTCCGGGATGGTCGCGGACCCGCTAGGGGTGCTCGACTGCTCCCCGGTATCGGATGGCGCCGCCGCGGTGCTGCTCGGCCCACTGGAGAGCGCACGGAAATATACCGACACGCCGGTCAAGATCGCGGCGAGCCAGGTGGCGTGCGATACGATGGCCCTTCACCACCGACGTGACCTCACCACCATGGACTCCACGGTGCTGGCAGGCAAGCGCGCGTTCACCCAGGCCCGGCGGAAACCGTCCGACGTACAGGTCGCCGAGATCGACGACGCCTACTCCATCGGCGGCCTGATCGCGCTCGAGGACCTCGGCTTCCTGGCGAAGGGAGAGGCCGGTATGGCGATGCGCGACGGGCGTTTCTTCGGCAAGGGAACGACGCTGATCAATACCTCCGGGGGGCTCAAGGCCCAGGGCCGGCCGTTTGGAGCCGTCGGGGTGGCGCAAGTCGTGGAGCTGGTGCACCAGCTCCGGGGCGAGGCGAAGGACCGACAGATATCGGGCGCTCAGGTGGGGTTGGCGCACAACGTCGGCGGGACCGGCGCGACCAGCGTCGTGACGATGCTGGAGCGGGTGAACTAGGGGAGAGAAGCATGCCGATTGCACGGTTCTGGAGAGAGACCCCGCGACGGTACAACCTCGGCGGCTCCCGGTGCGCCATCTGCTCGACGGTCTACTTCCCGCCCCGGTCGGTCTGCCCAACCTGCTCCGCGCATCGCCAATCGCTCGGAAAGATGGAACCGTTCCACCTCTCTGGCGAGGGCGAGGTCGTCACGTTCTCGATCGTGCACGAGGCCGCCGAAGGCTTCGAGATGCAGGTCCCGTACGCTCTGGCGATCGTGCAGACCATCGAGGGACCGCTCCTCACCGGCCAGGTCGTGAACATCGCACCGGAGGAGGTCAAGATCGGACTCAAGGTCCGGGCCACGTTCCGGAAACTCCGGGAGGAAGGGCCGGCCGGCGTGATCCACTACGGGTACAAGTTCGCGCCCAAGGAGGAGGCCGGGAGGGGACCGGGAGCGGGTCAGGAGGCTGAGCCGGCCACCATCCCGCCCGTCTCCCCCGAGTCGTCGCGCGCCCGAGCGTGACGGAGCGCGCGCCCGAGACGGTCCCCTCGCCCCCGCCTAGTGAAGGGGCGCCCGCCGACGAGGAGTACGCCGAGGCGTACTCCGAGGGCTACGGAGAAGGCCTCCGGGAAGCGTTCCGAGAGGTCCTCTCGCACGTGGGCCGAGGCCATACGGTCGGAGAGATCCGAGTCCTGGTCGAGAGCCGGATTGCCCGGATCCGGGACGATGTTGCGGCGAAGCGGCGGAACATCCTGGGCCCGCCGCGCCGGCCGGCGTGGGGGGCCCTGCTCCGGCCCCCAGCGCGCCCGCGGCCCGAACCCGATACCACTCCGCGCCTCGCGCGGGGGAGCAGCTACCTGTTTCGGGAGGACCGCCCGCACCACGCGCTGACGTTCGTGAGCCGGGCCGGCGGAGAGTACGGACGCATCGTCTGCGTTACCACGAACCCGCCCGACTTCAATGGAGTCCCTCGCAACCGGGTCGAAGTGCTCCGGCTCGCCCTCCCGAGTCCTGGACTCGCCGCGGCGGAAGGGGAACTCGACCCGGGGGGTCTCGGGGGTCGGATCAAGGAGGCCACCGAGGCTAGGGGAGGCGCTCTGGTCTACCTGGACGCGCTGGAGGTCATGAGCACTGAGTACTCGCTGGACACGATGCTCAAGTTCGTCAACTTCGTCACGGCGCAGGTGGCCCGCACCGGCTCGGCCTTCGTGGCGTCGGTGGATCCGGGAACCCTCGAAGAAAGGGACCTCCGGCGACTCCAGCGCTCGTTTAATATCGTGAGTTGACGCCGTTCGCGGCAGGGGATCGATGGAGGTCGCGTTCTTCACGGACAGCTACCTCCCAACGCGCGACGGCGTGGCGACGGTCACGAGCGCGCTCGCCCGGGAGCTGGCCGACCTGGGTCACCCCGTGACGGTGTTCGCGCCGAGTCCCTCGAGGGGAACCCCCGGGGAGGAGACCTCCTCCGACGGCGTGACGATCGTGCGCAGCCGCTCCCTCCCGGTACCCCTCTATGGGCAGTACCGCTGGGGCCTGTTCCCGTTCTCCCAGCTACGGGGACGGAATTTCCGGCGGTTCGACCTGCTCCACATGCATACGCCCGGCGTCATGGGCAGCACGGCGTTCCTTGCCGCCCGGCACCTCGGCAAACCGCTCGTCGGGACATTCCACACGAACGTTTGGGAGATGCGCGGTAGCTTTCCCCGAACCCTGCCTCTCCGCGCCTTCTTCCGCATCGCGTCCTGGTACGCGCTCGGCGCCTACTACCGCTGCGACGTGACGACGGTGCCGAGCCTTCCGGCGAAGAAATGGGTCGTTGAGCACAGCCGCAAGCCGTTCCGTCGACCGGTCGAGGTGGTACCGAACGGCATCGAAGTGGAGCGCTTCCATCCGGGGATCTCCGTGCCCGACTGGCGCGAGCGCTGCGGGCTCCCGTCCGCCCCGCTCGTGACGTACTTCGGGCGGCTCACGATCGACAAGGGGATCCATCGGTTTCTGGACGCGCTGGCGGACCTCGGCGGTCGGGAGGAATTCGTGGGGTTGGTCGCTGGGTCCGGCCCCGAGGAGGACCGCGTTCGGGAGAGGCTCCGCAGCGATCCTCGCCTCGCCGGCCGAGTGCGCTACGTGGGGCCGGTCGCCGAGGAGGAGAAGGCCTCGCTGCTCGCGCAATCGGAACTGTTCGTGCTGCCGTCGACCTCCGACACCTCGTCCATCGCGCTGCTGGAAGCCATGGCCTGCGGCTCCACGTGCGTCGCGTTCAATGCCGGCGGGCCGGCGGAACTAATCCAAGAGGGGGTCACGGGGAAGCTCGTGCCGCCCGACGGGGACGGAGCGCTGGCCCTCGCCATATCCGACCTGCTGGGCAGCCGCTCCGAGCGGAACCGGCTTCGCGTCGCCGCCATCGATTACGTCCGCCGGGAAGCGTCGATCGAGCGCACCGCCACTCGGTTTATGGCCCTTTACGAGATGCTCCTCGATGAACGGAGATCTGATGTCGGGCGCCTCGCGGGATGAGCTGCACGCCATTGCCAGCCTGGGAAGCCCGGAGACTCACGACAGCTACTCCGGGCGCGCGCTCGACCGGGCGTTCGAGGAGTATCGCGCCCGTCGGCGCGAGAAGCTCACGTCGTTCGTTCCACGAATCGACGGCGCGGAGTACCCGTCCATCCTGCATGCGCTGCTCTCGAAAACTCCGTTCGACCAACTGGCCATCGAGTTTCCACAAGCCACCGCGACCGACCCGGCGTGGGAATTCCTGCGCCCCGCCCGGTCGATTTCCATCGACGAAGACGGGGCGGCATCGCTGGCCCCGGTCGAGGCGGGCGCAGCGCCGGTCCGGGCCATGGCCCGGCTGCTCCTTCGCGAGACGTACATTCCGCGGTCCGCACTGCAGGACCTCGAGGCCATTCATGGCATTCCGACGAGAGCCGCGCGAACGGACCTCTTCCTTCCTCCGGAATGGGCCCAGTTCGTCCGGCAAACCGGCGTCGTCCCGTTCTCGACGGCGGTCCTTCTCTATTTCCCCGAGGAGCGGGCCCGATACGAGCTCGACCTGATCGACAACGGACTCCTGCCCGACCTCCGCCATGGCCATCTCCGCAGCGTTGCCTACGTGCGGAGATCGTCGCGCGTCGCCTACGCGGTGGACCGGTACATCGCACGGGGCGACGTGTCGCTGCCCAACGCCCGGGCGCTCGAGATTGTGTTCGAGACCCGGGGCGTCTCCGCCGTCGACCTGGCACCGGTTTTCGGTGGGGTCCGCGAGCGGGCCACGTCGAGCCTCGAAACCCTTCGCGCACGAGGCCTGCTTTCGCTGGACCGACGTACGGGACAGTACCGACCCTTGCTGGAGGCGGTGAATCCTTCCCCGGACCGTCTCCGAGCCGAGACCGTCCCACCGAGTATCCCCGCCAATCCGTTGCTCCGGACGAGCGTCGCGGAGCTGCTCGCGGCCGCCGATGCGCGAGCGACCTGCCCGCTCTGCGGCGAGTCAATCCCGCCGGGACCTAGGGGTCTTCTGTGCGCGAAGTGCACCGCCCTCGTCGGGAGCGGACCTCCGACCTGAGGGTCGAGCGGGCCTGTCGGGAATTTCCGCCGGAGGGAAGGTCGCTTCTCGCCGGCCTTTGAACCCGAGTTCGCTGGCTTAGAAGGCCAGTGCTTTGTCCCTGCTAAGCTACAGGCCCGTCCGCGCATGTCCCGGAGGGCGCTTAATCCTTCGGGTTTTCCTACGGACCGGTCTCCCTTCGGAAACGGTCTTGACGAGCGCCCGCGCCACCATGCGCGCGAGGCGCAATGGCTCGGGCACATTGCCCCGAACGGTCGTGCGGCGAACGATGGCGGCCGCCTCCGCGCGGGTGCACCCCACGGCGCTGATGTGAAGCGGATTTCCTTCGGACGTCGCGAGCCGAAACAGAGGGTGAGCCTGAACCAGCCGCCACCGCGCCGCCGCATCCTTAGGAAAGTACTTTCGCAAGGCCGCGTGGATGGCTGGAAAATCCGGTGATCGTCGCGTGACGGTGACGATCGGACGCTGAAGCCGGTCGTGCAACCGGTCCAGGTCGATCAGGTTGAATCCGCCGACGGCAATGCCGTCCAAGAGCATCGCGCGCACGCCGTCCAGGAACGGAGAATCGCTCACCAGCGCCAGGATGCGGTCGGTGGCATCGGTTCCATCGATCGTCACGGAGGTACGCAGTATGCCTTCGACGTAGTTCGGGGCAGAAAAAACGACTCCCACGAGCCCCGCCCGCCGGGCGGACCTCACAAACGGGCCGTCGTCGAGCCCAATGACCCGCAGGTGAGGCTTCGCCAGCGCCCGGGTGAAAACTATAGGCCTCCGGCCGCGTGGAGAGACCGTATGGCGACTCCGGTCGAGCTGCGTTGCCCGAAGTGCGGGACGCGGTTGACGGCGTACACGCTGTACCCGCACATCACGTCGTACACGCGGTGTCCCCAGTGCGGCACTGTGCTCCCGTTTGTGGCCCCGCGTGACCCCGCCCCCCTCTACAGCTGGGAAATCTATCCCGGTCTATATCCCCCGACCCCGGTCCCGCGTCCGCCGGATCCCCGGCGACGTCTGGCGCTGCTGGCCCTTCTACTGGCCGCGACGCTCCTCATCGTGGCCGTGGGCGGAATCTTCGCATGGATGGGCAGCGATGCCCTCCGGCCAGGCTCCATGACCATCGGGGGGACGATCCTTCCGTCCACGGCCCGGGGCGCTTGGGTGGAGGTCCAGGGAGAGAACGGATTCTATGTCAACGTCTCGGCTCCCGTGGGCTCGTTCTCCATTCCCGGGGTTCCCTACGGCGGCGTCGAGGTCAGCGCGGGTGCAACAGGATACGGAGTGACCCAGATCGAGCTGTTCTACTCACCGGTGTATTCGAGCATCTCGGGAAGCCCGAGCGCCATTCAAATCGGCCTGAGTCCCGCCAACGGCTCGAGCGTTAGCATTGTCGAAACGACGCCGTTCCCCGACTTGGAGAACTTCGTGGCGAGCGTGTGGTCGGGGACCGGTCTACTCTGGATCCTTGCAGCACTCACGGGCGCGGGGTGGGCCTCCGCACGAAGGGACAAGTTCCCGCTCATCGTCGTCGGGGGGGTCTCGGCAATGGGCGCACCGTTTGTGCTGCCCATCCTTGGCATCGAAATCATCAGCCTCGCCACGACGGTCTCGGCCCTCGTCGCGCTGCCCGTCGGACTTGTGGTGTTGATTCTCGCAGTGCCAGAGCTTGCTCGCGCTCAGCCACCGGTTGAGTCGATGTAAGCGGGCTACCGACCGACGGTGTCGGGCTACGCGGGACCGCCGCGGGGACGCGGGGCGGCCTTGCGCGAGTTCGGCAGGGGGCGGCGGTTGCGGTACCCTCCCTGGAGCGGGTGCCAGAATCCGACCTCATCCTCGCCGCGCCGCCAGCAGAGGAAAACGACCTCGCCCTCGAGCCGGCTGTAGAAGTCGGCGAGGCCGACTTCGAGGTCTTTGACCTCGATGCCTTCCTCGTGCAGACGCAGCACCTCTTGCTCGAGGCGGCGGCTCAGGCTCTGCCACTCCTCGTCGAGCCGGTGCCGGAGCGCGAAGTCCGGATTGTCATTCGACTCGAGCTCCTTGCCCCAGAAGGAGGCGAGCCGTTGGAGCTCCTCGTGGACGACGCCGAGCCGAGTGGCCCACGCCTTCAGCTGGGGGAGCAGCGCCCGGAGCTCGGTGAGCCGGGCGTTGGCCTCCTCTACCGTCCAGAGGCGGGGAGGTACCGTGGCCGCGTGGTCCACGCCGTCCCGTTCGGGCTCCACACGGGTTCGATGGTTCGAACGGTATATACCCATTTGTTTGCCCCCTCTCGGGCAACACAAGTGGAACGCGCCGCAATCTCAGGGCACCGCGGTCGTGCTTACGACGCGTCGGTTACGCAATCGAAAAGTGGAGGGACTCCGCTCGCGACGAGTCTCCTCAGGCAGGGGAAGCGGGCCGGGCCGAAACTCCCCGGCAGTCCCCGGAGACAGGGTGAGATCGTTCCGGTAGATCCAACAGTTCGGACATCGGTAGTCCGCGGTTAGTGAGCGCTTGACCAGAGCCGCGCGCTTTTTGCCGGATAGAGGGGGCTCGGCGTCTGCCGCTCGGAGTACTACGGCCCGTTCTTCTCCGTCCTGAGAGGAACCCGCACGAGGTGGCTCTTGATGCCGACTTTGAGGCCGGCCTCCATCGGTCTTGCGCCACACGGACACGAAACCGGGGGGAGCGAGTTTGCTGCTCCCACGTCGGACGGGACGAGCGGTTGCATCGCCCGCATTGAGACCTGGGGCATGCTGACCGAGGCCTCGCCGCTCGGATCGAGTGCTAGGGAACGGAAAAAAGCAAGGAACCCCGTTTCTCTACGCGCGCGTTCGAGCAGGAATGCATTCGCTGGGCATTCCTACCGAGAGAATCGCGTGACAGCGGCACGCGGATTCGTGTTCTGGGTTGCGCTTAAATAGAGCACCCTTCTCCCCCGCCCCCACCGGAGGCGAACGACGCTCCAAATCGATGGCCCGCCGACACCGACCTCGCCGAGGCTCGCTCGGCTATTCCCCCCGTTCTCGCTCGTCGCGTAGTGTACCTAGGGTCCGTACCTGGCCTACCGGTCCCAAGCAGCCCGTACTCGAGGGCTTCGCCGGCTACAAAGTCGGCATGACCCACGCCTTCATTGTGGACTACCGGAAGCGCTCCACCACCGCCGGACAAGAGGTGTCCGTTCCGGTCACGGTCATCGAGACCCCTCCGATCCACGTGGTCGGCGCCCGGCTCTACCGGGACGACCCGTACGGCAGTCGGGTTGTCCGAGAGGTCTGGGCGGCGGAAACCCACGACGAGGTGGACCGGACCATTCCACGGCATCCGGCGACCGAGACACCCAAGCTCGACGCGTTCCGAACAGTCCCCGCCGACGATGTCCGTCTTATTGCCCACACCGAACCGTGGCTGGTGACCGGTGTCGGCTCCAAGACCCCCGATATCTTCGAGGTCCGAGTATCGGGGGAAGGGTTCGAGGACCGTCGGTCGTTCGCGCTGACCCAGCTTGGCAAGGAGGTCACGATCGACCAGGTTGCCAAGGAAGGCGAATTCTGGGATCTGGTCGCCGTCACCAAGGGGAAAGGGTTTCAAGGGCACATCCAGCGGTGGGGAGTCCATCTCCAGCCGCACAAGAACTCGAAGCACCGGCGGATGATCGGGACGCTCGGGCCACATAACCCGAGCTTTGTCACCTACCGGATCCCCCAGGCCGGCCAGATGGGATACCACAAGCGAACGGTCTACAACATCCGTCTTCTGAAGATTGTCCGGGACCCGAAGACCGACGCGATCACCCCCAAGGGAGGCTACCTCCACTACGGCTCTGTCCGGTCGAGCTGCGTTATCGTCCACGGAACGGTACCGGGCCCGTCCAAGCGACCGCTTCGCTTCCGGATGCCGATTCGCAGCCACGTCGCCAACGTCGAGAAGGTCGACATTCGCTTCCTCAGCACCGCGTCGAAGCAGGGCGTATGAGCGCGCCCAAATCGACCGTCGGCTCCACCGAGCCGGCCAGTCACTCGCCTCCGCATCCGCATGTCCCATTGGTCACCCTCAAGGGTTCCCCGGGCCCAAGCGTGGCACTTCCCCTTGCGTTTTCGGCGCCGGTCCGCCCGGATCTTATCCGGCGGGCAGTCGTAGCGGCGCAGTCCCACCGGATCCAGCCTCACGGTACCCGGCCCCTAGCGGGACTTCGCCATTCCGTCGAGTGGTCGGGCAAGGGGAAGGGGGTCGCGCGTACCCCACGGCTGATGGATTCCATGCGCGGCGCCCAAGCACCGAATACGGTCGGCGGCCGCCCCGCACACCCTCCCCGAGTCGAGACGCTCTGGCAAAAGAAAATCAACACGAAGGAACGGCACCGGGCATTCGCCGCCGCGCTCGCCGCGACCCGCGACCTCAAGATCGTCCGAGCCCGGGGCCACCGGGTCGCGGACGACACTCATCTCCCGGTCGTGGTAGAGGACCCGATCGAGGCCGTGGGGTCGTCCAAGACAGCGAGCCAGTTTCTGGAGCGGCTCGGTCTTCTCGAAGATATCGACCGCGCCCGCGATGGAACGCACATTCGAGCGGGCCGCGGCAAGCGGCGCGGGCGCCTCCGTCGCGAGCCGTCGAGCCTGCTCGTCGTGACGAGTGCCCCCGGGAAGGCCCTCGGCTTCCGTAACCTCGCTGGAGTCGATGTCGTTCCCATCGGGCGGTTGGGCACGGAGGACCTGGCGCCCGGCGGAGACCCGGGCCGGCTGACGATTTTCTCTCACGCGGCCATCACGGCCCTCACCGCCCGGCTCGAAGGAGAACCCGAATGACCGAGCTCCGTCACCGCGTGATCCTTCACCCGTACGTTACCGAGAAGGCGATGGACGAGATGGAGCGGATGAACAAGCTCGAGTTCGCCGTCGACCGGCGGGCCAGCCGGGCGCAGGTGAAGCACGCCGTCGAAGAGCTCTACCAGTGCAAAGTGGCGAAGATCACGATCAAGATCGTCCGGACCGGGAAGATCGCCACGGTCCGCTTCACGCCCGAGTTTTCTGCCGAAGACATTGGCGCCCGCGCCGGGGTGTTCTGATGGGAAAGCGCATCAAGTCCCGGCGCCGGGGGGCCGGTACCGGTCCGTACGTCTCTCCGAGCCACCGCCATCACGGGGCGGTGTATCATCCGCCGCCCAACGTGTCGGGGAGCGGCAAGATCGAGTCGCTTGAGCACGCCCCGGGGCGCTCCGCTTCGGTCGTTTTCGTCCGGGGCCCGGCCGGCGAGGAAATCCAGATGTTGGCCGCCGCCGGAATCGCCACCGGCGACACGGTCTCGTTGAACACAGGGCCTGTGGTCCGGGGCAGCCTGCTCCCGCTCCAGAGCATCCCCGATGGAGTGCTGGTATCGAATCTCGAGGTCAAACCTTTCGACGGGGGCCGCTTGGTGCGCGCCGCGGGGTCGAGTGCGCTCGTCGTGGCCCACACCGGGGGCGAGGTCACCGTGCAGCTCCCCTCGGGCCAGTTCAAGCAGTTCCTCGAGACCTGTCGAGCCCAGGTCGGAAGCGTCGGTGGTGGGGGTCGTCAGGAACGCCCCTTCGTCAAGGCCGGCAAGAAGGTGGTCTCCTACCGGTCCCTTGCTCGCGCGCCGTTCAAGGTGCGCGGCGTGGCGATGAACCCCGTCAGCCACCCTCACGGCGGCGGTGCTCACCAGCACGTGGGCCGACCGAGCACCGTCGGTTCGGGTGCGTGGCCCGGCCAGAAGGTGGGCCGGTTCTCTCCGCGGCGCAAACACTCGAAGCGCCGTCGCGGTGGAGGTAGCTGATCATGCCGAAGACTCGCAAGGCGAAGAAGGGAGAGGTTCGACGGAAGCGGGAGTTCACCCTCCGCGGCAAGACGCTCCCCGAGCTCCAGCAACTCAGCCTGGACGACCTGGCGAAGCTTCTCCCCGCCCGGCAACGCCGGTCGATTCGGCGGGGGTTTAACGAGGACCAGCGCCGGTTCCTGGAGAAGCTGGCCGGGGCCGCGGACGGGAAGCCAGTGCGCACGCACTGTCGGGATGTCATCGTGCTCCCCCAGCACGTCGGCCGGCACGTCGCGGTCCACAACGGGAAGGAGTTCAAGGAGATCGAGGTCCGGCCGGAGATGATCGGCCACTACTACGGCGAGTTCGCGCTGACCCGTCGGTTCGAGAAGCACTCGGGGCCGGGCGTCGGGGCGACGCGGTCCTCGAAGTTCATGCCGTTGAAGTGAGGGAGCGACGATGGGGAACCGCGGATACACGTACCTAGCCGAGAGCGGCGTCTCCGTGGCGCGAGCCCGCGGGCAGGAGCTCCCGATCTCCCCCAAGAAGACCTACGAAGTCCTGAACGCCATCCGGGGGCTTGACCTCGACAAGGCCCGCAAGGTCCTCGAGGAGGCGATCGCCCTCCAGCGCGCGATCCCGTTCCGTCGCTACAACCAGGAGACAGCCCACAAGCGCGGGATCGGGCCCGGGCGATACCCAAAGAAGGTCTGCAAAGCCCTGATCGACGTCCTCGCGAACGCGGAGGCGAACGCCGAGTTCCAGGGTCTCGACACCGACCGGCTGTTCGTCAAGGTCGCCGCCTCGTCGCGCGGCCGCATCCAGAAGGCGAACATGCCGCGGGCCCAGGGCCGCGCCACGGCGTGGAACGAGCAGACCACCCACATCGAGATCGTTCTGGGCGAGCGGAAGGAGGCCGCGTAATGTCGAGCGAGCGCAAGGTCATCGAGGAGGCCACCCGACGTGTCCTGCTCAAGGATTTCCTCATCCAGCAGAGCGCCCGCGCCGGATTCGGGGGCCTCGACATTCAACGGACCCCGATGGGCACCCGCGTCACGCTCATCACCGAGCGGCCCGGCATCATCATCGGCCGGCGTGGTGAGCTCATCAAGCAGCTGACCCAGGACATCCAGAACCGATTCAAGCTCGACAACCCGCAGATCGAGGTCCAGGAGGAGCGCCAGCCGGCGCTCAACGCCCAGTTGATGGCGGAGAAGCTCGCCGGCACCCTCGAACGTGGCTGGCACTTCCGCCGCGCGGGGCACTCGACCGTCCGCCGGATCATGGAAGCCGGCGCCCGGGGCTGTCAGGTCATTCTGTCGGGAAAGCTTACCGGAGAGCGCCACCGGACCGAACGGTTCAAGGCCGGTACGATCAAGTACTGCGGCGAGGCCGCAATCCTCCTCATTCAGAAGGGGTTCGCGCAGGCGCGCCTCAAGCCGGGCGTCATCGGCGTGAAGGTCTGGATCATGGGACCGAACGCGCGGCTGCCCGACGAGATCCGGCTCAAGGGCATCGAGGAGCGTCAACGGACACCGCCGGCCGAACTGCCGTCGGTCGAGGTGCCGCCGCTGCCGGACATGCCCCCGGCGGAGGGAGCGCCGTGACGCTGCTTAGGATGAAGGACCTGCGCGCCCTCTCGGACGAGGATCTGCAGAAGAAGATCGCCGATATCGAGAACGACCTGCTGCGGGAGCGGGGAACGGCGGCCATGGGCGGCGCGCCGCCGAGCCCGGGCCGGCTGCGGGCGCTCCGCACGAACGTCGCTCGGGCCCTCACGGTGCTCTCCGAGCGCGCTCGGGCGGCCCGGGCCAAATAAGGAGAAGGGAGGGAGGAACCGATGTCGCTCGACGCCGAAACCGCACGGGTCCCTCCCTCTCCGGCGCTGCTCGGGGAGATCATCGGGCTGCCCGTGCACATCACGGAGGCGCCGGGGGTCCGGCCGCTGCCCCTGGACGGCGTCGTCGCGGACGAGACGTTGCACACCCTTCTCATCCGTCCCGCCGGCGCGAGCCGGCTCCGCCGCGTATCGAAGGACGGCCTGCGCGCGGTCCTGGTCAAGGACGGCGACGAGGTGCCGCTGGTCGGCGAGATGCTTCGCGTGCGGCCGGAAGACCGAACCAAGCTGCTCGCGCTGGGCGGGCACCGGAGGATCCGATGAGCCCACCGGCTAAGCCAGGGACCCGGCGGGCCCGCGACATCGGGCTCGACGTTCGCTCCCCGAAGGAGCGGTGCGATGACCGGCATTGCCCCTTCCATGGCCACTTGTCGGTCCGGGGCCAGATCTTCGAAGCCACCGTGGTCTCGACCGCGATGCAACGCACCGCCGTCGTCGAGCGGACGATTCTCCGCCGGATACCGAAGTATGAGCGGTATGCCAAACGCCGTCGCCGATACCTCGTGCACGACCCTCCGTGCCTCAAGGTACGCGTGGGGCGGCTGGTCCGGGTCGCGGAGATTCGGCCGCTCTCGAAGACCGTCACGTTCTGCATCGTCGAGGACCTGGGCGACGCCGCCCGCCGCACCAGCGGCGAAGAGGTCGTCCCGATCCCCTCCACCCCGCCGAAGGAGGAGGCCAAATGAAGGGCCTCGCCGGCAGCCGGGGCCGGGGTCTTCCGAAGGGCGCGCGACTGGACTGCGTCGACAACACCGGCGCGAAGGTGGTGGAGATCATCGCGGTCCGCAACTGGCACGGGACGCATCGCCGCTATCCCCGGGCCGCCGTGGCGGACCTCGTCATCGCCTCGGTGAAAAAGGGCACGCCCGAGATGCGCCGCCAGGTCGTGCACGCCGTCATCGTGCGCTCCCGGGTCCCCATCCACCGCGCCGATGGGACGCGCATCCAATTCGAGGACAACGCCGCGGTCATCACGACCGAGACCGGGGAGATCAAGGGATCTCAGATCAAGGGTCCGGTGGCAAAGGAGGCCGCCGAACGATGGCCGCGCATTGCCGCGGCGTCGTCGATCATCGTCTGAGGGAGCTGAACCGATGGCACATTCTCGATCCACCCAGCCGCGAAAGCAGCGGCGCGAAAGCTTCAACGCCTCCTCGTTCGGCCGCCGCCGCCAGATGACCGTGGCCCTCTCGCGGGATCTCCGGAACCGGTACAAGCGACGGGCCCTTCCACTCCGGAAGGGCGACACCGTCCGGATCATCTCGGGCAGCTTCAAGGGGCGCGAGGAGCGGGTCTCGAAGGTCGATATGCGAACCCTCCGTGTCACCCTCGACGGGGTGACGATCAAGAAGGTGGACCAGAAGCTCAAGCCGCTCCCCATCCGGTCGAGCCACCTGATCCTGACCCGGCTCAACCTCGCGGACGCCTGGCGCCGGGAAGTCCTTCACGTCTCCGCCGCGGAGGCTCCCCCCGAGGAGACACCGGCTCCTGAGGCCGAAACCACTCCCGCACTGCCCGCCTCAGAGGCGTCCGAGACATCCGCCGAGACGAGCGCGAAACCGACGAGCGAGGACGACGCACCGGCCTCGCCCGCTCCCAAGAAACGTCGGACGAAGCCGGCGGTGGAGGAGTCTGAATGACGCGCCGGCTCAAGCGAAGAGCCGCTCCCCGCAGCTGGACAGTCCCCCGGAAGGGTTCGAAGTGGATCCTCCGGCCCTCTCCCGGACCCCACCCGCAGGATGCGTCGATCCCTCTCCTTCTCGTGTTGCGCGACGTACTGCACCTCGTCCGGAGTACGCGGGAGGCCCGGATCCTCCTGCGCAGCGGTGTCGTGCACATCGACGGGAAGATCGTGAAGGACCTGGCCCGGGGCATCGGGCTCATGGACACCCTCACGCTCGCCGCGCCACTCAACACACACTACCGGCTCTTCAGGGACCGACGGGGGATGCTCCGCCTTTACCCCATCCCGCCAGAGGAGGCGTCGGTCAAGATTGGTCGGATCCAGCGGAAGACCACCGTTCACGGAGGCAAGCTCCAGGTCACGCTCCACGATGGGCGCAACCTGCGCATCCCCGAAGGGATGGACTGGAAGGTCGGCGACTCGCTCAAGATCCATCTTCCGGATCAGAAGGTGCTGGGCCGACTTCCGTTCGCCGCGGGGCATCTCGCCTATGTGGCGGGCGGCACGCACGTCGGGGAGCTCGCCCGCATCGACAAGGTCGAGGTCCTGAACTCGCCGCAGCCGAACCGTGTCCACTTCAAAGAAGGGTTCTCCACCGTCAAGCAGTACGTCTTCGTGGTCGGGGAAACGACTCCCCAGATCACGCTACCGGAGGCGTTGAACCGATGAGCGCACCCGCCTCCAAGGCGCCTACCCCCCCGGCCTCGCCCCCGACAGGCAACCGGTGGCGGCAACTGCGCCTCGTCAAGGTCGTCGTGAACATCGGGGTGGGAGAGTCCGGCGACCGCCGGGCGAAGGCCGAGCGGGTGCTCACGATGCTGGCCAAGCAGAAACCGGTCGCCACCCGCTCGCACGCCACGAACCGGGACTTCGGCATCCGGGTCGGTCAAGAGATCGGAGCGAAGGTGACCTTGCGCGGGGAGGCCGCGACCGACTTTCTGCGCCGCGCCTTCGAGGCTCGGGACAACCAGATCGACCCCGACGCCATCGATGCCGACGGGAACTTCTCCTTCGGGATTCGCGACTACACGGACTTTACCGGGATGAAGTACGACCCCGGGATCGGGATCTTCGGCCTCGACGTCTCCGCCGAAGTCGGCCGGGCCGGCTGGCGAGTCCGGGACCGGCGGTTGAAGCCCTCGGCGCTGCCGTCGCACGTCCGGGTCTCCTCGGATGAGACCCGGAAGTTCCTCGTCGAACAGTTCGGAGTGACCTTCCTGGAGTGACAATGAAGCCGAAGAAGATGTTCGGACGGAAGGAAGGTTGCCTTCGCTGCGACCGGAAGCGGGGGATCGTGCGCCGGTACGGGCTCCACCTCTGCCGCCAATGCTTCCGCGAAGTGGCGATGGACCTCGGCTTCAGGAAGTATCAGTGAGGGAGTGAGCATGCAGCAGGACCTACTCAACGACGCGCTCGTGGCGCTCCGCCACGCCGACCTGCAGGGCAAGCAGACCGTGACCCTCGCCCCGGCTTCGAAGCTGGTGGGGGAGGTGCTCCGCATCCTCCAGGCGACGCAGTACATCGACGGCTTCACGTTCGTGCAGAACGGTCGCGGGGGGAGCTACGAGGTGAAGCTGGCCCGGCGGATCAACTCGTGCGGCGTTATCAAGCCCCGGCTGGCCGTCCGGCTCCGCGACCTCGAAAAGTTCGAGAGCCGGTACCTTCCGGCTCAGGACTTCGGCCGGCTCGTGCTTTCCACCAGCCACGGCGTGATCACACAGGTCGAGGCCCGGGAGCAGAAGGTCGGCGGGAGGTTGCTCGCGTATGTCTTCTGACGGCTCGGGCGCTCCGCCGCTCGGTGAGGTCCGCGTCGAGCTGCCGCCTGGCGTGCAGGCGCGGCTCGACAAGGACCAGCTCGTCGTCAAGGGCCCTCACGGAGAGGTGCACCGCCCGGTTCCGCTCGGGGCGCTTCAGGTGACCCCGCGCGGACAGACGGTCACGCTCCGTTTAGTGGTCCCGCCGGAGCGGAAGCGGGCGCGGGCGCTCATCAACACTTGGGAGCGCCACATCGCCAACATGGCGGCGGGCGTCACGCACGGCTTCGAGGCCCGCATGAAGGTCGTGGCGGCCCACTTCCCAATGAAGGTGGCCGTCAAGGATCACTCCGTGGTGATCGAGAACTTCCTCGGGGAGAAGTACCCGCGGACCGCGTCGATCCTCCCCGGCGTGGAGGCGAAGGTCGACGGGGAGTTCCTGATCCTGTCCGGGCCCGACATTGAGCGGGTCGGGCAGAGCGCGGCGAACATCGAGCGCACGACCAAGATCCGAGACTACGACCCGCGGGTCTTCCAGGACGGCATCTACATTGTCGACAAGGCGCGGCCGAAGGCCGCGGAGGGCGCATGACGGACCCGAAGAGCTCTCCGGCCGATGAGCCGGAGGAGACGGAGGCGAAGCCCACGTCCCCCGCCCCCGAACCCGAGCCCGCTCCCGCGCCGAAGAAAGCCCGAGCCACCCGGAGCCCCGCTCGGAAGGCCGCTCCGGCCAAAGCAAGCGAGGAAGAGCCTAAACCGAAGGCGAAGGCACCCAAGGAGACCCCTCCCCCCAGACGGCCGAAGCTCTCGCCGGAACTTGCCCGTCTCCTGACCCACCGGCGGAGCCAGGACGCCCACCGTCCGCTGTTCGTCCGCCAGGCCGCCCATCGGTACTGGCGTATCGGACGCGACGGCGCGTGGCGCCGCCCCCGCGGGCTCCAATCGAAACAGCGCCGGCACTATGGGTACCGGCCGACCGTCGTGAGCATCGGATACCGCTCTCCCCGCCTGGTGCGGGGCCGGACCCCGACGGGCTTCCGCCCCGTTCTCGTGCTCACCGTAGCTGAGATCGGCCGGATCGACCCGGCCCACGAAGCCGCGATCATTGCGCGGACCATCGGAACCCAGAAACGCCTCGTCCTCGAAGAGGCGGCCCGCAAGCGCGGCGTGCACGTGCTCAACCCGATCACGAAGGAGACGCGGGAAACCTAGGACCATGCCGGACCTCTCCAACCAGCGACGGATGGCCGCCACGCTACTGAAGTGTGGCGAGGGTCGGATCTGGATCGACCCCTCCCGCCAGGAGGATCTGGCCGACGCGGTAACGCGGAAGGACGTCCGGGGCGCCATCAAGGCCGGCGTCATCCAGCGCCTTCCGGCGGCGGGGACCTCCCGCGGCCGGGCCCGGAAGCTCGCCGAGGAACGCCGGAAGGGACGTCACCAGGGCCCCGGCTCCCGTCGGGGGTCGCCGGCTTCGCGCATCAGCAAGAAGGGACGCTGGATGCGTCGCATTCGGGCGCAGCGCAGCCTGCTCGCCGAACTCCGTGGCCAGAAGAAGATCCCCCCGAGCGTGTATCGGTCGTTCTACCAGAAGGCGAAGGGCGGCATGTTCCGCAGCCGGGCCCATCTCCTGCTCAACCTCCGATTGGCCGGGCACATTCCCGAGGAGAAGGGGGCATGAGCCGGGGACCCCGCTATCGCCTACCCTTCCGACGCCGCCGGGAGGGAAAGACCGATTACCGGATCCGCCTCCGCCTTCTCCGAGCGGACCAGCCCCGGGCCGTGGTGCGCGTGACCAACCGACGCATCTTGGTCACGGTTACGGCGTACGACCCTCTCGGCGATCGAGTGCTCGCGTCGGCCGAGAGCCCAGAGCTCTCGGCGGTCGGATTTCCCGAATCGAACTTCCGCACCACCCCCGCAGCCTACCTGACGGGCTATCTGGCCGGAGTGCGGGCCAAAGCCGCCGGCGCCACGTCGGCCGTTCTCGATGCCGGCCTCCGGCATCCCGCTCCTGGTGGCCGCCTGATGGGGGCGCTCAAGGGCTTGCTTGATGCCGGCCTCGAGGTTCCCCACGGGGAGAAAGGCTTGCCCTCCAACGACCGGCTGAACGGACAGCACCTTCCCAAGCCGCTGCCCAAACCGGTCGAAGCCTACAAATCCGACCTCGCTCAGCCCCGAGCCCCCTCGAAGGAGCCGAGATGAGCCCCGCGACCGCCTCCGCACCGACGCCCCCTCCACCGGCGCCGGGCCCCGGTGGGCGGTTGGGGCCTACGGGTCCGACGCCCGCCCCTCCGTGGGTGCCGAAGACGGAACTGGGCCGAAAGGTCCACGCGGGCGAGATCACGACGATGTCGGAGGCGCTCCACAGCGGTCTCCCACTCCGGGAAGCGGGCATCGTCGACGCGCTGCTGCCGGGGCTCCACGACGAGGTGCTGGACGTCAACATGGTCCAGCGGATGACCGATTCCGGTCGCCGGTACAAGTTCGCCGTCACCGTGGTCGTAGGCAACGGCGACGGCTTCGTCGGTCTGGGACGGGCGAAAGGAAAGGAGGTCGGGCCGACCATCCGCCGCGCCATTGACAAGGCGAAGTTGCACATGGTGGAGGTGCTCCGCGGTGATGGCAGCTGGGAATGCGGCTGCGGGCGCCCCCACTCGTTCCCGTTCACGATCCACGGCCGGTCCGGCTCGGTCGTCGCGACGTTCAAGCCGGCGCCGCAGGGGGTCGGCCTCGCTGTCGGTGACGTGGTGAAACCCGTGTTGCGGTTCGCGGGATTCACGGATGCCTGGGGATTCGCCGCCGGACACACGAAAACGACGGTGAATTACGCGCAGGCCGCCTACGAGGCGCTCCGCCAGCTTTCGATTCTCAAGGTACCGGCCGAGGACGCGGCCCGGCTCAAGATGGTCCGTGGGCCCGTCGGCACGTCGATCCTTCCGCCCAAGG
>JASHQC010000009.1 GCA_030037735.1 Thermoplasmata archaeon
CACCTTCGACTTCTGGCTCCTCCTCTATGCGCTCCTGGCGCTCATCCCGCTCCTCTCCCCCCGGGCGCTCATCCTGTCGGTGCCTTGGATCGGCTGGACATTCTTGACGGACTCCGACCGGTACGTCCAACTGGGGACCCAGTACACGCTCGTCGCGGCGGTCCCGCTGTTCCTCGGGCTCGCCTACGGACTCATGCGAGTCCCCATCGGCCGATCCCTCCCGAACGATGCGGTGGCGGAAGCAGTTGGGGGCCAGACGTGGCCTTCCATAACGGCGGTCCATGTGCCTCGACGGCCTCCTCGCGGCCTCCGAGCCTTCTGGACCGCGGCGATTTCGGCAATGATCGTCGCCAACGTTGTCCTCTTGCCAATCAATCCGCTGCTATCGGACCTGAGGGTCCAGCTTGGTGAGCCGTTCCAGCAGGAGTACCAGGACCATTCCCTTGCGGTGGCCCCTGGTCTCACGTGGGCCGAGCAACTCGCCGGCATCGTTCCGCCGGCCGCGACGGTCACGGCCCCGCCGCAGATATTTGACTTGGTCGCCAACGATCCGCACGCTTACGTGCTCCTGGGTCGCTCCATGGAGAATCTCACGGCGATCCTTCCGCTGAACCTCACCGGCGGACCCGACTACGTGCTGCTGTACGCCGGCTTCCTCCCGTCGATTGGTCCGAACCTCAGCGCGAATTTTTCGAACCCGGCCCTCTATGGTCCCCGGGGATTCGTAGCCTCAACCACGCTCGGCGCCCTCATGCTGTACCAGCGCGCCTACACGGGCGCCGCCGAGTTCTTCGGCCCTGTACCGGCACCAGCCTCGGAGACGTACTACCCCGACAGCGGGCTGGCCGCCGGAAAGGTGGGCGAGATCCAATCGAACGCCTCCGCCCCTGGGCATCTGGCGATTACGACGGTCCCGGGATCGCATCGGACGGGAGAGGTCTGGACCGGCCCGGGCGTGCTGCTCCTGCCCGGTGCGTACACGGTGCGTCTGCTCGCGGCCGCGACAGGCCCCGGAGTCGGCGTCGCCTCGGCGCCCCCGTTCCTGCAGGTGCGCATCCAGGGGTTCGCCCCACCGTTGCTCAATACCTCGGTTCCCGCGTCGGACTTCACGCCCGGCCAGTGGAGCACCCTCTCTTTCCAGGTGAGCACGTCGGTCCCCCTGCTGGATCTCAACGTGGAGGGGTACCTACTCAACGGAAAGGTGGGGCTCGCCGTTGGGGAGGTCGTCATCACCCCGACCGATCCAGGCATTCAGGGTTGACCGGACAGCCGGATCGTGCCGCTTCTCGGGCCCGGCCCGGGAGATCGTCGGTGGCGAAACGTCGTCAGCGACCAACCGACGCTTGAGGCGCCGGGCGTTCTCGCGAACATGGAGAACTGGCTCACGGGCGAGCTGTCGCTCGTCAGATTTCTCTGCCTCGCGAGAGCGCGGCCGGACATTTTCGGCTGCGTGGGAATGGAGTGTCCGAGTCTCTGGAAAACTTTCCGGAGCTGAACCAATCGATTGACTACTCTCCCCAACGCTGGGGGGGCTCGATGGCCGGGCGGACCGGTGAGGTTCTGGTCTCGCGAGCTCGACCTCCACCGGCGTAGAAAGTTCAGCCGAACCCACGGAGCCCTCCCTGGCGTCCAACAGGCCGCGAGTGGGCCGATGGAATGTGAGGCGAAGATCCTCCTCTCCCTCGGACCCCATGGGGGCGGCTATATCCAAATGGGTGCGAAGGTACGGCATGGCGCGCAAGCGGGCCGTCCACCGTTCGACCGGTCCGCCGGCCGCTGGTGAACGGCGGGATTGGGAACACCTTCCTGTCACGCTGCGGGAGGCGCTCGAGGAACACCTCAAGGCACGTGTGATTCAAGCGGTTTCGGAACCGGAGGGGTTCTCGCCCGGCGTGGCCGCGCGACTCGAACTGTCGGACGGACGGCGAATCTTTGCGAAGATCGTCGGAAGTAGTCCGAATCCGGACTCGCCGAACCTCCACCGAATCGAGGCGCGGGTACTGGCCCAGATGCCGCGCACGGCGCCGGTGCCCCGGCTCCTGTCGGTCTACGACGACGGAGAGTGGGTCGCCCTCTTTCTCCGGGAGGTAGAGGGACACACGCCCCACCTTCCCTGGACGAGGACCGAACTCGAGCGCACCCTACGGGCCATCGAGTCGCTTTCCACGCTCCTCACACCGGCCCCCTTCTCGGCGCCCACGTTCGGAGAGAAGCACCAGAAGGCGCTCACCCTCTGGCGGGAGATGGCCACCGCGTTTCAACGGGATCCAGAAAGCCTGTCGGATCTGGACCCATGGGCTCGTCGCCACCTTCCCGAACTGGTCCGGCTGGAGAAGCGCGTTTCCGTCGCCACCGCAGGGAAGACGCTGCTGCATTCCGACCTGCGGGCCGACAACATTCTCGTTTCGAAGGACCGGATCTATTTCGCCGACTGGCCGGGAGCGTGCCTGGGGGCGGGCTGGGTCGACCTCGTCATCTTTCTGCCCAGCGTCGCGATGCAAGGGGGACCTCCTCCGTGGGAGATTTTCGATCAAAGCCCTCTCAGTGACGGCGTCAACCCGAGGGACGTGAACGCGGTTCTGGCCGCCCTTACGGGGTATCTACTGGGTAGCGCGCGAAAACCTCCCCCACCCGGGCTGTCCACGCTCCGGCCTTTCCAACACGCCCAAGGCATCGAAGCGTTGACTTGGCTGAAGCGTCGGCTGGAACCGGCCCGATAGACGGTACGTGGGCGAGGACGCGGGCGCCGGCGATTCCGGACCCGGCTCCTCGTCGATCCCGGTCCGGAAAGGGCCCCCGAGTGACCCGGTCGGGTCTCGCGCCCCGTGGGAAGGACTCGACCGGGTCAGGGATTTGAATCTCTGCGAATTCCCGCGCCCTGCCGTGACTTCTCAATCCGGGAAAGCCGAGGCGTTCCGCGCCTTGCACCACAGGAGGCAGCTGCTGGTTCTCCCGAATGCCTGGGATGTGCCGAGCGCTCGCGTGTTCGAGGAGGCGGGATTTCCGGCGGTCGCAACCTCCAGTGCCGGCCTCATGGTCTCGCTAGGGTACCGAGATGGGGAGGGAATGCCCCGTCGCGAGCTCGTCGCGGCGGTTCGCCGGATCGCGGAACGACTTCGCATCCCGCTCAGCGCCGACATCGTGGCGGGGTACGGACGCACCCCGAGACAAGTCGTCTCCACCGTGAGGGCCGTATTGGAGGCCGGCGCCGTCGGGATCAATCTCGAGGATGGGATCCCGGGCTCCTCGGATTTGTTCCCGGTCAACGCCCAGGTCCGGAAGATCAAGGCGATCCGCGCGCTCGCCGAGACGACCGGCATCCCGCTAGTGATCAATGCCCGGACCGATGCGATACGACGGGCCGCAGGAGAAGCACCGGCCCGGCTTCACGAGGCGATCCGCCGTTCCCAGGCCTACCGAGATGCCGGGGCAGATTGCGTGTACCCAATGGGCCTCACGGACGCCGGCTCGATCTCTGAATTCGTACAGGCGCTCGACTTTCCGACCAACGTCATGGTGCGCGCCGGACTCCCCCCGTTCGCGGAGCTTGAGCGGCTGGGGGTTCGTCGCGTGAGCTTCGGACCCTCCGCGTCCTACGCCACCCTGGGAATGTTGAAGCGCATCAGCCGGGAGATTCTCGAGCACGGAACCTTCGACGGACTTGTAGAGGGGGCAATCACCCATGACGAGCTCAACCGCCTCGCCGAACCGCGCGAGGAATCTCCTCCAGTCCCAGGGCCCTCGGCCGGAACGACGTAAGTGCGCGATATGCGGTGCCGGTCGGAAATAGTATCTATTCGGGCGTGCGCTGGTTAGGGCCGAAGTCGTACCGGCGGTCGGTCCGGCGCTCAGGCATTCTCTGCGCCGGCTCATCGGCCCTGCGCCAGAGAAGGAGGGACCCTGCGAGAGAGCTCACGGTCCGGAGTGGTGGTCTTCTGCTCCCTCCCGATCGGCTTCGTGCTGGGGGGATTCGTCGAGTTCTTCACTCCCTGGCTCGGCACGTACCTTGGGGTCAGCGCAGCCGTCGTCTTCGGCGTCGGCATCGTACTCGTCGAAGGCCCGACGCTCATCGCGGCCATCTTTCTCGCTCGGAAGGTGACCCGAGCGTGGGTTCGGAGCGCGCTCCAGGCGGCGGGACCCTTCCTCGGCTTCTTCGCCTACGTGGTGGGCTACGGCGTTCTCCGACACCCGCCATTCGCCTTTCCGTTCTGAGGGCGGGGCCGACGACGTTGGGCAAGGGCCCACGCGCCCATCCTGTCCTTCCGAACCGACAAGCATTTCCCCGCTAGGGGGTCGAGCCGAGTCATGCCATCTTCCAAATCGGCCGTTCACATGCTCGCCGACAAATCCCTTCACGTGCTGGTCACGGGGGCCACCGGTCACCAGGGCGGTGCGGTGCTGCGTCACCTCAGGGCCCGAGGGCACCGACTCCGCGCCCTGGTCCGGGACAAGAGTACGCCCGCGGCGAAGGCCCTGCAGGCCCTGGGTGTCGAGGTGTTCCAGGGTGGCTTCGAGGACGCACCCGCGATCGAACGGGCATCGAAGTACGTGGATGCGGCCTTCCTGATGAGCACTCCGGCCAAGGGTCCGGAGGTAGAGAGGACCGAGGGCATGGCGGCGATCGATGCCCTTCGGGGGGCGGATGTTCCCTACATCCTCTACTCGTCCGTGGCGTCCGCCCACCAGCAGACGGGCATCCCACATTTCGATAGCAAGTTCGCCGTCGAGCATCACCTCCGGAGCTCCGGCACCCCGTTCGCTATCGTGGCCCCGGTGGCGTTCATGGAGAACGCGATCTTTCCGTTCTCGCTCCCTTCCCTGCGACAGGGCCAACTGGGCTTCGGCCTTCCTCCGGACAAGCCGCTCCAGGTCGTGGCCCTCGACGATCTGGGGGCGTTCGACACGTACGTACTGGAGAATCCCGCTAAGTTTCAGGGACAGAGGGTCGAAATCGCCAGCGACGAGGTCACGGGACTCCAGGAGGCGGAGATCCTGAGTCGCCGGGCGGGCCGTCCCATCCAGTACCGGCCGATCCCGCTCGAAGCCCTCCGACAGCGGAACGTGGACCAGGCCAAGATGGCGGAATGGCTGATGCAACACGGGTACTCCGTCGATATCGAGCGGCTCCGGCGCGATTACCCGAACGTGGGCTGGCACCGGTATGACGAGTGGGCTGCGGAGCAGGACTGGCCGCGCCTGCTCGCCCCGACGTAACTCCGTTGGCCTATCTTCGTCGGGGGCCGGTCCCACCGACCGATAGGGGAAAGAGTTCCCGGCCCACCACCTCTCGCAACCGGGCGCGTTGCACGAGACCGGAGAAGTGGCGGGATTGCGCCCGCGTGGGACGGCTCCATTTCCGCGTCCACGTGACGGGATACGCCACCTCCCACAGCACGAGTCCTTCCGGTTCCGCCAGTGGCAATGTAAGGCGCACCTCGCCGCGAAGGGCCCCCTCCAGTCGCCCCATGCTGAGACTCCCGTCGTCGACCTTTCGGAGGGCGGCGATGATCTTTCGCACCATCCCCCAGACGAAGGATCGTGCCCTCACATCGATCACCAGCCACTGACTGCCGAGACGGCGCACCTGTACCCGCTCGATCGTCCGGAGCGTGGGAGGCTCGGCGGGCAGGTCCCGGCCGAACGAGCGGGCATCCACCTCCCCCCGGAACATCCGGGCCGCCTTCGACCACCGCTCTAAGCGGTGCCCCTCTGCCGGCTCGAAGTACCGGTACCAGCGGCCCGTGGCGGCCCGGGCGGAGAAGCCTGGGGGGACCTCGGTCGCGGCGTCGAAGAAGATGTCCGGCGCGATGCCGTTCAGCGCCCGTATCACGGCCGCTCCCGGGAGCGTTGAAGTGAGGGTCAGCGCGTTCCCGCGGGCGCTCACCCCCCGGTCGGTCCGGCTCGCCACGGCGAGGCCGGCCGCGTCCGCGGATGGGGCCACGCCCGTCCGTGGAATTCCTTCGCGCAGGATCCCTTCGACCGTCCGGAGCCCCGGCTGGCGCGCCCATCCGGCGAAACCCGCCCCGTCGTACCCGAACCGGATCAGCCAACGCGCCATCAATGGATTGGAGCCGGAATCCTTCGAGTTTCAACGAGCTTTTCCGGATCCAAGAGGTGTTTTCTCCGACCGCTCGAGCAGGTCCCGGAACGTCTCGAAAAACTTAAGGTAAGGATCCGTGCGTCGCCGATCCTCGAGGTCTAGGAGCGCGATCTCGTACAGGGCCTTGGCCTTGGCATCCCCTCTTTTCGCATGGACCAGATAGGTGCAGAGGAGTTGGTAGTTGGCGAGCACGATCGCCTCCGGCCGTGGCGTGCTCATCTCCCCCTTCCGCGGTCGATGGATCTGCTCGAGCGGGACCTTCTCCGCGACGGCCCGTCGATGGGAGAACCCGAAGAACCGGCCGGCCCCCAGCACCCGAGTCACTTCCTTCACACTGCCGCCGAACGAGTTGGTCAGGCGGTCGGTCTCGTGCCAGCACCATAGTCCGAAGCCGTAGTCCCCGGTGAGGTACTCCTTCCAGGCCTCTCCATACAACTGGGCTTCGCGTTCCTCCGGGGTGAGCTCCGCGGGCAGGTTGGCTCTCCAGTCGCCGAGGAAGGCGTCGATGCGCATCGTTGGCGAGAAGCTCCTGAACGCCGGAACCGGCGCGACCGCGCTCATCGACTCGATCCCTCCCCCATCCCAATCGCGCGGGCTTAAGCCGCTGGCGCGGGGAACGTTCTCCGCCCGCCCATCCAGGTTTCCACGACCGGAGGCCGTTCCGACGCGAGAGCACCGTCGAGCGACGTCGCCGAGGTCACCACGAAGTCCGCTGGACTTCCGACCGCCAGCTGCCCGAGTCCGGGCTCCCCCAGGATGGGCCCGGCATTTCGAGTGTACAGCTGGAACGCCTCGATCGGAGCGAGCCGCTCGGAGGAGGTGAACCGCCCGAACTCCGATCTCGGAGCCCGGAAGACCGCCGCCCGAACGCCGGTCCACGGATCGAGGGGTTCGACCGGCGAATCGCTCGCGCCTCCCAATGGGAACCCGTGGTCCGTCAAGGTCCGGAAGGCGTACGTCCACCGAGCCCGGTCTTGACCCAACCGCTCGACGATCCACCGGTCCGTTTCAACGAAATGGGGCTGAACGACCAGATGGGGGCGAACCTTCTCCAGCGAGGACCATAGCGTAGGCGGAGTCATCGAGGCGTGCTCGATCCGCGGAGTGCCCGAGGTCTCCACTTTCGTTAACAAGTCGAGGACGCGGCTCACCGCCCGGTCCCCAATGGCGTGCAGCGCCGGAGGCAAGCCCAGTGACCTTGCCTGTTCGAGGGCTCGCACCAGGCTCTCATCGTCCCAGATCGGATACCCCGTCGTCTCGGGACGATCAGCATAGGGCGCGCTCAGCCACGCGGTCCGGGTCCCAAGGGCCCCGTCGGTGATTGCCTTGACTCCTGCGACTCGCCAGCCACCGCCACTCGGTGCTGTGGGAAGAGAGTGGTACCGATCGAGGCTCCGCAGGTCGAGGTAGAACCGGATTCGGACTGGTAGCCCGCTATCTGAGAGGGCGGCGACCACGTCCACCTCCTCCGGCGTCGCCAGGACCGGGCACAGGGTGGTCAACCCCATCGCGGCGGCGTTCCCTAGCAACCGTTGGAAGGCTGTGAGGTTCGTCCGGGCCCAGCTCCGGCTTGCGTCCGACGCGTTCAGGCGCGCAAGGGCCGAGTCGTACACCAAGCCGTTCAACCGGCCGGCCGAGTCCCGGCCGAATCGCCCCCCCGGAGGATCCGCGGAGGTCTCGTCGATCCCCAGCTCCGCGAGCGCCCTCGAGTTCAGCGCGGCGGCGTGCATGCTGACCTGGAAAAGGATCAGCGGTTGCTCCTCGGAGATCCGGTCGAGCTCGTCCCGAGTGGGTTCCCGACGGTCGGCCCAGAGGGACGAGTCCCACCCCACGCCGACCAGCGGATGGGCGGAGTCCGGAGTCAGCCGGCTTCGAAGGCGGCTCGCGAACTCCTCCCTACTCTGCGTACCACGCAGGTCGACGCCTTCCCGTTGAAGGACCGTGTCGGTAAGGTGCATGTGGAGGTCGATGAGCCCGGGCAGGACGAGATGGCCCCGGAGGTCCGCCACCTCGGTCTCGGACCCCTTCGCCCGACGCACGACGTCGTCCGACCCCACCGCCTGGACCTCTCCGTCCTCGACGAGGAATCCCTCGGCAAAACCGTCGCCCGTGAACACCCGGCCGTTGATCCAGGCTCGGTCGACCGACGACCCCATCGGCGGGGTCGACGGCGAGCGGGCTTATCCGCTCGCCCGCAGCGCTCAGACGTCCAGGTACCGGTAGAACTCGTATGGGTGAGGTCGCAGGTTGAGCTGCAATTGCTCCTCCATCTTGAGTTCCCGGTAGGTCTCGAGGAATGGGCCCGAGAAGACCGGGGACAGGAAGGCATGGTCCGACGCGAGGCAGTCCAGCGCCTCCCCCAGCGAGCCGGGCAGCTCCCGGATGTTGAGCGCCTTCCGCTGCTCGGGCGTGAGCTTGTAGATGTCGGTGTCGACGGGGTTGCCGGGGTCGATCTTGCGCTTGATGCCGTCCAGGCCGGCCATAGCGAGCGCGGCTTCGACGAGGTAAATGTTCGCCGAAGAATCGGGAGTCCGGTACTCCAGGCGCTTGGCCCCGGGATGCCCTTTGAGATAGTACGGAATCCGCACGTTCGCGGAGCGGTTCGATTTGCTGTACGCGATGAAGACCGGCGCCTCGAACCCAGGCACGAGCCGGCGGTACGAGTTCGTGATGGGGTTCGTGATGGCACAGAGGGCCCGCGCATGCTCCAGTAGCCCCCCGATGTAGTACCGGCAGATCTGGCTGATCTCGGCGTACGGGTCGGAGGCGTCGTAAAAGACGTTCGTGCCCTGGGTCCATAGCGACTGATTCGTGTGGAGCCCTAGCCCGTTGTCGCCGAAGACCGGTTTCGGCATGAAGGTGGCCACCTTCCCGTGCTGCCGGGCCACGTTCTTGATGACGAACCGGACATCCTGCACGTGGTCCGCGGTGGGAACGAGGTCGTCAAACCGGATGTTGATCTCGGCCTGGCCGGCGGTGCCCACCTCGTGATGGTGCGCATCGATCCGGATGTGGAAATCATCCATCAGGATGTTGCACATCTCGCTCCGCAGGTCCTGGAGCTGATCGGCCGGCGCCGCCCGGTGATACCCCTCCTTGAATCGGATTGAGCCGAAACCGTCCTGTTCTTGCCACGGCGCCTCGGAGCTGTTGATGAGATATCCGGAGCCACTCCAGGCGTCACGGACCCCGTCGGCCGAGGGGATCAATCGGACCCCGTCGAAGACGAAGAACTCGACCTCCGGCCCCCAGTAGGAATGATCGTACCCGGCCGCCTCGAGAACCTGGACGGCCTTGCGGGCGATGCCGCGCGGGTCTCGAGGGTAGGGGGTTCGGCTTCCGCCTTCCAATATGTCCGCGATGAATCGCGCGCTGCCCGAACCGGCGCTTCCCCAGGGAAGCGTGGCGAAGGTACTCGGGTCGGGGAGAAGGACCATGTCGGATTCGTAAATCTCCCGAAACCCCCGGACGGACGACCCGTCCAGCTTGGGGATCCCCGTCACGAAGGAGTCGGGTTCGAGCGCGTCAACGGGCAGATGGAGATGGTTGAAGCCACCAAGAATGTCGGTGTAGAAAATCTCCACCCAGCGGAGCTTCCGCGCCCGAAGGTCTTCGAGGACCTCCGCGCCGCGAGACTCTGTCATCGCCATCATCCCCCCGCTACCGCCTGACCTGACTGCTGCCGACATGCCGCCCTCGTCCACTCGACCGCTCCTCGCTACATGAATCCTGCGCCGACAAATTTGGACAAACATCCCAAGAAACAAATATCAAGTGGACATAGTAACCCGGAGGAGGTCACCCATGGGTCAAACGTCCGATGTGGATGATCTCGACCGGTCGCTCCTTCAGGAACTCAACATCAACGCCCGGCGGAGCGACCGGGAGATCGCCCGACGGCTCCACGTCTCTCCCACGACCATCAGCCATCGTCTCGAGCGGCTGGAGAAACTCGGTGTCGTTCGTGGCTACATTCCGCTCCTCGATGACGAACTCTTGGGATGGGACCTTTGGGCGACCATCGGGATCCGGATTCTGAAGGGGAAGCTCCGGGAGGTGGAGGAGCGGCTCGGGAAAGATCCCCGAGCGTACGCCATCTACGATGTGACGGGGGAGTTCGACGCGCTGGTCATCGGGCGGTTCCGGGATCGGCGAGACCTGGACCGGTTCGTCAAGCACACCCTCCAGGACCCGTACGTGGAGCGGACCAGCACCCAGGTGGTGCTGAACCGGGTGAAAGAGGATCGACGCGTGCCGCTCTCGGCGCGCCCGGCCTGAGCGGATCTACCGCCCCCGAGAAACGCCTTTAAGCCACCGTCCCGACTGCCGGTGAGGGAATCACCATGGACTGGGGACTGCGCAACCGGATGGCTCGGTTTGTCAAACCGAGCACCGGTCACACCGTCATGCTCGCCGCCGACCACGGCTACTTCATGGGCCCGACACGACGGCTCGAGAATCCCCGAGCGACCCTGGAGCCATTGCTGCCGTTCGCCGACGCGATTGCGGTTACCCGCGGGGTGCTGCGGAACTCGATTCCCCCCACCGCAGACGTTCCAGTGGTCCTCCGCGTATCGGGCGGGGTCACGGTGCTCAAGGAGGACCTCAGCGACGAATCGATCACCACTTCGGTGGAGGAGGCGCTCCGGCTGAATGTCTCGGCTGTGGCGCTCTCGGTCTTCGTCGGCGCTCCGCACGAGCATCAATCGCTCGTGTCGCTGGCTGAATTGGTGGACGAGGGGGAGGCGTTCGGAATGCCGGTCATGGCGATCACTGCCGTCGGGAAGGAGCTCGAGAAGCGGGACGCGCGCTACCTCTCGCTGGCGTGCCGAGTCTCCGCCGAACTGGGGGCGCACATGGTGAAGACCTACTACTGCGAGAACTTCGACAAGGTGGTCGAGGGGTGTCCGGTACCGCTCGTCGTCGCGGGCGGGCCTAAGCTAGACACCGACCGGGCCGTTCTCGAGATCTGCGAGGGAGCGATGGCGAAAGGCGCCATCGGGGTCGACATGGGGCGGAACATCTGGCAGTCCGACCATCCAGTTGCGATGATCCAGGCGATCCGCGCTATCGTTCACGAGAAAGCGACGGTGCGGGAGGCGGCCCAGATGCTCGACGCGAGCAAGAAAGCCTCCCCGGCGCGTTCTGTGCCTGCGTAGCCACGCTCTTCTCGGCCGCGCAGTTCATATTGGCCCACGGTACCCGGGGGCTGCGCGGGGATCGCCCAGCCTGGTCAAAGGCGCCAGATTCAGGGTCTGGTCTCGTAGGAGTTCGTGGGTTCAAATCCCTCTCCCCGCACCTGAACTGCTTGGGTCCTCCGCGCCCCCGATTCATCCGGAAGCACCAATCCTCGTGCGGCCCCGACCACGCAAGGGAGGGGGCCACGCGCCACCTTTCGCCCATAGTCCTACATAGTCTCATATAGCGACTTCTGGTACCATTTCCGATGGCGATAACGACCATCCAGCTCTCTCCGGAGACTCGAGAGCACCTTCGGGCGGTGGGACGTAAGGGAGAGACCTACGACCAGATAGTTCGGCGTCTCCTGAAGTCCGCCGAGTACTCAGACTTCATGGAGGAGCAGTACGAGATCCTTCGTCGCGCGAAGCATTGGGTCCGGCTCGGGCGTTCGACGTGATTCGAGGGGTACTTCTCTCGGAGCGAGCGGACCGTTTTCTTCGCGGCCTCCCGCGGGACGTTCATGACCGGGTCCGAACGGCCCTGTTGGAGTTTGCCCGCTCCGGTCGGGGGGACCTCAAGCGACTCAGCGGTACCAAGGGCCGCGACGACCTCTTCCGATTGCGGGTGGGCGATTATCGGATAGTGTTCGCGCTCACGAGCACCGAGATCCGGGTCACTCGTATCATCCATCGCAGCGAAGGCTACGACTGGCTTTAGGGCGAACTCCTGATCAACAGCAATCGGAGAGCTTAGGGGGGCCCACCCAATGGGGGCACCCTCCGGAGTCCCGGGGCCCAAGCTTGCCTCGTAGCGGGCGGGGGACCCTCCGATCTGGGTTCAGACGGGATTGACTCCGGCCGCCCCGCAACCGATTTGGAACTCGACCGCGGAAATAGTCCATCCCGGGACTCCCGTGGAATTGCGAGAGTAACGGATTTAGAGCGACCCAACGTGGAATGCCTCGAGTCGATCATGTCGAGCGAATGGGTGGAATGGCATCGAGGCTATGCGCCAGGTCAGCCGCTGACGCGGCGCCTGCAGGTGGTTCAGGCCCGAATTCGGGAGGCACTCGATAGTCGCCCGCCCGGTACGATCCGAGTCATCAGCATATGTGCCGGGGATGGACGAGACCTTCTCGGAGTTCTGGCCACCCATCCGCGAGCCCGCGATGTGCGGGCTCGTCTCGTCGAGATAACTCCGGCGCTCCTCGAAGCGGGTCGTGAAACTGCGATCCGTGACGGCCTGACCGGAGTGGAGTGGAGGCTGGAAGACGCCTCCACGACAACCGCGTACGTCGGCGCCACGCCGGCCGACCTTCTCCTCGTGTGCGGGGTGTTCGGCAACATCACCGACGAGGACATCCGGAACACGATCCATCTCTTGCCGGAGCTCTGTGCGCGGGCCGCGATGGTGATCTGGACCCGAGGACGCTTCGAACCGGACCTTACTCCGACCATCCGGGGCTGGTTCCCGGAAGCCGGGTTTGCCGAGGTCTCATTTGTCACCATCCCCGGAACCACGATGTCGGTGGGCACCCACCGTCTGGCGATCGAAGGGCGACCTTTCCTGCCCGGCATCAGGCTCTTCACCTTCCTCCCGTACGAAGAGAGGCCCTCAACGTTGGCCAAAAACCGAAAGGGCCGCCCGTCGCGCGCCCCACCGTCCGCGACTCCACCCTCTCGACCGCGCCGGCCCCGGGGAACCCGATGAGCGAATACCCGTTGCCCTTCTCCGAATTCCACCCTGGCCTTGAGTTCACAACCCCGGCCCGTCTCGTCACGGCGGAGGACATCCGGTCGTTCGCCGCCCTCAGTGAGGACCACAACCCGCTGCACGAGGACCCCGGGTTTGCCCGTACGACCCGCTTCGGGACCGTCATCGCTCAGGGGGCGCTGACCTTCTCGATCCTCACCGGCCTGTGGGACCGCGCCAGGTTCATGTCCGGGACCGTCGAGGCGTTCGTGGGAGTCCAGAGCTTGCACTTCCTGCGCCCGGTCCGGGCCGGCGATTCCCTGCGCGCCCGTGTTCGAGTGACCGCTACGGAGCCTCGTACCCGTGGCCGGGGACTCGTCACCTTCGAGAACGAACTCGTCAACGACCGAAACGAGGTGGTGCTGACCTGCCAAGCTACCGCCCTGTTACTGGGAGAGCGCCCCGCGGCGCACCACCGGTCTCTTTCGAGCCCGAGTTCCTCTGGTCGGAACGTCCTCTGACGGTTCTCCAGCGACTGCCTAGGGTCGTTGAATCGTCCCGGCAAGTCGACTTTATCAGACTCACGAGGCATCCGCCCGGAATGGCTGCAGTCGCTCCCTTGGAACTGCGCGTGGAGGTCTACACCGAGGGCGACCTCTCCCCGGCACTGGCCGAGAGGATTGGCTCCCTTCTCGCGCAACGGTGGCCGGTGGAGTGGGACGTCAACATCCCGATGCATGTGAACTTCGAGCACCCGGCCGAATGGCGGGCGATCGTGCCACCGCTTGGAGGGGCGAGCCCAGAGGGTCTCCACCGCCAGCTGGCGACCGACCTCCTCGCGCTCGATCCGGCTCACCCCCTCCGCTTCCGGACGCGCTGGGACTTCCCGCAGGAGCCCAATCACCAGGAAGTCTACGAGCAGCACTGGAGGCCCAAAGCCCGCTGACGTCACCGGTTTTCCGGTCCGTATCATCGAGCCGGTCCGGCCGTGCGGAGTGCGACGGAGAGGTGCGAGTCGTATTCATCCCGTCGGCAACAGGACGGCGGCGCCCTCGAGGCCGCCCGTCCTCATCCGGGCCAGCGCCTCGTTCGCCTGCTCGAGGGGATAGCGAGTGATCACGGTCCGTACCCGGGCTCGCGAGAGGATGGCGAAGAACTCTTCGCCATCCTTTCGCGTCAGGTTCGCCACGGACCGCACGACGCGCTCGCCCCACAGGATCTCGTAGGGGAAGCTCGGAATGTCACTCATGTGAATCCCCGCGCAAATCACCACGCCGCCCTTCGCGAGCGCGGCGAGGGCCGTCGGCACGAGGGCCCCCACAGGGGCGAAGATCAGTGCCGCGTCGAGCGGTTCCGGGGGCGGTTCATCGGAACCGCCCGCCCACACAGCTCCCAGACTTCGTGCGAACTCTTGGCCGTGAATGTCGGAGGGCCGGGTGAAGGCGTACACCTTCTGTCCCCGGTATCGAGCCACCTGAACCGCGATGTGCGCGGAGGCGCCAAATCCGTAGAATCCGATGCGCTCGGCGTCGCCGGCCATCCTCAGCGCGCGGAAGCCGATCAGACCCGCGCAGAGGAGCGGCGCCGCCTCCGCATCCCCATAACCGGCCGGAATGGGGAACGTGAACCGCTCGTCCGCCGCGGTGAACTCCGCATACCCGCCGTCGATGTCGTATCCAGTGAACCTCGCTCGGTCGCAGAGATTCTCCCGGCTGGATCGGCAATACACGCACTCGCCGCAGGCCCAGCCCAGCCAAGGAACCCCCACCCGATCCCCCTCATGCACCCGGGCGACTTCCGACCCCACCAAAACGACCGACCCGACGATTTCGTGTCCCGGAATCAGGGGCAACTTCGGATGCTGAAGTTCGCCATCCACGACGTGCAGGTCAGTTCGGCAGACACCGCAGGCACCGACCCGGACTAAGACCTCATGGGGGCCTAGCTTTGGCACGTCGTGCCGGTCGTCCCGTCTGAGCGGAGAGCGCGGCGTGTCGAGCACCATTGCCCGCATCCGCTGCGACCCCTCCTAACGAGCTTCGCATGTCGGCGATAGCCATAAGCGGGCCGCGAACGGTTTGAGTAGCTAGGAGACGCAACCACCCGTTGCGGTGAGGGCGTCCCGGACAGGAATCGGTACGTTGAACGCGAAGGAGCCCCCGCCGTGAGCGCGTCCCCGTTGGACAGTCACGTTACGGGGCCCACGCCGGCGGATTGGTTACCGGTCGAGATCAGCCGTTTTCTCTCGGACCCCACCCCGCAAACCTTCACCGTGCGAGGGCCCCCGGGCGCCGGCAAGACGACCTTCGCTCTCGCGGTGTTGGAGCAGTTCCGGGGCTACCGGGCCTTTGTCACCGCGCGCGTACCCCGGTCCTCCATCATTCGAGCCCATCCGTGGGTGAGTGCCGCCGATCAAGACGGCATCGACATCATGGAATCCCTGCGGTTTCGGGGGGGGCCTGATCTGGCCGGCCTTCGGGTGGGCCAGCTGAGAGACGCTCTCCAGGCCCGGGCGGAGGACCTCGTCGAGCTCACGTCGGTCCTCCGCTTGCCGAAAGAACTGGAGGATGCGGTCGCCTCCCACGAAAGCTGGCCTAAGCTGGTGACGATCGATTCCTGGGAAGCGTGGGTGGAGAACACGCTCGGGTCGAGCCCGCGGTCGTTGGACGAACCCACGACCCGCTGGGAGCTGGAACGCTCCCTCCTCGACGTGTTCCGGGACTCTGGTGTCCACACGATGCTCGTCGTCGAGCGAGAGGAGCGAACGCGCTTGGACTACGTAGCCGATGGGGCACTTTCCTTGACGGTCAGCGAATCCGATGGCCGGGCCGAACGCTGGATCTCCTTCCAGAAGCTCCGGGGAACGAAGCTGGGCAGCCTCTCCTACCCCTTTACCTTGGAAGGAGGCCGGTTCCGCTGCATCCAGCCGACGCCGTTCCATGCGCCACTCGTTCCTGTCCCGGATGAGCGCGACCCCGGACCCGCGATGGCCGGGCTCTGGCCGGGTTCGATCGCGCTGGCGACCCGGTTTGGGCGGCTCCCGATACCGGGCTCGACCCTTTTGGAGGCGGATGGAGAGACGCCGGTGCGCCTGCTCTGGAGATTGGCGGTACCCATGGTCGCCGCCGCCCTGCGCTCGGGAGGGCATGTCGTCGTTCGACCCCCGAGCCACCTGTCCGCCCAAGAAATTTGGAAGGCCCTGGAGCCCATTCACCCATCGGTGGGACTCGAGAGCAGCCTGCGCATCCTGACGTCGGAGAACGAGAGCGCTCTCCCCGGTACTCCGGAAGGGCCGTTCCTGAGGGTACCGGGCGAAGGACTTGTCGAGGCACACCGTTCGATTGACAAGGTAGACTCCGCCGGATTCTTCCGGGACGTTCTTCCCCCCTCCGCGCGCTCGCTCGTCGTGCTCTTCGTGGATTCTCCGTTCGAGCCGACGGGGGACGGGGCGGGTCCCGAGCCTTTCATGGCCCTCGCCGGCCTCGCCCGCCGCTCCGGCAACGTCGCCATCGTGCTCGTCGCCCGGGCGAGCGACGCCTTCATCGAACCGATCCGGGCCCGGTCCACCCTCCACCTGCTCGTCCATTCCCGACGGGGACAGTTCTTCCTCACCGGGATCCGGCCGTGGACCCCGCACTTTGCGCTCACACTTCCTCGACCGGACGATGGCCCGGCTCGTCCCTACGAGCTCGTTCCTATCGTCTGAGAGTCCACCGCACGAATGCACCCGGGCGGAGTACGAGCGGTCGTCCTGTTGAACGAACGCTCCCCGGCACGGTGATAACCTCCACCGAACTCCACCCAACCCAGGGTCGAGGTCTGACTCCCCGGTCCCGCCCTGCGTCAACGGTACGAAGCCTCCGAATCCATGTCTCCAGAACAAGCGAGCACACTCCCGCGAGCACCGGTCTCGCTACGGGTGAATGGAGCGGACCACCCGATCTCGCTGGAACGGGACCGGAGCCTGCTCAACGTTCTTCGGGAAGAGCTGGGACTCACCGGCACGAAGTACGGCTGCGGGGAAGGGGAGTGCGGCGCCTGCAAGGTCCTCGTGGACGGGGTCGCCGTTCGCTCGTGCATCACCCCGGTGGGGGAGGCGATCGGACGTTCGATCACGACCATCGAAGGACTCGCCCACGGGGACCGCCTGCACCCGGTCCAGCAGGCGTTCATCGACGTCGGCGCCTTTCAATGCGGTTTCTGCACGCCGGGAATGATTCTGGCCGCGGTTTCTCTGCTGGCCCGGAACTCGCGACCCACCGAAGGAGAGATCCGAGCCGCGATGGATGGCAATATCTGCCGCTGCGGCGGGTACCTCCGGATCGTCGAAGCGATCCAGAAGGTCGCCCAGTCCCCTAGCCTCGCGGACGGGGGAACGCCGTGAGCCGTCTCCCCTCGGCACACCCGTTCGACCTTCTTCCGCCGGCCGAGCGGAATTACTTCGAGCGGTTCGGGAACGGTCTCGTGGTCGTGCTCCCGGCCCAACGACCCGGTCCTTCGGAGTGGGGCCGGGGAGGCCCTCCGCACGGCGGGGCATGGATCCATCTGGGTGGGGACGGAAAGGCCCGCGCGTTCACCGGCAAAGTGGAGGTGGGGCAAGGGACACGGACCGCCCTCTCCCTGCTGGTCGCGGAGGAGCTCCACTTGCCGCTTTCCTCGGTCGAGCTCACCATGGGAGACACCGACGTCTGCCCCTGGGACATGGGAACGTTCGGCAGCCGGTCGATGCCCGACGCGGCCCAGCATCTCCGGCTAACCGGGGCTGCCACGAGGGTCTTCCTCCTGGAGATTGCGGCGGCCCAACTCGAGGCCTCCCCCGGCGACATCGAGCTGTTGGATGGCCAGGCCCGGGTGAAGGGCGCCGCGGGATCGCGCTCGATAGGGTATGGAGAGCTGGTGAAGGACCTTCAGCGCATCGAGCTGGTTCCTCCGTCCACGGAACCGACGCCTCCCTCCCAGTGGACACGCGCCGGCCACCCGGCCCAGGACCTGGGTTCTCGAGAGGTCGTGACCGGCACGCGCCAGTACACCTCCGACCTCCATCCGCCGGGCTTGCTGTACGGGAAGGTACTCTTCCCGCCCGCACACGGGTCGAAACTGCTCGGCGTCGACCTGTCTCGGGCCCGGGCCCTGCCCGGGGTCACCGCAGTACAGGAAGAGGATTTCGTCGGCGTCGCCGCGCCCGACCCGGCCACCGCGCAAGCCGCGATGAAAGCCCTCCGGGCGGAATGGCAAACCACCGCTCAACCTTCCGAGAAGGAAATCGTCGACTATCTTCGACGGCACCCTACTGAGGGGGAGGACTCCTGGGACGTTCTCCATTACGAGACGGGAAACGTCGCGGACGCGTTCGCGGCTTCTCCGGTTTCGCTCCAAGCGACGTACACGACCGCGTACATCGCGCATGTCCCATTGGAGACCCACGCCGTCCTCGCCTCTTGGAACGGGGATCGGCTCACCGTCGCGCTCGGCAGCCAAACTCCCTTCCGTGCTCGACACGCGATTGCGGAGGCTCTGGGCCTTCCGGAGTCGAGTGTCCGCGTCATGGTACCGCCCACCGGGGCCGGCTTCGGGGGGAAGCACGCCGACGAGCTCGCCGTCGGCGCCGCCCGTCTCGCCCGCGCGTCGGGACACCCAGTCCGTATCGTGTACTCCCGTGAGGAGGAGTTCACTCAAGCCTACTTCCGGCCGATGTCGGTGGTCGACATCCGGTCGGCGGCGGACAAGGACGGCCGACTCACGGCCTGGGAATTTCACAACGTCAACGGCGGCTCCGCGGCCGCTCGCCTTCCGTACCGCGTCGCGCACCAGAAGATTGACAACCAGCCCACCGATTCTCCGCTGCCCCAGGGCCCCTACCGGGCCCTCGCCGCAACGGCGAACAACTTCGCCCGGGAGTCTCATCTGGACGAGCTCGCCGCCCGGGTACACGCCGATCCTGTCGAGTACCGACTCCGTCACTTGGCGGACGATCGCCTCGCGGCGGTCCTCCGGGCGGTGGTCCAACGAGCTCAGTGGGTCCCTCGCACGAGTCCTGTGGGGCCGACCGGTCGCCCCGATGGAAAGGGCCAGGGTATCGCGGTCGGGCTCGAGAAAGGGGGCCGGGTGGCCACCTTTGCCGAGGTCCACGTCGGCCCGGACCGGCGGCTCGAGATCCTCCGGATGGTGACCGGAATTGAGTGCGGCGCTATCGTGCATCCTTCCAATCTTCAAAACCAAGTGGCCGGCGGAGCGGTGATGGCCCTGGGAGGCGCACTCTTTGAGGCCATCCACTTCGAGAACGGAAGGATCCTCAATCCGAAGCTCTCCGAGTATCCCGTCCCCCGGTTCCACGACGTCCCGCCCATCGACGTGGTCCTCCTAGACCGGCCGGATCTGCCCTCCCAAGGCGCCGGGGAGACGCCGCTGATCGCCGTGGCACCGGCCCTTGCGAACGCCATCTACGATGCCACGGGACGGCGGCTTCGCTCGCTGCCGTTGGTCCCCGACGGAACCGTTCCCTGAGGAACCAGGTCGCCCCTTCGTTTCCCGCCGACCGGCGGCTTTTTGGAGAATTCCTAGGGCTTCTCGCCGGGCTCGTGAGGGTTCTAGGCTCGGCGGCGTACCCAGACCGGAGCCGATGAGTCCCCGATGACTCCTGGAATCTCGATGACAAAATCCGCTCTGCTCTCCAGCACGGAGTGGGCACGCCGGGTAGCGACGATCAGACGGACGGCGAGATAGTCCTCAGATGACTGCGGGTTGATGGTATCGTACGCGGTATCGGCCGACCTCGAGGAGCATGGCAAGGACCTGGACCTCGAGCACGTCCGGCGACTTTCGGATCTCGCTCGTCCAGTCTACCGGCGGCCCGCCAATCTCCACTTCGCCCAGGCTGTTATCGCCGGGGACCGGGATGCTGTTCAGGACCTCGACGACGAGGTCCGGGTGGCGTGTCGTGAAACCGTAGAACCACGCGTCCTGAGGCATCCGGAACTCGAGTTTCATGATGGCGAGACGGTCCCGATTGGAGGGCGGATCTTCGCTCGAACGTCTGACGGACCGGGTGTCCATCGGTCCTCGAGCGACTCGCGCCAAGGACGGGCCGAGCGTCATCCCGTCGTTGGAGGGGCAGGCCCCGTCCGTATGGAAGGTTCGTCGCGAGCGGAGTTTCACTCGGTTAAACGTTGAGGCGGTCGAAGGGACAGGGGGGCGCCGTCCGGGCACCGTTGCCGGGATAGAATCGAACGTCTCGAGCGCCGTGCTGGAAACACGCGTAGAGGTAGGAGTATCGGCGTCCCACCTTTCGGGGGTATCGCCGCCAATATAGCAGATGGATGGGCGCATGGACACCGGGTCTCGCTGCCCATCGCTCGGCGGCTCGGCCCAGTTCGGGGCCGTAGCGGGTCGCCGACCTCAAGTCCTCTATGCGGACCCGTTCGGGCCGTTGGGTGCGTGATTGTAGATAGATGCGGACCCGGGCCGGCGAGGGACGGCGGACACCTCCCAGAAACACCACCGTGGATACCGTTCCTCCGGGGCAGGTGTAAACCCAACCGACCGGTCCCCTCGCCCCGGCGATCCCGTGGGGCCGGGTTCGACCCCTGCAATGGTGAAGGCACGTTCCGGAGGACGTGAGGACGAACTTCTCCGGACCGGTCGCGGAAGGGCTCATGCGTCCTGCGCCGACGCCATATGCTTCAGCCAGTCGCTATGGAACAGTTCGTCCCACGCCCGGCGGGTGCGGGACACCCCTTCGGGAAAGCCCGTAAGAACGTGGTCGATGTGTCCATCCGTCCACTCGAGGAAGACCTGAGGAATCAGGTAGTCCGGTGACCAATCCCCGTGGGCCCTGACCAGTGCATCGGCCTCTCCTTCTTGGTCGGCTTCGTCGATGTCCAGTCGACGGACCGGTATCCCGAGGCGATCTCCCAACGCGTGGACCTTTTCCTCCGACAGGGGGACGCAATGGGGGCACCAATCCGCGAGCACGATGGTCAGGCGCGCCGGACAAGAGTTGCGGGTCCCCGTCGTCATCGATCTCCCGGACAGCCGTCCGGGATTTAGGCGGTGGGTAGTCCCCGGGAAACCCACGCCCCTGGGGCCGCGGTCGGCCACTCCGTAAATAATCGGAGGGCGTCGGCGTGGGGGAGTTCTCCGATGGCGTCCAAGGATACGCCCCCCTCCAGTGAGGGCCGACCGCGCGCTTCAGCGTCGAAATCCTCGATGGCCCACCGTCCTCATCGTCACCGGGCACCCCTTCCGGTAGTCCCTGGAAGCGTTCCCGAAGGGGTCGCGCTCACCTCGCCGCCTCCGGAAACGCCCCACGGCCACCTCATCTGCCATCGCTGCGGGCGGATCGCCGAGCTGGAACTCACCGAACTCGACCGGCACTTGCTGATGGAGCTCTCCCGCCGGCGTCCGGACGGATGGGAGGTCGAGGGGGTCACCTTCTCGCTGACCGGAACCTGCCCCGGATGTCGCCACAAAGCTCGGTAGTACCCGCCGGTCGGCTTGCCGTCGGGGTTGCTCTCGGAACCCGATTCCTCCCGGGGGAGGACCGTTCCCCGTGATGGGATTCTTCACGTCGCCACGCATCTGCATCGGTCCCGGCAGCATCGAGCAACTGAGCTCACTGGGCGCGCGTCGGGCCTTTGTAGTCGTCGATCCGGCGGTGGCGGAACGAGGAGGCGACCGACGGATCCGGGAGGAACTGTTGAAGGATGGCGCCCAGGTCGAGGTCTCTCGCTCTGTGCGCATCGCCCCGACGATCGACTCGCTGGCCACGGGAGCGCGCGCCGCCTCCGAGTTCTCTCCCGATTGGATCGTCGCCGTAGGAGGCGGGAGCACGATCGACACGGCGAAGGGAATCTGGCTTCGATACGCCCGCCCGGATCTTGAGTTGAGTTCCCTCACGCCGCTCATTGAATTGCGCCTGCGCGAGCAGGCCCGACTGGTGGCCGTGCCGACGACCAGCGGAAGCGGTAGCGAGGCGACCTGGATGGCTCATTTCTGGGACGCGCGCGGTCGACCCGTGGAGGTCGCGTCGCGGGAACTAGTGTCGGACTGGGCGCTGCTCGACCCGAGCCTGCCGGCCACGATGCCCGCCGTAGTGACCGTCGATAGCGCGATCGATGCGTTGGCCCACGCCCTCGAAGCGCTCGCCTCGGCATGGTCCACTCCTCTCTCCGACGGCCTCGCGCGGGAGGCGGTGGGTACGCTGGTCCGACGACTCCCCGACGCGCTGAACCACCCCGACGACCTCGAGCTGCGGGGGGCAATCCATTCCGCGGCCACGATGGCCGGGCTCGCCATCTCCAACGCGCAGAGCGGACTGGTCCACGCCATCGCCCATGCGATCGGGCCGCGGTGCGGACTCTCGCACGGGCGACTGGTCGCGATCCTTCTTCCGTGGGTTATGGAGTTTAACTTCCCGGCGGCGCGCGACGCGTACCAATCACTGGGCGGAATCCTGGGGGCCGCCACCGTCCAGCACGCCGCGCCCTTCGGGGACTGGTTCCGCCAATTCAATGATCGACTGGGCGTTCCTCCAACGCTGGCCGCCGGCCGGGTCGACGTCCAGTCCCTCCGGGAAGATCGGGCGGAGTGGCTGCCCTACGTGCAGAGCGCCACGTCGTTCGGCGCGAACCCCCGGATCCCGTCCTCGGAGGAGCTCATCGCCCTCCTCGAGCGGGTATCGGGCGACGTCCGGCCCGCCCCTCTATAGAGGACTATAGACCGCCAGCGGCTGCTCCCGAGACGGTTGACCGTCAGGCGGAGGCGGGCACTTTGGCGGGGGACACGGGGGTTGTCGTGGTGGCCACGATCGCGGTCTGGGCGGCGCGCTGCACCGTGTGGTTGATGGCGATCTCAGCCAGGTCGCTCGCATAGAAGGCGCTCCGCTCGAGGCTCTCGAGGACGTACGCGAGCCCGACGGCGAGCCGTCCCCGCTTCTTCGTGAGCTCCTTCAGGATCGATTCCCGCTCCCGCGTCACTCGTTGCGCGGCGTCGAGCACCTCGTTCGCCTTGTCGATGTCCTCGTTGGCGAGGCTATCAATCGCTCCCGTGAGCCCCTCGGATGCCGAGAGGGCCAGCCGGTCCAGTTCGGCCAGAACGCCCGAAGGGATCGTCTCCTTTCCGAGAAGGGGAACCGTCTCGGCGATCCGCACCGCGTGGTCCGCGATCCGCTCTAGGACGCGGGACGCGAGAAGGTACGTGGCGCACTCGGGGAGCGTGAGGCCGATGGAACTCAGGACCCGGCCGTCGCGCAGGGCGGAGGTGATCTGCTTTCCGATGAACCAGTGCAGCCGGTCGACCTCCCAGTCGCGCTCGATGACATCCCGGGCGATCGAGGGGTCGCGGGCGTGGAACGCGGCCATCGCGTCGCTCTGCATCGCGCGGACCATCTGGTACATCCGCCGGATTACCGAGGGAATCGGCAGCGGGTTGGGCCCGATGACGTCCTGCAGGACCACCCCGTCGGCCGTCTCCTCCAGTATCTCGGGTCCGATCATCCGCTGGGCGAACCCGCGCACCACCTCCCGGGTCCGGGCGCTCATCCGTCCCTCCGTCCGGATCTCAAGGAGCGGGGCCCCGGCGATGTACTCGGCCACGAGCAGCCGGAACAGATGCTCGGGGTTCATCTCGTTCGTGACACGCAGTTCCCTCCGAGGGGTCTCCCCGTGAGGCGCCCCCTCTGCCCGGAGCATCAGCGAGCCGTCAGGGGCCCCGTGGAACAGTAGCACATCGCCGGAGCCGAGACCCCGGCTCACAACCCACGCCTTCGGCAACGACACGATGAACGTGGAACCCCCGGTCTTCTGGATACGCCGCGCCTCTCCCCCGTCTGCAGTACGCATAGGTAGGCGGTCCGACCCTCCTTGAGTCTATATAGATGTTGGTTCGTCGCTCGGTTGAAACGGTTTTTAGACGGAAATCGGGAGAGACGAGACGCATTCGTCCTCGGCGGCAATGAGCGGAGCGCGCCTCAAATAGGCCGGGGTCTCGTCGCCGTCCGTTTCTCTCATGGACTCTCCCCGGCCCATTCCGTTCACCTTCCGAGGAGGGCCGGAGTCGGCGGAGGGGGGCGAGACTCTCCTTCAGCATCTGGCCCGGAAGGGCCTCCCCACGTTGCAGCGCTCGATCCGGTACCATCGACCGCGAGCGCCGTTCTGCGGAATCGGACACTGCACGAACTGCTTGGTCCGGGTGAACGGGGAACCGAACGTCCGAGCGTGCCGCTACGCCCCGCACGAGGGAGATGCGGTCACCACGTCCAATGCATGGCCTTCCCCGTCGCATGACCTGATGGGGGCTGTCGACTTCCTTTTCCCCCGCGGATTGGACACGCTCCACGGATTTCGGCGACCGGCGTGGGCCACCCCGTGGATACAGCGGGTCGTCCGCCGCTTGGCTGGGTATGCCCCTGTCGCATCGACGACAGCTCCCACACCCTCTGCGGAGTCCGGGCCCATCGACCTCGACGTGCTCGTTGTGGGAGCGGGCCCCGCCGGAAGGCAGGTGAGCCAACGACTCGCCGAAGGGAGTCAGTCGGTCGGACTCCTCGACCGGGGCCCGATCTCGGCGCCTCCCCCCGGAGTCGCGCTGTTCCCTTCGACGACCGCGGTGTTCCTCCCTCCTCCGCGGTCGGGCTCCGAGCGTCGGTTCGAGGCCGTCGCCTTGGAGGATCACGACCGGGGCCGCTTGTTCCGAGCCCGAACGGTCGTGGTCGCCTCCGGCGCGTACGACGCGTCGTTGCTGTTCACGGGGAACGACCGCCCTGGCATCATGACGGCGGAGGGTGCGCTTTCCATGGCGCCCGGGGACCGCGCGCCGCCCTTCCACCGTGCGTTGATTGTCGGCGGAGGAGCCCGAGCGGCCGAGATGCTCGACCGGTTCGGCGCTCACGTCGAGGCCATGGCGGCGCCGGGGGCGATCTCGCCGGAGGTCGTGCGGCGGGCCTCCGACCTTTCCATCGAGCTTTACCCGCGAACCCTACTGTTGTCCGCGCTCGGCAGGGGACGCGTGCGCCGGGCCCGCCTCCTCGCTCGCGGTGGAGGCCCCGAATTCTCCCTATCGATCGACGCGATCGTACTGGCGCACCGACGACTCCCTCACAACCAGTTGCTCTTCCAGGCGGGCGCACAGATGGAATGGAGGGGAACGGCCGGGAGTTACTTCCCGGTCTTAGGCGAGGGAAACCAAACCACCGTCCCCGGACTCTTGGCCGTCGGAGAGGTTGCCGGCTTTGCCGATGGCGTGGCGGCGGAGGCGAGTGCGCTCGTGGCCGCCGACGCCATTCTTGGTCGGGAGGTTCCCCCCGCCCAGGAGCGGGGCCCCGATGCACCGAACGAGCTCGAAGGATACTATCGCGAGCTGCTGCGCCGTCCGGACGGCTGGAGCAAGCAGGTCGTCTGTGCCTGTGAGGATGTACTCCTCCGCGAGGTACGGGAGTCCGTCGCACGCGGGTATTGCGGTCTCGAAGTGGTCAAACGGTACACCGGCCTGGGAACTGGGCTCTGCCAAGGTCGCTACTGCCTGCCCGACACCCTCCTCGTGCTGTCGATCCTCGAGGAACGATCCCCTCCGCAGGTCGGTTACATCCGCCAGCGTCCTCCGGTGATCCCGGCCCCGCTGTCCGCCCTCGCCGAGCTGCCGGAACCGGCGTCCGAAATTCCCGCCTCGGGGACTCCATGATTCAAGCCTCCGGGCCACCGGACCGGATCGCCATTGTCGGGGCCGGAATCATGGGCTTGTTCACGGCGCACCACTTGGCCCGTGCCGGTGCTGGACCGATCACGGTCGTCGACCGCGGCTGGCTCTCGAACGGTGCGTCGGGGAGAAACGGCGGCGGGGTGCGGCAGCAGTGGGAGACTCGAGCGACGGTGCGCCTCGCCCGGGAATCGGTGGAAACCTACCGCCGATTTGGCCGGGAGTTCGGATACAACATCTGGTTCCGCCAGGGAGGGTACCTGTTCCTCGCAGAAACGGAGACCGAGCAGCGTCACCTCGCCCAGGTCGTGTCCGTCGTCCAGTCCGAGGGACTGGACGGGCGATTGGTCAAGCCGGAGGAGGTTCCCCGGTATGCCCCTGGCTTGGTTACGAGCGGGTTGCTCGGAGGCAGTTACCTGAGGTCCGACGGCACTCTCTATCCGTTCCCCGCGCTGTGGGCTCTCAAGGAGGCGATCATCCAACAAGGGGTGGACCTCCGGCTGGGTACAGACGTGACCGGTGTCCGTGTCGACGCCGGACGGGTTACCGGCCTGGACACTTCCGCCGGCGTGCTGCCGGCGACGATCGTCGTCAATGCCGCGGGCGGCTGGTCCCGGGAGCTCTCGGCCCGGGCGGGGCTCTCGGTGCCCAACCAAGCGACCCGACACGAGATCCTCGCCACGGAGCCGGTCAAGCCATTCTTGGACCCGATGGTCACTCGTCTCCGGGACGGCCTGTACTTCAGCCAGACGATGCGGGGAGAGATCGTCGGCGGGCTCTCGCTGGCGCATCCGCCCGGGACTCAGGCCGGCATGCTGAGCTCCCCCGCGTTCCTCCGGGCGATGGCCCGCGCGCTCGTGGGCATCCTTCCCTCCCTGCGACATCTCGGCGTGCTGCGCGCCTGGTCGGGTTTCTATGACGACACGCCCGACGGCCTTCCCGTGATCGGTGAGGATCCCCGGCTGCGGGGATTCGTCCACGCGAACGGATTCGGCGGCCACGGGTTCATGCTCGCGCCGGCCGCGTCCCGCCGCGTGGCCCAGGCGGTACTTCAGGAGAAAACCGACCTCGACCCCGGCCTGTTCTCGGTCGACCGGTTCCTCACACCGGGCACGGGCCGGCCGGTCGAGGGCCTTCAGCTCGGCTGACGGCCCAAATCAACGATATCTCCCTTAGCGCCTCCCGAGCGACGGAGGCTACCTCGTGCCGGACACGCCCGCCTTCGAACCGCGGGCTCCGTTCGAGAGGGCCTTCCGGGCAGGGATCGAAGGTGCCGATGCCTACCGTGCGGTCCGAGCCGGCCTCCGGCTGCACGACGACATCCTTCGCATCGGGAACCGGTTCGTGGCGGTCGACCGGTTCCGGGAGATCGCCTTCGTCGCACTCGGGAATGCCGCGGGAGCCATGGCGCTCGCGGCACAGCAGATGCTCGGCGACCGGCTCACGCAGGGACTCATGGCCAGCGCCGTCCCGGCCCCCGACGCGCTGCAGTTCCAGAGCGTGATGGTGCCCGATCCGTGGCCCGGGTCGTCGCAAGGAGCCGCGGCCCTCGCCAGCGTCTTGGAACTTTCCGGCGATCTCAAGGCGCAGGACTTGCTTCTATTGCTCCTCTCACCGGGCGCTCTCTCGGTCACGGCCGGCCCTCCGTCCGGGTGGGACGCCAACGCATGGCGGGACTTGCTGCAAAGGGTGACCGTTCGTTCCGGGCCTATCGACGCGGTACGCGTGGCCCGGGTGCTTGGCACTGGGGGCGTCGGAGGCCGCTTGGGAGCGGTGGCGAACGAGCCCCTCGCCGTGACGTTGGTGATCGACCGGGGAGAGGGGCCGGAATGGGTCGGGGGCGGCCCCACCGTCCCGCTGGGCCTGGAGGAACCCACTGCAGTGAGGACTCTTCTCTCCGGCACCGTCGATGTCGATGCCGCTCGATCCCCAACTCCGCGCATGGGGCGGAACGTGCACCGACCCGTGGTCGTGACAGGCCCCGCCGACGCGGTAGAGGCCTCGGGCAATCTGCTCGCCGGACAAGGCTGGATCAGCCGGATGGTCTCTCTCCACTTACCAGGCTCGCCCGATGAGGTGGCGGCGCGGTTCGTCGAGGGGATGGAGACCATCCGGCGCGACCAGGTTGCCGAGCCTCGCCGGCTGTCTACGGACGCCGAGGAGCGCGCGTCCGAGACCGGGCGCCTGTACCTTCCGGTCCCGTCGACGGCGACCCCCGTGGCTCAGTCCCGGCCCGAATCGCGAGGGCTCGCCGTGTTCGCGAGCGCCACGTTCAACACCGTCGAGGGAGGAGAAGGGTCCGACGAGGTCCGGGCTTTCCTCCGCGCGGCCGCCCGGCAATCGACGCGACGCGAGGCCTTCATCGGAGCGCTGCGCACCGCGGGCGAGATCTCCGGCCGCGGTGGTGTCGCCGGTAACTGGCTCGGTCGCCGGGTCGGGGCGGACGCGTCGAGCGAGCCGGCGGTTGAAACGTTCTCCGTCCGGGCCGGCTTCACGGATGTGGGGACTCTGCTGGTCGGTTTCGTTCCGTGGGCGGCGCGCTAGGCCGTCGGGGTGGTGCCGGGCGCCCCGACTTCCGCCGCAGCGAAGTGCCGTTTGAGCGCCATGTACTCCTCGAACGAGATCTGGCGACGCGCGCGTACAGCTCCGGCCTGCCGCAACGACGTGATCTGATACGTCCGAAGCAACTCTTCCACTGGTCGGCCTCCCATCCGTGGGGGTACGGGGGGTGATCCGGTCGGTCCCTTCGGAGGCTCGACCTCGGGGGGATGTTCCGATACTCGCGCTCTCAGCGTCGCGTACTCCCTATCCGTGAGCTCCCCGTCGGCATGGAGGAGCTCCACCAGTTCCATCTGACGGGGTCGATAGGTCTCCAGCAACTCCTCCAGGGCGCGCTCCGGCCGGGGTACCGGAACGGGGCCTCTACCGACTCCGGCGGCCTCGGAGGCGCGGGCCAACCGGTCGGCAAGATCCCGGAGCGAACGCGCGAGTTCGGCGTCGTCCAAATCGGCCTCGCCCGCCTCCGGCTCGAACCGGGCCGTGAGGCGGGCCCGCCGGGGCGCGCCATCCGCGGCAGCGGGCAGCTCCTGCTCCACCGTGAGCTCGTACTCCCTCCGGCGTGGCGCCATCGAGGAACCGGAGAGCTTCGGGGAGAAAAGTACTCCCACCGCGCCACGCGGCCAGTGGACGGTGCACCGAAGGGGCCGACCCCACGCAAGGGATTCGGCTGCCGTTTGGTATATCTGCGTTACTCGATAGAGATGAGTAAGTATATATTCCGCCACCTGCTGATGGCCCCCGGTGCATATGGTACCAGCCAGCGCGCGCACGCACCCCGGAGACGGTCACACGGGTAAGGAGGCCTACACGCCCGAGGGACGGGCACTCTGCCCCGTCATGGCGGCCATCTCGATCATCGGCACCGAGTGGCGGCTCGCCATCGCGCATCGACTGCTGGACGGTCCGCAACGGTTCAGTGAGCTCCTTAGATCCAACTCCCGGTTGAATGCCAAAACCCTCAGCGCGACGCTGAAGTATCTCGAGCACGCGGGCGTCGTGCAGCGCACGGTCGTCAGCACCCGGCCCTTCAGCGTCGTGTACTCGCTGACCGAGATGGGACTCAGTCTCGCGCCCGCCATCCGAGAGCTCCGCGCGTGGGGGGAACGGTGGGTGTTGCCCCGCATGAAGGGAAAGGCGTCGGCCGCCGCTTCGGTGTCGCCTGCTCCGGCCGTTCCACCGGCGCTGACCACACCGTCCGCGGGCCGACGTCGCTAGCAAAAACGCCCTTTCGGGGAGGGTGTTTCAGCCCCCCTCCCTCGGCCCCTCAAATAGCCGGGGCCGGATGGTTCCTGCACACCACCCCGAAGGTCCCGCCCTACATCGCAAAGGAGAGACGGCACCGCGTCTCTCGCGTGCGGGGGGACCTTCACCCTGCTTTTTCCCCAGAGATTCTTCGTCAGCGGGCATCCTTCACGTTTCATGGACGCCCCAAGCGAGGTAACCTCCCTCGGGGATTCCTTCCCGTTCGTCATGTACGGTATCGAGCCACACCCCTGCATCGACCCCGCTTCGTTTCGCCGAGTTGGAACGTTGCTCCGTCGCGTGCTCCCTGGCCTCGCTACCCGAGAGTTGAGCGCCGTTCGACGACCCTGGGTTCCGGGGAGTACTTCCCCATGGGCCCCCGTCGTCGCCCGCGCACGAACGCTGCGCCACTAGCGTCCGGTTCGATGTCCGGGGTGGACTCGACAGCCGGAAGGTGAGGAGCCGACCGGCTACCGGGATCGGGCGCCGGTAGAACTTCCCCGCCCGAGGACGAAGCGGCGCACCCTTTCCCGGTCGCTTGCGACCGGACCCGGCCACGAGGGATGCGGTAGCGGTCCCGCTGCCGCCGCGGATCTCCCTCGGCGCCGGACCCGCCGTTCGGGGGCCGTCCGCCCCTGGCGGCCTCGCCGGACCCGCCGTCTGCCTCCCTTCTCCGGTGGGTCCGCCCGGCGGAGGGAGGTCTCAGGGGAAACCATGGAACCTTCCGAAGCCCTCTCAACGTCATCGAGACAACCCGTTCCCGCCGAACCACTTCGTTGGCTCGACGAGACGACCCTCGCCTTTCCCGGGGACCTGGACACCGATTCCCGGGTCGAGTACGTAGGTCGGGTCCGGGTGCCGATCGCCGGACCGTACCGCCCGTGGGCCCGGTTGTACCGTCTCCCGGACCTCCGGCGCGTGTGGGTCGTCCGGCTCTGGGACCGGCAATGCGCCGTGCGACGGATGACATCGACAGCAATCTTGCTCGAGTTCGCCCGGCTGAACCGGTTTCCCGCGCTGGCGGCCAGGGTCCGGTGGTTGGATCGACTCGGCCGGAGCGACCGGTGACGAGGGCCTCGCCGGGCCTTGTGCCCGCCTTTCGGCTAGATGCCGGGGCCGGGACCCACTGGCTAACGGTCTTCCTTGCTCGGCTGGCTGAGCGACTCCGCTCCGTTTCGTCGGGGGAGGCGCTACTCATCGAGCAATGGTGGGACGGGCACGCGGGAGAGGTGCATCTTCTCCCGTACTCCGAGCGGCTCGTCCTCGCAATGGAAGCCGTTCGCGAGGGCATCCCTCTGCCCTGGACGCGGAGTTTCCGGAACCGTGCCTGCGCGCCGCCGCCCGGACTTCTCGAAGGATGGATCTGGGTTGTTCCGCCTGTGCCGTCCGACATCACGCTCGATCCCTACGATGCGTCTCTCTCGTCCCCTGTACCGGGGGGTCGATCGACGGAACCTTCGGACCCCCGGCCCTCCCCCGATGCGGTGACGTCCGACGACCTCCTCTCCTCCGAGAGTCCTTACTGGGTTGGCTTGCAGACCCACTGGACCACCGGCTCCGACGGAGAGGTGTGGGCATCCGCCCGGGGTCGGATTGCCGCGGCGACCCCCGCCGCGCTCCAGGCGCTCGGGTCGGCGCTGGAGGATCGGCTACGCCACGTAGCCCGATGGCCGGCAGAGTCCCGGCTAATCGTGCGGGCCGTTCGTCCGAGACGTCGTCTTTCGCGGGCTTGGGCCTCGGGCGCCCGCCCGCGTTGGTGGACGCCCCGGGCGCAGCGACTCCAGGCGGATCGGGTTGCCCTAGCGGTTCCCCTCCCCCTCGGCCCGGACCCACACGACGACCCGCGCCTCCGACACGCCGTGGTGCTAGGAGCCTCCGGCTCCGGTAAGACCGCCGCCCTCGCTCACTTCGCTCGGGAGGCGCTCGCGGAGCGTCGGTCGGTGGTCCTCTTCGACGTGCACGGGGACCTAGCACCCCGGGTCACGGCCGGGCTTCCGTCCGCGATCCGGGAGCGCGTCATCGGCATCGATGTCGTGGGCCGCCCCACCGCCGTTCCCGGTCTCTCGGTCCTGGGCCCGGTCACCATCGGCGACCGGGACGCGCTGGTGGCCCATCTCGTGGCCGCTTTCAAGCGGCTATCGACGGAGAACGGGGAGACGTTTTGGGGGTTCCGCCTCGAGCGGCTGTTCGAGACGTTCCTTCACCTCGTCCAAGAACAGGGAGGGGACCTCGTCGACCTGTGGAGCCTACTCACTGACCCTCGGCGACGGGACGCGGCCCGGCTCACGACGGAGCGCCCCGAGGCCGCGCAGTTCCTCGAGGAGTTGGACGGGATCGTGCGCCGGCAACCGGATTTCCTTTGGCCGGCCGCCTCGCGCGTCGCGAAGGTCGTCGGCTCGCCGCTTCTCACCGCGCTGCTCGCGCCGCACGACCGACCACTGGAGGTCGGAGCTCGTCTCAGCGAGGGGGACTCGGCGATCTGGCGCCTGCCGATGGGCGAGCTCGGGCCGGAGGGGGTCACGTTCACCGTGACGCTTCTCCTGACCCGGGTGTACCTGGAGCAAGTCCGGCGCGCCGCGCGGGAGGGGCTAGCCCAGGACCTTCGAGTGCTGTTTGTGCTGGACGAGGCCCATCTCTTCCCGGCCCGTCTCTTGAGCGAGATCGTCGCTGAGGGACGCAAGTTCGGCCTCGGTCTGGTCGTCGCGACGCAATACCCGGCCCGGCTGGCACCGGAGTTGCGAGACGCGCTCGCCGGCGCGGCGGGTACCGTCTTCCTCTTCCGAGTGCCCTGGGCGTCGGCGGTCGCGACCGGGGCCTGGGCCGGGCTCGGCCCTGACGCGGCGCAGAGGGTTCTGCCGACGCTCTCGCCGGGCTGGGCCCTCGTGAGTACCACCGGTCCTCACGCGGCGCGCCAGCTCATTCCGATGCCGCTCGGTCTTCCCGCGGACCTACCGGGCTGGCAGAAGCTGGTGCGTCGGTCCGCCGACCGGTTCGGTTCTCCGGTGCCGTACCGAGAGGGAGCGGCCGCCCGGTCCTACGAATCCCTCGAGGAGGAGATCCTTCTCGGACTGGTCGGCCTCGACGCAGAGGGCGGGACCATCACCCGCGCCCGGCTATTCCGTTGGCTCGACACCGACGACCCGTTCGATCCGGTCGCCGGCCTCCAAGCGCTCGAGAGGCTCCAGCGACGCGGCTGGGTCCGGGTGAACGGCGAGGAGATCCTCCTCTCGGCGGCCGGTGCCGACCGGGTCGGGCTCGCGGCTCGGACTGGAGCGCGGCCGGAGAGCGTCGAACATCGCGCCCTGCTCGTCGCGGCCGTGCGCATCTTCGCACGGCACCACGAGCGGCTCGAGGTGCTTCGTCAGGGCCGATTCGACACCCGGCTTCCTGATGGCCTCGTTCCCGTCCTTCCCCGGGAACACCGAGGCTGGGGGCCGGCGCAGCTCGCGGCCTATCTGGACCGTCGGCGGGAGGAATGGCTGTGGCGCGCCTTCGGGGGGCGGAACGTGCACGTGGAGGCAGAAGTGTCGGGCGCCACCCGGCGAGAGCGAATCGAACGCGACTGGGCGAAGGCCCGCGACGCAGGGGCGTTCCTCCTCTGTCTCGTAGCCGACGCCGGCCGGGCCCGGTCCATCCGCCGGTTCCTCCTTCGGGCCAACGTTCCACGGACCCGCGCAACGGTCTGGACGCTCCGGTCGGCCCGGGAGATTGCTGAGCCCCCTTCCTCAACGTGATGCTCCGAGGTGACCTTCCGGACTCGGGATTGAATATGCGGGCCTTCATCGCCATCGATCTCCCCTCCCTCGTCGGGCCCATTCCCCTCGGGCTCCGACCGGAAGACCACCTCACGCTCCACTTCTTCGAGGATCTTCCGGTGGAACGCCTGGCGACAGCGATCGAGGCGATGGTGGAGGCCGTCATCGGCTCCGACCCGTTTGACCTCGAGGTGCGGGGAGTCGGTGCGTTCCCCACATTGCATCACCCGCGCGTGCTGTGGGCCGGTGTGAGCGAAGGAGCGGCGACCGTCCAGTCCCTTGTGGCGCGACTGCGCCACGCCCTCGAAGCCGGGGGATTCCCTGTCGAACCTCGACCGTACGTTCCCCACCTCACACTCTCTCGGGTCCGGTCGGGCCGCGACGCCCGATGGGCGGGCCGGTTCCTCGCGGATCCGGCGAACGCGACCCGGGTCTGGACTCGGACCCGAGTGGCGGAACTCCTACTCAAGGAGAGCGAGCTCCTCCCGACCGGCGCACGGCACACGGTCCGGGCGCGAGTGGCACTGCCTGGCGCCTCACCCCCTCCGTCTGGACCCTCTTGACGCCGCCCCGGGAGCACCTTTCCACGCCCGGGCGGACGTCGGACGAATTAAGACCCGTCGCTCCCTCTGGGAAGGTCGCTCCCCCCTGCTCCCGCCCCCGAGAGCAGGCGCAGAACCATGCGAGGCGCGACCCGTCTTCCGGTGACCCACTTCGTCCGCGCGGCGGTTCGGAGCGTACCCGCCATGGCCGTGACGCTCCTGCTGCTGGCTGTTGGTCTCGCCGGCGCGCCGGCCGCATCGGCAGCAAGCTCCCGCATCGCGCCGGCCATCTCCGGATCATGTCTCGGCGCTGCGGCACCGCCCTCCGCGAACGGAACGCTGGTGCTAGTGGGAAACTCGACTCCCTTGCCCTCGGTCATCGGCGTGTCGGTCCAGGTGGATTACTTCTACAACGAGACGGTGATCTCCGATAACACCCCGACCGACCGTTGCGTGGCAACTACCGCCGACGGCACGACCACGACGGGAGGGAACTTCTCGGTCCCCCTACCGGTGCCCGCCGATCGGTGCGTTCGGGGTGGGGGCCCATGCGTTCTCTACTCGGGCCCCTTCGGGCCCCTCGGCTTCGCCACCTCCGGCGCTCCGGCGGGATTCTCGGAGCGGGACCCGGCCGCGGGCGCCAGCCCGGGAACGATCGAGTGGTACGCCGACCTCTCTTCGGCAAAACTCAACGTGACGGGGACCCGGGTCGTCAGCACGAACGCGCCCGTCGATCTCTCGGTCAGTGCCTGGAACGCGGTAGGAGACGCCGCTCCCGGCCCGCTGACGTACAGCTGGAGCCTCGCCGGGCTCGGATGGGGCATCTCCTCCCAACAAGGGGCCAACGTCACGGTCGAGGGCACCGCCAGCGGCTGGACGGGATCGCTCTCGGTGACCGTCGAGGCCACGTACGGCGCGACGACGGAGTCGCTCCAATCCCCCACCCTCTCCCTCCAACCCGTTCCGACGCAGATTCTCTCTGGAGTCCCCTCCGCCAATCCGGTGGACCCGGGCGTGCCGGTCACGTTCTACCTCGTCGGTTCCGGGGCCGCCGGGTACTCCTACTCCGCGACGGTGGACCCGGGCCTCGGCGCGGGCTCGGTGACGGGCCCTTGTGCCAGTACCCCGCTGGGCAACGGCACCACCAACCTCGCGTGCCAGGTGCAGGCTGCCTATCCGGCAGCGGGCACCGCTCTCCCCACCGCCTCCATCTCGAACGGCTACTCCACGAACCAACTCGCCCTCGCGTCGGTGGCGGTGAATCCGGTCGAGCAGGTGACCCTGAGCGCCCCGAACTTCGTCACGTACCCGAACCGGACGATCCCACTTACGGTGAACGTCACCCACGGAACCGGGAGCGCCCCGTACGGGCCGGCGTGCCTCTCGGTGAGCGGCAGGCCCGGCCTCACCTGCCAATCGCAAGCGGCGACGACGTGGGTCTTCGAGGAGCGCTTCGCTTCGACCGGCGACTACGAGCTCCGAGCCTCCGTCACGGATCGCTTCGGGGAGAACGTGACGTCGTCCGCGGTCGTGGTCGTCGTGCCGCTCCTCACCGCCCGGGCTAACGGCAGCACCTCGGTCACGCTCGTCGCGAACCAAACCACAGCGCTCTCCGTCGTGGTCTCCGGCGGCGCGCTACCGCTCACCACCTGGTGGAATCTTTCCGGCCCGTCGGAGACCCTCTGCTGGGGCGACCTCGCTTTCGACGGCACGATCACCTGCTCGTATCCCACCTCGGTGCTGGGATCCGCCAATCTGACCGTCACGCTGCGGGATGTTCTCGGCACCGAGGTCGCGGTCGTCTTCCGGATCACCGTGACCTCCGCCCCGGTCCGGCCGGCCTCGACGAGCCCGCCGCTCTTCTCGGGAACGTCGGGCGAGGTGCTCCTCGCGGCGCTGGCCGCGCTCGCGGTGGGGAGCCTCCTCGTCGCGTGGGGCGTTCGACGGTGGCAGCGGGCTGCCACGACCCAGAAGCCGGGCGACCGGGTGGAGGAGAACGAACTGGAACGCATGGCGCGGGGACGGGACCACCTCCTCGCGCAGGCGAGCCCGGATACGCCGCGACGACCGGACGAACTTGTGAGGGGATGGACCGGCCCACCGGTCGCGCCGGAGGAGTGGGCCGAATGGATCGCCGCGCTCGTCGCCGACGGCAGCCTAGTCCCCAGCCGCGCCGGCGACCGACGCCTGGTCTATCGTCGAGCGCCGCCCCGGCCGCTCACGCCGACCATCCAGTTCGACCCGACGGTCTTGGAGGCGGTGCGGCCTCCCCTTGACCGCGACACCAAGCCCCCGGAGGAGTCCGAAGAGCCTCAGGGCGGCGGGTGACCCACGAGGTCGAAGTAGCGATAGGCCGCCTCGCCGGCGCCAAAACAGTAGCGGAGACCGGTGAAACCAGATTTGAACGCGGCCGAGTCGGCGGCGACCGACTCCGGCGCCTTGCCATGATGCAAGAGGTCGTCCATCAGCTCCGCGATCCGGGCCATCTCCTTCTCGGTCATCCCCACCCGGGTCACCTCCGGAGTGCCGAGCCGGATTCCGCCCGGGTGCTTCGAACTCGTGTCACCGGGTAGGAGGTTCTTGTTCGTGATGATCCCGGCCGCGGCCAGCCGCCGGGCCACCTCCTCGCCCCCGCCCTCGCGGGTCACCCGAACGGCGAGCGTGTGGGAGGCGGTGAAGCCCAGCTCCTCGCCCAAGACATCGAAACCCCGCTCGTGCAACGCCGCGCCGAGCGCCTTCGCGTTCGCAATCACCTGCCGGGCGTACGCGCGGCCGAAGGCCAGGTGCTCCGCGAGGCTGACGGCCAGCGCCGCCATCGCGTGCAGGTGATGGTTGCTGGTGACGCCGGGGAAGGCGCCCGACGCGAGCCGCTTCGTCACGTCCGGGTCGTCCGTGTTCGCGAGGAGAATCCCGTGCTGCGGCCCGGGCAACGTCTTGTGGGTGGAGGCGGAGATCACCACGCACCCCTCGTGGAGCGGGTCCTGGAACTCGCCGCCGGCGATCAGCCCGAGCACGTGGGCGCCGTCGTACCACCCGCGGGCGCCGATCTCCTCGAGCGTGGGGGAGAGCTCCTGGACCGGGAGTGGGAACAGAAACAGCGACAGCCCGAACAGGCAGAGCTTCGGTCGGACCGCGCGCAGGATCTCCCGCGTCCGCGCCACGTCAATCGTCATTCGCTGGGCGTCCCACACGTAGTAGACCGGTTTCACGCCCCGGAGGCCGAAGGCGCCGAACGACGCGCTCGAGATGTGGGCGCCATCGGCGAGACGACAGGTGCCCACGAGGTCGCCGGGCTCGGAGAGCGCCTTCAGCACCGCGAGGTTCGCCACCGTCCCCGAGATGGGGCGCACGTCGGCGAACGAGCAGCGGAACAGGCGCTTGGCCAAGTCCAGACAGAGCGTCTCTACCTCATCGACCTGCTCGTTCCCCTCGTAGTAGCGCTCCCCGGGGAGGCCCTCGGCATACCGGGCGTCGAAATCGCTGATCATGAGCTCCCTCGCGTACGGCGAGAGCAGATTCTCGCTGGCGATCAACGGAATCGCGTGCTCGAACCGGGTCGTGTGCCGCCGCACGGCGTCCCGGACCTGCTCCACCGCCCGGGCCATGTCGCCCTCGGTGCCATCTCCGCCCACCGGAACCTCGGCCACTAGGCCCCCACCCCCCCTTTTCCAGTGGAACTCCGTGAACGGTCTCTCACGTCCGGACCCCCTCCGGGAACGGTCCAGATCTCTCCCGCCACCCCCCTCAAGAACTCAACCTCAACCCGATGGCGGCCCACCATCCATTACCATATAATCCGGATGACCGCTCCTGACCTCCTGATGTGTCCTCCCCCCGCCTCTCCTCCCTCTTCCTCCCCCTCAACCCCCTCTTCCTCCACTCCCCCCTCCCCTTCCTCCCGTCCATCCCCCTCGGGCCTCTCCCCCCGCCCCCGTCCTTGGCCCCGCTCCCGACGATTCAAGGTACAGTACGGTGAACTCGATCTCCTCAACCACCTCAACCACACCGTCTACTTCCGGTTCATGGAAACCCTCCGCACGGAGTACTACCTCCACCTCCGCCACAGCACCGACCCCCACGACCTCGACATCATCATCGCCGAAGCGCGATGCCGGTACCTCGCGCCCGTCGCGTATCAGGCCGAGCTCCTGGGAGAGGTCGCCCCGGCGCACCCGATCGGACGGACGAGCTTCTCGCTGTTGTACCGCTTCTCCGACGAACGGCAAGGGGTCGTCACGGCCCGTGGACTCACGGCCATCGTGGCGTACGATTACTCGAACGGATCCAAGAAGCCGATCCCGGACGCCTTGCGCTCCGCGCTAGAGCGGGACGCCGTCAACCCGAAGGACGAAGGCTGGTAAGAACGCTCCACTCGCAAGAGGGGGGTGGGGGAGGGGGGTCTCCACGGCCCAGGTGGCCGGCACGGGAGTCTAGGGGTCCGGAGTGTATCCCGGGTTCTCGCGGGCGAGGCCCGGGAGCGGGGGAGGCCATGGCGTGGGTTCGATGAACGTGGGGTCGTCGACGACCGATTCGAGGTGGTAGGTCACACCGGTTCCTTTGAGGGCGACGTGGAGCTTCTGGAGGCGCTCGCGGAACTGCTTCACGCTCGACCACTCGAAGACCAGGTCGTGGCTGCCGACGATAAAGGAGAGGCCGGCATGCTCCCGGAGGCGCTCCGCGATCAAGAGCGGGGAGATCCCGTCGGGCGAGAAGTAGAGGTCCACGTATGTATGCATATTCTCTCGCGCGAGATTGCGCGGAATCCCTATTTAAGTCGGTCGTAAGGTCCGAATCGCTGCGGCGTTGCGAGGGCGCTCGGCCGGGGGATTAAAATAGCAGGGAGTGCCACGAATCGCCCATGTCAAGGGCTGCGTTCCTCACCGCCGTACTGACTATTGCGATCGTGACCGTCGTGAGCGGCGGGTCGGCATCCACCGCGCCCAGTGGGGGCGCCGGGGCGCTGAACGCTTTTGCGGGAACCGCGCATCCATCCCCCGCCATCACTCTTGCTGGGCCGGGTCTGCTCGAACGGGCCGTGGCGAGCATCAACGTCGCGCCGTCTCATCCGGACTCAGCAGTGCCGTGTGCGGTCAGTTCGGATATGGCGGCAACCTGCGACGGTTCCGCTCCCGCCCTCCTCTCCCATCTCGGAATGACATCCGGCCGGAACCTCGCGACGGCGGCGGGGGAATCCACCGGTGCGTTCCACTCCCGCGGGGCAGCCGTTTCGTCTCCCGCGCGTGCATTGACGCCCGCAGTCGGAGACATGGCCTGGTACAACGTGACGGGCAACCTCTCGACCGCCTCGGGGGGGAATATCCCAGCCATCGGGTACGGAGCCCGGATGGCCTTCGACCCCCGACTCCAGGAGGTCGTCCTGTTTTCCGGGAGCGGGTATGCCACCAGCGAGCCCTACGAGAACATTACGTGGGTCTACAACGGGGTGGACTGGACCAACCTGACGGGGAGCCTCAGCCTGGCGCCGTCGCCACGGCTGTGGCCCGGATTCGGCTACGATCCCACTCTGGGCGGGGTCGTTCTCGTCGGGGGATGGAACGCCAGTGACGATGGGCTCAACGACACGTGGCTGTTCACCGGAAGCTGGAAGAACATCACGTCGACCACCGGCCCACTGCTCGATAACGACGGAGATTACCTGGCCGAAGGCGGGATCGGTGGGTCCGCGGCGGCGTGGGACCCGGCGCTGCAGGGCTTCCTGCTCGTGGATGGGTGCGACGATGACGAATGCGGTGAGGCGTACGCTCTCACCTGGCTCCTCAACTCGACGGGCTGGCACACGATCGACTACGGGCCGGGTTGGGGATCTGAGACGTGGCTGGGCTACACCGGGATGGCCTACGACGCGACGGACGGGTACATGGTCCTCTACGGCGGCTTCGACGTGGAATCGGACCACCCCCAGAACTACACGTACACGTACTCCGGAGGCCCGGAGTTCGCCGGCAACTGGGTCAACATCAGTGCCTCGGATGCCGGATGCACCCCGGCCTGTGCCACTCCTCCGGGCCGCGACGACAGTTCGATCACCTGGGATGCTCAGCTAGGCGGGATCTTCCTGACGGGCGGGTACAACTACACGGACACGTTGAACGACGGGTTGTACAACGACACGTGGGAGTTCCTGGGGGGCCTCTGGTACCCGCTCACTCCGTCGGCTCCGGCTGCCTTCCTGCCGATTGAGGGGCCGGCCCTCTCCACCAATTCCACTGATATCGGCGTCTTCATGGTCGGCGGGGATTGCTACCCGGGCTCCTGCGGGAGCAGCGAATGGGTGTTCGAGACTCCGCCCGAGGCGACCCTTTCGGAGTCGCCGAACCCGGTCGACGCGGGAGGCGTCGCCACGTTCAACGCCGGGTGGACCACCGGCACTGGTACGGGATGGTACGCCGGGTGGAACCTCTCCACCGGCGACGGTCACCACACGACGCTGCGCGCGGCGGTCGGGCTGAACAGCTTCACTGCCTTCACAAAGGCAATCTCGTACACGTACGCCCTCTCGGGGAACGCTACCGCTCGTGTGACCTGGTCCGATTTCTTCTACATCAGCAACACGAGTGCCGTCCTCCACCTGACGGTGGACCCCTCGCTGGCGGCGACCATCAAGGCCTCGTCCACGTCGATCAGCGCAGGAGGGTCGGTGACCTTCACCACGAGCCCGACCGGTGGCAGTGGTACGTACACCTATGCCTGGGAGTTCGGCGACGGAACGACCAGCACGGCGGCAGCCCCGCCCGCGCACGTGTACGCGAAGGCCGGAAACTACACCGTGAACCTGACCGTGACCGACAGCACCGGCAATTCCATCAAGAGTTCCATCTCTATCGTGGTGGCCGCAGCACCGGCCTTCCTGGGCCTGGGCGCCACGCTGACGTACCTGATCATCGGACTCGTGGCGGTCGTCGTGGTGATTGCGGCTGCAGTCCTACTGATGCGACGACGGAAGAAGCCGGCCGCCCCGCAACCGTGGCAGGCCGGGACGGCTCCTTCGGGAGCAGGGGGACCGCCGCCGGGCGCGACGTCCGAGGTCCCGCCTGGGGTCGGAGGAGCGCCTCCGCCTCCTCCGCCGCCCCCATCGTAGTGCCGAGTCTCGGAACCGGAAGACAGGAGGAGCGGACGGTGCTAGGCCGGCAAGATGGGCGCGCACCGAAAAACTCCGGAGACCCCGTTCGCTCCTCAGCCCCGTCGCCCCACCAGCGTCGTCGGGTCACGGTAAGGCTGCTCCCGTCAGGACCTGACCCGGTTCCCGTGATGGGTAACCGCTAGGGCGCTCCTCCGAGCGCTCGTCGCGGTGCCCGCGGCCCAGTGGAACAGAGCGTCGACGGAGACGAACGAGACGGATTCCCTCGGTGCGCGTCGCTCCTGCC
>JASHQC010000092.1 GCA_030037735.1 Thermoplasmata archaeon
AGGTCGAAGTCAGGGATTGTCGAGGCTCTTGCATCGGCAGCCGCAGCGAACTCCCCCAAAAGGCGGGAAGGAGCTCTCTCGACAAAGTCCTTCTCGGCGACCACTCGCAATTCAGGGAGAATCTTGATGTCGAGAATCACCGAAGTCCACTTGGTCGCGGGTTGAAGAAGGCTCTCAACGAACCGGCCACGGTGTGCGACGATCGCGTGTCTAAGCTCAGTCCGCTCGTACCCCGACACCGCGGCATAGTCGTCCGATTGGACCTTTGTAGCCAGCGCGGGAGAAAGGTGTGGAACTAGCCGCCGGTTCCATCTCGGACTATCCAGTTCAGACTGAAGAAAGGTCCAAATGACCTGATCCTCAGTGATGTTTCGCCCAAGGGAGACCAGGCTGCGGGCATTGCGGCGTTGGCCAGAGGTATGGTCCACGAACCGCCCCTCTCGGTGGTGGTTCGCGTCGAAGAATTTAGCCTAATGGTTAGGCGAACATCTCCGCCGAAGATGCTTCAAGAAAGGGCGGAGAGTCTCGGTGTAACTTCCGTCAGGTCTTCTACCCAGGTGGCTGTAAGGACATTGCAGCCAGAAGTCGGGGGGCGGGGTCGTCGTAACCTAAGAACTTCCGCGGTTGGGTTCAAGCATGTGGCTCGACCGTGCCGGATTGCGGGTCAAGGACCTCGAGCACTCGGTGCTTCGAGGGGCCACAAGACGGTCATTGGCTCGAACCGACCGACACGGGAGGCATCTCCCTCAGGGGCGTCAATAGCCTAATCTACGCAAATCTAGTGCGCTGGGCTATGGCCCCTACCCATCCGCATTGGAGGATTGTCTCGATCGCCGTCGTCACGGTCTTGGCGTTGTCTTCCCTATCTCTCGGGATTGCCTTCGGACATTCCGCCGTCGCGAGCACAGCCGTCGGACCGAAGACCGTTCCCCGGGTCTACAGCCTCGACCCGATGAATCTGGCCGCCGGCTCGATTCCGGTGGGCAGCGCTCCGTACGCCGTCGCCTACGACAGCTCGAACAAATACGTTTACGTGACCAACGAGGGCTCGGCCAACGTGACGGTGATCAACGGGGCCACGGACAAGGTCGTCGGCTCTGTCCCCGTCGGGACGAACCCCGAAGGGGTCGCCTTCGACAGTTCGAATGGGTATGTCTACGTGGCCAACACGGGCTCGGATACCGTGACGGTAATCAACGGGACGACGGACAAGGTCGTCGGTTCCGTTACCGTGGGCACCGCGCCACACGGAGTCGCTTTTGACAGCTCGAACAAGTACGTTTACGTGGCCAACGAAGACTCGTTCACGGTGACGGTGATCAACGGGGCCACGGACAAGGTCGTTGGCTCCGTTTCCGTGGGCGACTATCCGGAGGGAGTCGCTTTCGACAGCTCGAACAAGTACGTCTACGTGACCAACGATGGATCGGCCGACGTGACGGTGATCAACGGGGCCACGGACAAGGTCGTCGGCTCCGTTCCGGTGGGCAGCGCTCCGATGAACGTCGCTTTCGACAGCTCGAACAAGTACGTGTACGTGACCAACTATGACTCGAACAACGTCACCGTGATCAACGGGAAGACCGACAAGGTCGTCGGCTCCGTTCCGGTGGGCAGCAGTCCGGAGGGCGTCGCCTTCGACAGTTCAAACAAGTACGTCTACGTGGCCAACCTAGGCTCGGACACCGTGACGGTGATCAACGGGAAGACCGACAAGGTCGTCGGCTCCGATCCCGTGGGTGTTTATCCGGAGGGCGTCGCTTTCGACAGCTCGAACAAGTACGTGTACGTGGCCAACTATGCCTCGGACAGCGTCACGGTCATCACTTGAGCCACCCACCGGCGGGGTGGCTCCGCTGCCGGGCGCGGCAATCCGCTGGCCGTTGCTATCGTCGGTTCCAGCGCCGCGCGGATGACGGGCCCCGTCTTCGCCCCGATCTCCGAAAAGGCAGCCAGAACCGATCGAGCCCGGCTACGCATGGACCCGTCAATCCCTGAACGCCCGCGCGCGTACGCGTTCTGAACCCTCCCCAGCCCTGCCACAACAGCGACAATCCTTCACGATTCTCTGAACGCGCGCGCCCGCGCGTGCTACGCGAATAAAGTCAGCTCCCCGCCCCCAGGCAGAATCACCCGGGCCCCACCTGCCCACAAAACCGGCCCAAGCAGGCAGCTTCTCGACCGCTCGGTGCGCTTCTACACCAGGGCCCCAGGTCTCAGGGTCGTGCAGCGCGGTGACACCCGGGTTTGGGGAGGGGGTCTCTGGGTGTTGTTACGTGAACCTAACTCTCGCCGGTTGATCGAGCTCGATTGGTATCCTAAGGGATCGATCTTCTACACTCCCTATACGCCCGGAGACGCAGTCGATCATCTCGACCTTAGTCTCGGTGTCGTCCCCCGGGAGACGCTGGATCGGGTCCATCGGAAACTCTTGAAGAGCGGAGCGAAACCAACCCGTTGGACTCCCGCCACGATGGAAGGTTGGAGCACTCACGTCCTGGACCCGAATGGGATCTGGATAACCGTCGGACGGAGGCCAACTCGGAAGGAACGCGGAGCATCGAAGTAGCCTCGCCTTCAGGCCGGGGTATGGGTTGAAGTTGGTTGTGACGGTCGTCCGGCCTACTCCGTAGGGCGTCCGTCCCCGACCTCACTCGAGGGTGTGCTTTGGGGAAGGGGGGACTCTGCCGGTTCGTCGCCCTTGTATCGCAATGTAATCACCCGGCAGGACCGGCAGCGAAAGCCCTCGAGGTGCCCGGTCGCCAAAGGGATCGGCGAGATCGTCTCTCCTGATCCCCACCAGGCGGCATCGAGCCACCCCGTATGCTCTACCCAGCTCATTCGACCCCCGAATGCCACATACCCGTGATCCATCGGTTTCGCGCACAACGGGCATACTGGGGGAGGGGCTGTGGGGGCCCACATCACCGACCCGAGAGTTTCAGAAGCCAAAGTAGTCTTGCGTCCTCCTACCTCGTTGAGCTACCTGGAGGCCAATCCCGCCCAAACAGGTAGGTCGCTCGTTACGACTCGTCGTGTGCAAGCGGTATTACAGTTAGCGTGGCACCAGTCGTGCCCTACTATCCTTTTTGACTCTTATCCTTAAAGGATACTATAATAAAGGCGCGTCGCGATGAGATCACCATGCTACCATCCCTGGATAGGAGACTCCTTGCGTTCTGCGGCAGCGCGACCCGGGTCGCGACCCTTGCCGTCCTTGCCAACTCGGAGAGACCGCTTTCCGGCTATAGAGTGTCCAAGCTTGCGGGGATGCAGCCAATTAAGATATACCGAGAACTCGAGCGAGCGACCAGGTCTGGTCTCGTTCGGAAGGACGTGGAGGGATTCCGCCTTTCAGATCCCGACCTCCGCCTACTCCTACGAAAGCGGGTCAGACTTTCGTGGTCAGAGGGCTGGTTCGACCAGGAGGGCGCCCGAGCGGAACGCGCGGAAAGGGTGAAGCGGTCCTCGACCAAGTGGTTCGACCTACGTCGCTACCGTCGGAACGCTTTCGTCGCTATGCGCTATGCTAGGGAGATTGAGAGGCCTCCCGAGAAAGACGATTGGCCGTATTCGAGGACGACCGCACGCTCCCGCAAAGCGAGGTGACGATGATCACCCGGTCCGAGGTAGAGCGCGCGATTGGCTCAGCGAGGTCCAAGGCCGAGCGTATCGAGTTCTTGGGCGCGCTCTTGGCAAAGGCGACCGGCAACGAGACCATCGTGGTGGGCGGATCGGCAGTCGAGGTTCTCACCGCCGGAAAGACTTCGTCCTTGGACATTGACCTCGTAACCCTCCGTGAGCCGGCCCTGGAAGTCGTTCGTTCCTGGGGTTTCAAGCCGAACGGCCGGGTATTCCGAAGGGCCGACTGGCAGATGGACGTCGACCTCCTCGGTGAGCAGTTCTCTGGAAGTCGAGAGCGGGTTCGCCGGATAGAAACGCCCTATGGGCCGGTTGACATCGCCGGACCCGAGGACCTTCTTGTCAAGCGACTTGTTGAACTGAAACACTGGCGGCCAAGTCGGGACTGGCGAGACGATCTGATACGGCAAGTCCAGTTGCTTCTGAGCGAATACGGCTCTGAGCTGGACGAGGACTACCTGAGCTTCATCGCGAAGCGAGATGATGTAGTCGATATCCTCACCGACTTCCGGTCGAGGCAGCCCAAGGGATCGATCGCCAGCCTCTAGAGGCGTGGTTGCAATCGGCATTGCAGCCACCGTAGCGAGCGGCAGGTGAAAGCGGTGTTGCAACTCGATGTTGAATGAGCACTCCTCTTCACCTCGCGCGCCGCGACGGTTGGGAGGTCGACCAGTATCCCCCGATGGGGTTCGAGGCTCCGCTGATTCTAGGGTCCGCCGTAAAAAGTAAGGACGCGGGGACTATCTCAGAGGAGCAGTCGATGGAAGGGCCGTGGGGGGCGCCACTCGTCGGATCGTCGGGAGTCCGCTTCGATCTTAGTGGCGAGGACTCGAAGCTGAGGGAACGCACTCGATCGGTCGGACTATTCGCCTTTGTTGTGTTCGCGGTCCTGCTCGCTCTCGGAATAGAGCTTGGACGGCTCGGTAACTTCGTGCTTCCCGTCATTTTGTTCGGAGCGATCGGTTCCATACCCATCTGGACGTGGATCCCCGTCGCGCTGCGAAGACCATTGGCTGACCTCACCATCGGACCGCTCGGTCTGGTGGGACATAACACGCGAGGAAGCGAGCTCCGGTATAGCTGGACCGATCCTCGCTTTCGAATGCTCTTGAGCCATCCTCTGGCGGACGAAGCAGCCCCGTTTCGGACGCCCACAACGGACTGGCGAATCCAGCTGGCGCCGCAAACTAGCTCTGGCTTGGTACCGGACGCCTGCTATGAGTACCTTGTAAACACGGCGCGCTCCGCGGGCCTCTCGGTCGAGGACCGGAAGTATTACCATGCAGAAGCCAGGCGCGGAGGCTTCTGGATGGTCGAGACGGCGGTGCGCTCTCCGGCCGCCCCCCATTGAGCCCTAGCCGTTCGTTAGACCGTTCGGCAGTCGCCAGAGACGAGTTCGTGCGAACTCGCGCGGACGTCTAGTCGCGCAGCCACCGCTGCATGGCGTCCGAGAAGTAGGTGCGAGCGTACATTGCACTCAGTTCGCCGAGTATCAAACTTCGTCGAAGCCAGTCACCGGGGGATCGACATCCATCTGCCAGAGGAGGGCATTCATCTCACCGCGGTGCTGGAGCTCCTCCTCGACCAAGTGGAGGAGCATCTTGCGGCTCGAAATTCGGAAGGGTCTCCGACCCCGCCAGTGGACCATCCGGCCGAGACCCCGGGGACCCACTTTTCGGAGTACGTTCTGAATCAGCCGGTTGACGGCGGCGGTCTCTCGCTCGGCCTCGGATTTCGAGTAGCGGCGACCTAGGGGGTACTCCTCGAAGGCCTTGCCGTTCCCGTAGACGGAGATGAACCACCAGCGGTACGCGTCGAGGACATGCATGTAGATGTCCACGAGAGAGGGAAACGAGGCACCCCGATTCTTGTACCGTTGCCGGGCCGGGAGCTTCCAAATGGCCCGGAGGTACCTCTTTCGGACGTCAGAATTGTATCGGTAAAGCTCACGGATTGTTTCGAACTCGGATTTCATCGTTCACGGTAGCAGTGCAAGGTCCAAATGGCTTGTGGATGCAGGGTTTTTTGCATTCCGTTTATTTCTGATCCGTACTCCTCCTTGCACAGAGTTGGAAAAGTGTCGGCCCCATCGTCACCGACTCCGGGTCAGCCAGGAGTGCCTCCAGGCTTGACCTCGCCTCCACGATCTCCTGCGCGGTGGCCACCCCCTCGGTCTCCAACGATTGAGAGATAGCGTCGAGAGTCAACAAGGCGATGATCTTTCCTTGCTGGCTCGTCCGGAACGATGCGATTGCAGTTACCTCGGGGCTCTGAACACCGATTTCTCTACAGGAGCGATAGAGCCTGAGCCCGAAATGCGGGTCACTCCCACGGCGCTCAAGCAGCTTCTCGTATCTTTCTCGGAGAAACTCGATACCCGAGTTTGCGGGGTCACTGGTCCAGCCGTGCCAGTCCACGTCTTCGACCATGAGCAGGCCGCCGGGTCGAAGAGCCTCCCACATACGTCGCAGGAGCACCACCGGCTGAGCAAGGTGCTGGAGCAGACAACGCGAGTAACACACGTCGTATGAATTGGGCTCTGCCCAATCTTGGACCAAGGTCTTACGAAACTCCGCGTTCCCGATCCCTCGATTCCGAGCCTCCTTCCGGGCGAGTTCCAGCTTGACGGTATCGAGGTCGATCCCAAGGACAGATCCGCGCGGCGCGACCCTCTTCGCGATTTCAAGGGTTACCTCTCCCCCGCCACATCCAAGGTCGACACACTTCATTCCAGGACCGAGTCCTGCCCGTTGGAAGAAAGCCTCTGTGTCGGGCCAGCGTTCGCGCGATAGGACCAGCAGTCGGTCGTAACCCTCCTGCCCTCCGCGGAGCGTGTAGCGATTCGAGTCGTCAACCATTTCCGGCCAAGTCCTGCAATCGAATTGCGCCTGATTAAGGTGATTTCGACAAGTCGATTCGCTGGATACTTCTGACGTCCGGCTGTCGGGGAGACCGATAGTTCCACGACGACTCAGAAAGCCTCCGGAGTGTAAGGAGCGGCGATTGCGCTTGACCGCCCCTCGGTGGATGACCGGAAATCTCGTCCTCCGCCAGACTGTTTCACGATCTCCCCGACCGGATCATCTACGGCGGCCTCTTTGAGCCCGCTCGAGGGACATGGACAGCTACGTAGACCGCACCGAGGTCACCGTGCTTTGCGTATTGGCGGACATGAAGGGCGGAGGCCCCGCCGAGGCGATGCGCCTCCTGGAATCGAAGCTGCCTTCCCTCAAGGGTCGCAAGTTCTACGGGGTGTTCCGACTCCTGCCCGAAGGCGAGCAGTATTACGCATGCGTGGAGAAGTGGCCGAGCGACGACGAATCGACTTTCGGTCTCGAAGTGGGGATTATCCCCGGCGGGCTCTACCTTCGGAGGAAGGTCTTCGACTGGGAGAAAGTGATCGCCGACGGCAAACTTGGATCCATCTTCCAAGAACTGGGGAGCCGCTACCAGGCCGATCGGTCGAGGCCGGAGATCGAATACTATCGAAGCATGGCCGAGCTCCATCTCCTGATGCCCGTCCTAGGTCGGGAGGTCGCGCCTCAGCCGTGATTGAACGAGAGCGGCGGTCGATGGCTCGCCTAAGCGTCGTGGCGCACCCTCAGATAGGACGGGCCGGCTGACGGACCGTCGCGCCGCTCCGATGCCTTCCCTTTTCCTTGGCCTCGGAAGCACGGTCAACGCGCCGTTCGCCCGGGTCCGAGGGGTCTGCGCCCGACGAGCGCAGACTTCGGAGGGGGCCACTTTCCGTGGAGTACCCGCCGCATAATCCAGAAGGTCGTCGGCGGCTCGATGTCCATCTGCCAGAGCATCGCTTCGATCTCCCCGAGATGCAGCAAGTGTTCCGTCAGGCACTGAGCGAGTGCGGAGTCCCGAGTGAGAGCGATGGGGTACTTCCTGGAGGCAACCCAGACGGCGGGCCGGCCGAGCTCATCGGGCGTGTTCCACTTCTTGAATCTCTGATCCCCCATGGCGCGGACCTCACGGAGTCGTTTTCGAACGGCGGCAATGCTGAGGTAGCGATCTTTCGGGATCTTCATCACTTCGGGCATCCACGGGGTCGGCCGTCCTTCGCAGAACTGGGTCACGTGCTGCTCCTCCACGTAGGCTAGATGGAGGAATGTGTCCCGGAAGGAGAGCATGCTCGCCTCGCGATTCTTGGTGAACTCCTTCCACCCCAACTGCGCGGCGCACTCGAAGAAATCCTCTCGAAGTTCGTGGACGAAGTCCATGAGGTCAATCGTGGAGACCATGGGTCCGCCGTATCGCGGACCCGTCAAATATCTGCACCCACCCGCAGCCCGCGGCCCGGGGCCGGACGCGTGGCTCGGGGCCGGTCCCGACCAGGACACGAGAACGGCTTGCACCCGTGGCGCGCTGCGCGGGGGTCCCACCTGAGTAGACACCAGCACGGCCAAGAATCTGATTACCGTGCGCCGGTCCGCAATCGCTGGGGTGGACGATGGTAGATCGAGTTTACAAGGCCGCGATCCCC
>JASHQC010000093.1 GCA_030037735.1 Thermoplasmata archaeon
CGGCCCCCGTCCGGTCCGTGGAACGGAAAGACCCACCGCAGCGGGAAGACCCGCCGGAACCGATAGAAACCGGTCTCCTCGGCGATTTCCCGGCGCAAGGCCGCCGATAGGGTCGTGTCGGAGGGATCCACCTTCCCGCTGATCGGTACCCATACCCGGCCCCGGGAGGGGGGACGGCGGAAAAGGAGGACCCGTAGAGGACGGCGGACGAACAGGTAACCTTCGACGCACTCTTGGTCAACGTGGGCGCGGCTACCGGTCACCGCGGCCCCGGCGGGAGAGCAACGAGAGGATCGCCTCGGCGGGCGCGCCCCCTGCGGATTCGAGCGCGGCCACGGCCTCCGCCCGGGGGGCGCCGGTCTGGTCCATCACGAGCTGGATGTCCTCCTCGGGGGGACCCCCGGGACCCGCCGCGGTCGCAGGAATCTCGCCGCTCTCCGACCCGGTCGCCGATGACCGTGGACGGACGGTGGCCTCCCCTACCACCTGGTAGGTGCGGACGCCTTGGACCATCAACAACGTCACCTCCGGGTCCTTGATGACGTGCTCCTGGTCGCGCGTCCGGATGATGACCTCTTCGACGTTCTCGATCGGCTCGGTGGTCATCCCGAGTCGCTTCATCATCATCTTCATCTGGCGCTCGTTGACGCGACCCCCGGGCAGCATGATCTGTTCCGACCTCCTTTTCGTTCAGCGTCGCCGCCGGCGCCGTTCCCCTCGCGTCGCCGACGCGATCCGGGCCTCGAGCTCCGGGTCGGCGGACGTCTCCGACAGCTCGTCCCCGACCAAGCGGGCCGAGGTCCGGTGGACCCGGGTGCGACGCTCTTCCTTCTGGCGGCGCGCCTGCGTCTCGAGCTCGTCCAGCAGGTCGTTGAGCGCTCCGTAGAAATTCCAGCCGGTGCGGGAGGCGTACAGAATCTCGTGGTCCGTGTTGAGACGACCCTGGACCGATGCCTCACCGGACCGGTGCGAGGCGTGCGGCTGGAAATGCACGTTCAACATCACCGGGTGTACGTACCGGGCGATCCGGCGCAGGCCCCGCGTGATGACCTGATCGATCTCCGTCAGTATCGCCGGATCCCCGGACGCCCGCAGCCCTTGGATCTGTACGAACACGTCCCCGAGCGCGCCTTCGGAAGGGGCACCGCCCCCGACGGCGAGGCCGATGAGGTCGGCCTGGGAGACAATGCCCGTGGGCCGCTGGCCGTCGAGGACGAACACGCTCGATACCTTTGCTTGACTCATCAGACGGGCCGCGGCTCCGGTCGACGTTCCGCGCGGCACCGTGAGAGCGGGGCTGTGCATGATGGCCCGTACCTCGACCTCACCGACATCGCCTCGAGTCTCCACGTCCCGGTGTCCCTGGGCCGTCGGGCGCCACAGGACCTCCCCCAAGTCCGCAATCCCGACCGCGCCGGTGAGCCCTCCCTTTCGGTCGACGACGGGGATGGGGTGGGTCTCGAGGTGTCGAAGCGCCTCCTGCCCCAGCAGAACACGGACCGGGTCTCGTTCCTGCACGGTGAGGCTCAGCGAGGCCATCACCTCTTCGACCCGGTGCCCGGCGAGAAGCGGGATCCGAGGCAACGCCCGCACGAGGTCGGTACGGGAGACGACCCCCACGAGCTCGTTCTGGGGTCCGGTGACCGGCGCCGCGCGCATGCCGGTAGCGAGGAGCTGCTCGCTGAGCTCCGGGTACCGCGTACGGGGATTCACGATCGGTGGCAGCAGCATCATGTGCTCGATCTTCGTCGAGAGGGGAATGTTGATCCGACGCGCGATGGCGTCGAAGGTGACCATGCCGACGACGCGGCGGTTCTGCACCACGGGGATCTCGTGGATTCGCCGGGCCCGCATGATGCCGAGGGCCTGCGAGAGCGGCGAGTCACGGGTGAGGGCGATCGGCCGGACGGTCATCATATCGCCCGCAGTGGGCCATTCGGTCGCCATCGATTTCTCGGGCCCCCCGAGCCGGGCCACCGTATAACGGATTTCAGGACCGCTAGACCGTGTCCCGAGCCATCTGATAGCCGTCCTCGCCGTCGGAGTAGTACGTCCGGAGGAGGTCGGTCACCGAGAACCGGAAGTCGGTGTAGAACCGGATGGCCGTGGCGTTGCTGACCCGCACCTCGAGCGTCACGCGCCGCAGTCCCTGCGTCCGGCACCTCTCCAGGAAGGCCTTCATCAGCTGCGTGCCGATCCCCTTCGCCCGGTGCGCCCGGTCGACCGCGAACATCAGGATCCGGCCCTCCTGATCGACCTGCATCACCCCAAGGAGGAATCCAATGGGGCGTCCCAGCGCATCGGCCGCCACGAGGAACCCGTCGGGCCACTGTTGTCCGAGCGAAAGGTAGAGCGAATTGTCGTAGTTCTCGTGCAAGGAGTCCCGGACGATGTCGGCAATGACGGGGATGTCGTGCGGATGGAATCGACGGAGCTGCGCCGCCGGAGGCGCGGAGGGAACGGTGCCGCTGCTCACGCGCGGGGCCGTTTCAGCGATACATCTCACCCGGTCCTTCGGTCTCAATCTGGCGCATGCTCGTGATAGATTTTTTCTGCTCATCGAGGGACTTCCGCATCTGGGCCTCCAGCACCCGCGCCTTCTCGCGGAGCGGTTTGGTGTCGAGCGCCAGCATCGGAACCAGCGGATTGATCGATTCGATCACCTTCGCTGCCGCCCGTGCATCCGGGAAGTCCTTGTGCGCCTGGGCCACTAGGCAGAGCACCGGGAGGTGGCGACCGAGCGCCGAGAGCAGCATCCCGCCCGCGAACCCGGTGATCACCCCATTCGCCGGCTCGAAGCCCAGTTTCTCAATCACGGGTACCGCGGGCCGGTTCGCCATCGCGACGACGCGGGCATCCCCACGGACGCCCTCGTCTACCGGCTGCCCCTCGACGGCCACGACCATCTGGATGCCCTTGCGCTCCGCCCAGTCGAGCAGGGACCGACCGAGCCCGTTGAGCATCTCCACGGGGGGCTGGATGTCCGAGATGGATACGACCAGCTGGTCGCATTTCCGGTCGACCCCGCAGACCAGCTTGCTGGCGTACATCCGGACCGGCGAGCTGACCGCGCCACCCTCCATGATGACGGTCGGCGGAAAGCCCTCGCTGGCCACGTACGCGACGGGCGTCATGTCCAGTGCGTGGACAAGGTAGGACGCGGCCACGGACCCGACGAGTCCATGGGTAGGAAAGCCCACGATCATCATCGAACCGGTGAGCGATTCGTCGCGGATGTCCACCACCCGGATCTCGTCCGTCATCCCGCGCATCGACCTGCAGAGTCTCGCCCCATGATAAACGATAGGCGTGGAGGGGCGGGACCGGATTAATCCGACAGGACCCGACGGTAGAGGTTGAGCTGCTTCGTCACCATCACATCGGTCGACCAGTCCTTAGAGGCCTCACGCCCCCGGCGACCCATCTCCTCTCGGACCCCATCCTCCTCCAAACGAGTCAGCCCCTCCGTAAATTCCCTCACGGAGTCGACGACGACCCCCCCTCCAGTCGCGGCCAGCTCCGGAATCGCCCCGGTCCGCCACGCCACGAACGGGCGGCCCGCCGCCAACGCCTCTAGGATGGTCAGGCCGAATCCTTCGTACTCGCTCGCGCTCACGATCGCGTCGGCGGCTAAGAACGAGGCGATAACCTCCGGGCGGGCGACCGCCCCGAGGATCCGGACCGACACCCCGTATCGCTGGGCCTGCGCTGCGCAGTATGCCGCGCTGTACGGGGATGTTGGCACGTCTCGGCCCAGTAGTACCAGCCCCCAGCGGTCCCGGACCGGGGCGAAGGCCTCGACGAGACGATCCACCCGCTTGTTCTCGAAGAACCCCCCCGCGTAGACCGCGATGCGGGGGGTCGACAAGGCCCACCGGGCCCGAACCTCCGACGGGGGCAGCGGACTCGAGGCGAACTCCTCGAGCGCCACGCCGTCCGGGATTACCTCGAGTCGCGGGAGCGGAACCCCCCAGCGCACGAGCTGATCGCGCTCGTATTCGGTCCGGCACGCATACGCATCGAACGCGCGGACGACCCGTGGAAAGTATCGCTCGAAATACCAGCGGTCCCACGCCCGGGGGTGAACCGCGTACTGGTAGAATCCGTGGCCGGTGAGCACCTGCGGCCACCCGAAGATCGACGCCACCGGAAAGTAAAAGTCGGCGCACCAGATCCGGTTGCCGTTGAGGTGGAATAGGTCGGCGTCCATCGACCGCAGGCGGCGGAGGTACGCCGACGGAACCCGAACGCCGGCCACCCTCCGGATGGGAATGCGAACCACTCGCACTCCGTGGATCCACTCCTCGTCGGGGACCTCGAGCTCCTGTTGGGTCAGCACCGTAACGTGATGACCCCGGCCCACGAGGTTCTCCGCTAGAACCTGAACCCCTCGTTCCGTCCCGCCCGGAGCCGGAAAGTACCGGTGATTGGCCATCAGGACCTGCATCGCGATGGGGTAGCGAGTCGGGAGGAAAGGGTTTCTCCGCCGGGAGAAGCCGGCGAAGATCTGCCTCCTCAACCTCGACCGTCTGACCAGGGCGCGGATAGGTCCCACCCCCGTCCGCCGTGGGGCGGCGGGCCCAACCACTGGGTCCCGCTGTCCAGAATTCAATCTGGTCGTGTGGCAGTTTGGAACGTGGACACGAGCTCGTTCCATACCTCCGCGACGATCGAGCGCGGGCGATAGCGCTGCCCGACGTACTGCCTCACGAGCCACCCTATCCATTTCGGGAAGGTGGCCAATTCCCAGAACGCGAGACGCTTGGCGATCCGCTTGAGGCGCGGGGGATCCAGCACCAAATCATGGGCTATCCGCTCGAGCATCTCCGGCGAGACGGGGAGGGAAAGGAAGGCCGCCAGGTCGCTGGCGGCTCCCTTCGGATTCGCGGTGACGTACTCGTACGTCAGCCGAATCGCGTGCTCCCGCACTTCCGGATATCGTTCGAGAAGCGACCGGAGCTGTTCGGCGTAGATCGCGACGGTCTTCAGCGCGTCCTCGATCGGCACCCGATCCCGCCGGTGCAGCGAGTCCGCGACCTCCGCCGGATCCCTTTCCACGATGACGAATCGCGCGTCGCGCAGGTACGGCAGGAATAGCGGCAGGGTCAGGACCGTCCACGGGGTTTTCCATCCCCAGAGTCCGTCCGCCGAGGATCCGATCAGCCGTTGGACCTCACCCCGGTCGAATTTTTCGAGGTTCTGCTCCCACGCGTCGGGAGGCCGAACCCCGCTTCCGGTGACACCGAGGGCTTTCTCGCAAAGCCGGACGAACTCGATGTTTTCGTAATGACCGAGCGGATTCGACCAATTTCCCCCAATCCAATCGGGTCTGGCGTTCCGGGGGCCCATGCGCACCCCCATGTACGTCAACATCGCTGCGACCGCGGAGGTACCCGAGCGATGCATGCCCAGCACGACAACCGTTGCCATCCGTCCGGACTCTCCGTGCGCGACGAGGCACGAGCGTTTAAGAGAGGCCTCCGGCTCCACGTACCCCCTCTCGAGAAGGCCTTCGGAGAGTCAGTATCTCGACGGAGCGGCGTGTGACCCGATCTCTCGCTCGTCCGATGGGATGCCGCAGGGTCCTCCCGTTCCATGGGTCGGAACTCGGGCCGACCTATGCCTTCCGAGCTCCGCGTCCGATCCGGCCCCGGGATGCGCCGAGGAATCCATTCCGAGAGGGATAGCCGGTGCGCGTCCGCGTTCTCGCGCCAGACCCGGCCGGTCCATTTGACGAAACGCCGGTCCGGGCCCTCGAGGCCGCGGGCACTTCTGTGGAAGTGCAGACCATCCCGTTCCGGGGGGGGTACTACCGATCCGCCCTCTGGCCCCTTCTTTTTCGGTCATGCGATCCGCGGACCCCCACGCTCGCCACGGGGCCGCGAACCACTCTGCGTGGAACCACCGCGACGCTGTTCCTAGATCCCATGGCGGCGTACAAATTCGGCGGCCGTCTTCGGAGGCTAGCCGATCTTTCCTTGGTACGCCTTGCATTGGCCCGCGTTCGAAGTGCGGGTACATTGACCCAGTCGACCGCGCTCTGGCTCGATCCCGGGCAGCGAAAGGTGCGCAAGGTCGGGTTTGGGATTCCAGACAGTTTCTGCTGCGGCGCCGGGCCTCGCCCCGTCTCGGTCGTTTGGGTTGGCCGCGCCATCGGCCCGAAGCGACCGGAACTCTTCTTGGAGTTCTTGCAACGCCATCCGGACCTTAAAGGAACGATGCGGCTCACGTTCGCGCCACTCTGGCCCCGCGTCCACGGACGCGTGGTCGAGAGCGCCCGGAACTTGCCGAATCTCACCCTCCTGACCGAACCACGCAACGAAACGGAAATGGTCGCACTGTATCAGTCCTCTCGGGTCGTTCTCGCCACGAGCGCCCCCGGGATCGAGGGCCTCCATCTGCCCCCCCTCGAGGGCTACTTCTGCGGTGCCCGGCCGGTGGTGCCCTACTCAGAACCGTACATCGAAACCTTCCAGAACTGCCCCGATGTGCTCTTCTACGCGGACCCGGCCCTCCCGCGGAATCCGGCCTTCCCCTCGCTCGACGAGGCGCTCTTGCGTGCCTTGGGCGAGCCCGGGCCCGTGCCGGACCCCGGCTTTCGGAATTTCTGGTCCCTGTCGAGGTTCGGAGAGCGCCTCCAGGAGCTGGTGAGCGGATGAGCGCCGGCGCCGCCCTAGATATTGGCTCCGGGAGATTTCCGGACCCGCGCGCGACGGTGCGCCTCGACTGGTACGCTTACCCCGGGGTCAGCGTCATGGGGAGCGTCCTGCATCTTCCCTTCCGCGACGGCACTTTCGGCCTGGTGACGGCTCACGAGGTCCTGGAGCACCTCCCCCCGGGAGGCGGCGGCGGAGCCGATGCGCTCTATCGGGCCTGCGACGAGGCGTGGCGGGTCCTCCGCCCCGGCGGTACCTTCGAGCTAGACGTCCCGCATGTGCAGGGCCCCGCCGCCTTCGGCGATCCCACCCACCGTCGCTTCTTCGTCCCCTCTGCATTTGAGTGGCTCTGGAACCCCCAACGGGACCCCCTGTATCCCCGGCGCCTGTGGCACCTGCTGGGACTGCGCGTCTCCCGGAGCTTCACCGTGGGTCCCTTCAACGACTGGCACCTTCGGAAGCACGCTCCCCGTCTCTACCAGGTCGCGGAGCGGCTCCACATTGGCCGGCCGGGGTACATCTTCCTCCACCTGCAAAAGCCGGGGGCGACGGAAACCCGGACCTCGCCAAGCCGTGAGAACATATAGTTAAAACACGCGGCGCCGTAGGCTGCCGTCAGAGGTTCGGTCGGGCCCACCGGCCGACAGGTCGCAGAGTACTGATGAAACGACAGATGGTCGATATGCTCGCGGAGCTCATAAAAATCCCGAGCGATCCCGGCGCCAACAAGCAGGAGATCCTGGACTATGTCCAAACGTTCACCGACCAGATCCACATGCGCAACACCCTGATCGGCGACCCGGGTGCGCCGGCGCTCCTCGCGGAGTACGGCCAGGCCGGCATCGTGCTTTCCGGCCATCTCGACACCCCCCCGGTCGGGGATTACTGGAGCTTCTCGCAGAGCCAGCTCGCCTCGGGGCGCATGTACGGCCGCGGCGCGGCCGACATGAAGGGGACGGTAATCGCCATGATGCAGTCCGCCCAGGACCTCGTCTCCCGCAAGATTCCGGTGGCGCTCGCCTTCACGACGGACGAGGAGACCACCATGCAAGGCGCTCAGGCGTTGTCGAAGACGTTGACCCTGCGTCGAGCCAAGGCGGTGGTCGTGGGGGAACCCACGGGGCTCCGCATCGCGGCGGCGGAGAAGGGCGTCCTCGACCTCGCCATCGAGACCCGGGGGAAGGCGGCCCACGGAGCGATGCCTCACCTGGGGGAGAACGCGGTCTCGAAACTGATGCGGATCCTCCGGGCGCTGGAGGGATTCAAGGGCCGGATCGCCCACCCGGAGCTCGGCAGCGTCACGATCAACATCGGCACGATCCATGGCGGCGCCCGGCTCAACGTGGTGCCGAACAAGGCCGTGGCCGAGGTCGACATCCGGTTCCCCCCACCCTATACTCCGGACCAGCTGTACCACGAGGTCGAGGAGCACCTGCGCCGGATCAAGACCCCGTTCACCCTCCGCCGGATCGTCTCCATGCCTTCGGTCCAGCTCGACCCCAACTCGGAGCACATCCGCCTGCTCAAGGAGGTCTCGGTGGCCGAGAGCACCGTTCTCGTCCACGCGTCGGAGGCGGTGCATTACTCGCTCTCCAATCCCCGCGTCGTGATCTTCGGGGCGGGGGAGGAGGAGCTCTCTCACCAGGCCAACGAGTACGTGAAGATCGAGTCGGTGGCCCGCGCGACGGAGATCTTCAAGAAGTATGCCCAGCGCCTTGTCCAATCGCGTGCCGGGTAGGTCCGGCCCGTGGCGCTCGCCCAGCTGTCGACACGCTATCCGCCCGCCCCCGGAGGGGTGGAGCGGCACGTAGAGGAGATCTCTCGACGCTTGGTGACCCGCGGCCACCCCGTCCGGGTGTACACGAGCCGGCTCTACCGGGAGTTCCCTTGGCAGCCTCTGCCGGCGGACTTCGTCGAGCCTCCGACCCCTCCGGGACTTTCCGTTCAGCGCGTACCCGCCTGGAGCCTGCCAGGCGAGCTCCACTACCCGTTCTTTCGCGGACTCTACCGGCGGCTCGATGCCGACCGGCCGGAGCTCCTTCATGTCCACACCTACGGAACCAATCAGGCGGCCGTGGCCCGTCGGTACCATCGGCGCACCGGGGTTCCCTACGTCATCACGGCCCACTACCACCCAATCTGGTCGATTCATGGGGGCCGAGTGCGTCACCTGATCCGGGGCTTCTACGACCGCCGACTGGCGGCGCCGATCATCGGCGAAGCGACGCGCCTCATCGTGCAAACACATGAGGAAGAACGACTGATCCGCGTCAACGGGTTTTCGCTTCCGCGCGTCGAAGTGATTCCACCCGGGTACTCCCCAGCGACTCCCCTGTCCGATCCGGAGGCCTTTCGCCGGGCTTATCGGATCGACGGGCCGTTCGTGCTATTCGTCGGCCGCCTAGCGTCGAATAAGGGACTTCAGGCCCTCGTGGAGGCCTTCGGCATCCTCCACCGCCGGGACCCCACGGCCTACCTGGTGCTGGTCGGAGCCGACGGAGGTGAGCAAGCGAGCGTGGAACGAAAGGTACGGGAGCTCGGAGTCGCCGACCGCGTCCGCCTCACCGGTTTTGTGGCCGACGAATCGCTGCTCGCGGCGGGCTTCCGGGAGGCGAGATGGTTCGTGCTGCCCAGCCAGTACGAGGCGTTCGGTCTCGTTCTGCTAGAGTCCCTGGCGCAAGGAACGCCCGTCATCGCGTCCCGGGTTGGAGGAATCCCAGAGTTCATTGAGGATGGCAAGGCGGGGCGGCTGATCCCCCCCGAGGATGCCACCGCCCTCAGTGCCGCGCTCGAGGAGCTTTGGGAGGACGGTACCACCCGCACCCGGTGGGGGTCGTACGGCCGGGAGTCCGTCGTGCCCCGTTATCAATGGGACCAGGTCGTCGACCGGCTCGAAGCCGTATACGCGGAGGTGCTCGGCCGGTGAAGATCGCCCAAGTTACGCTCCGCTTCGATGCCCCCGGAGGCGTGGAAACGGTGGTTCGAGAGCTGGCCGTACGGCTCCGAAACCGGGGACAGGACGTGGAGGTGTTCGCGAGCGACCTCTTCGACGAGGCCCACTGGGTGCGACGCAGTGATTTCCCGCCCGTTGTCGACGGCGTGCCCGTCCACCGCTACCCGGTGTACAAACGTCTGATCCCCGGCTTGACGATGCCCCTCATTGTGGGCCTCATGAACGGAATCGGGGACCAGCAGCCCGATCTTATTCACGCCCACTCGCACCGGTATGGCCACATCCTCGAGTCGGCCGCGGAGGCACGAAAGCTCGGGGTGCCATGGGTGGCGACGGCGCACTACCATCCGGCCCGCCATGACCAGAGCAGCCTCCACCAATCCCTGCTCCGGGTACAGGACCTGCTCTTCGGCGCGACCGCGTACCGGCACGCGGATGCGGTCATCGCCATCACGGAGCAGGAGCGGATTCTCCTGGCCGATTTTGTCCCGTCGAAGCGGATCCGGGTTATCCCTCATGGCATCGACCTCGCGCCATGGAAGGAGCCGGAGAAGGACCGAATCTCCCTCGCCGGGCTACCCAGGTTACCGGACCGGTACCTGCTCTACACCGGCCGAATCGCGCAGAACAAGGGCCTTCCGCTCCTTCTCGACGCGCTGGGCCGGATTCCCCCCTCCGAGCGCGTCCCCGTGGTCATCATGGGCCGTGACTGGGGGGTTCGACCGGAGCTGGAGCAACAGGCCCGTCGGCTCAACATCGAGCGGGACATCGTCTGGCTGGGCTACGTCGAGGATTCCGCGGCGTATCGGGAAGTGTTCCGCCGTGCCGCGGTGTTCACGTTCCCCTCGGAGTGGGAGGCCTTCGGCCTCGTGCTTCTCGAAGCGATGGCGGCGGGCGTACCGATCGTCGCCACCGCGGTGGGCGGGGTGCCGGAAGTCCTAGACCACGGTCGGGCGGGCCGGCTGGTCCCGTACGGGGACGCCGAAGCGCTCGCCACCGGAATACGGGACCTCCTCGGATCCCCCGAGCGGTCGGCGGAGCTGGCGGCCGCGGGACGGCGCCGGGTCGAGAGCTACTCCTGGGACCGGGTCATCGAGGACCATCTGGCGCTGTACCGGGAACTCGCCGCCTGACCGGCGGCTTCCGGGGCGGATGGGCCAGTTCGTCCGCGATTCGCTTCAGTGCGGAGCGTTCGGGCTCCTTCCTCAGCTGGGAGGAAACCCGCAGCACCCCAATCGTGAGCCAACGAATCATGACCGCTTCCGACGGCCCCGCATGTCCATCGAGTACTGTCTCAGTATCGCCAGCCCCCGCTTTAAGTTCGGCCTAGAGGCAGCGAACGATAGCCGAAGATGGCGGCCGCCCAAGCGACCGAACGCATCCCCGGGCGTGGTGATCAACCCCCGCTTGAGGAGCTCCCCCGCCACGGAGTAGGCGGTGGCGGGCCACGAGAACTTCGGAAACGCATAGAAGGCTCCCGCCGGGGGCACGCACCGAAGTCCCGGCATCGTGTTGATCTCCCGGACGACGAGCTCCCGCCGCGCCCGAAATTCCGCCCGCATGGCCGACCGGGCTTCGTGCGCGGCTCCCAGCCCCGCGAGGACGGCTGCTTGCACCGGCGTCGACGGACAGGCTACCATGTGGTAGTGCGCTTTGTTGATCTCCACCGCCAGCGACCGGGGCGCCACGATGAACCCTAGCCGCCAGCCGGTCATGGCGAACATTTTGGAGAACGAGTTCACCACGATGGATCGGTCCCCCTTTCCGGCGAACGAGATGTGGTGCCCCTCGTAGACCATCTCGTCGTACACCTCGTCGGAAACGAGCGTGAGGTTGTGCCGGTCCGCGAACGCGATCAGTCGCTCGACCGTCGAGTGGGGAAAGACGCTTCCCGTGGGGTTGGCAGGCGAGTTCACGACCAGCGCCCGGGTGCGCGGAGTCACCCGGCGTTCCAACTCGTCTAAATCCGGCAGGAACCGATGCTCCTCGACGAGGGAGTACGGGACCGGCGTGGCCCCCACGAGGCGGGCTTGGGGCGCGTACAGCACGAATCCGGGGTCGGGTATGAGCACCTCGTCGCCCGGGTCGTACAGGGTGAGCGCACAGGCCATCAGCCCTTCCGAGCCCCCCGACGTGATGATCACGTTCTCCCGCGTCACGTCCGGGTCGATGTCCCGGTACCGGTCCGCCACCTTCTCCCGGAGCGCGGTCAGGCCGGCGGACGGACCGTAGTGGTTCATCTTGTCGTGGACGGCCTGGACCAGGGCCTCGACGACGACGGAGGGGGGCTCGAAGTCCGGCTCGCCGAGTCCGAGGTTAACGGCGCCCGGCGGCGCCGCCTCGAACATCCGGCGGATGCCCGAGATCTCGATCTCGCTGACTCGGTGGGCGACCACTATCGCTGGACTTGGGTCGCCCCCATAACCATTGTGGGAAGTTCGATCCGTCCTGCATGACCCCGCCTCGGTGGGAGCAATCAAGATGTAGCGTCGCGCCTCCCAACCGACCCGGAGGAAAAGTCCACGACCGTCACCGTCGTCGTCGGAGCCCAGTTTGGCGACGAAGCCAAGGGAAAGATCACCGACTATCTGGCCGCGCACGCCCGCTTCGTGGTCCGGACCGGCGGAGGGCCCAACGCTGGGCACACGGTCCATCTCCCCCAGGGAAAGGTCGTCCTCCACCAGCTCGCCTGCGGCGTCCTCCGTGCGGGGGTGACCGGCATCTCCGGCCCCGGCATGGTCATCGATCCGGCGGCCCTCGAGAGCGAGATACTGGACCTGCAGCAGCGCGACCTCCTGAAGGGCGAGGTCGTCGTGAGCGAACGGGCCCACGTACTGCTCCCGTTGCACCAGCTGGAGGACGCCTGGGAGGAGGAGCTGCGCACGTCGAAGAACCCCTCCGGTTCCGTCGGGACAACGCGCCGGGGCATCGGTCCGGCGTACGAGGACCGGTACGGTCGGTGGGGGATCCGGATGGTGGATCTCATCCACCCCGCCGACCTGGGCCAGCGACTCGACCTCCTCTACGCCACGAAGAGCTTCCTGTCGAGTCCACCGCCCCGGGAGGAGCTCGAGGCGGCGTTGCGCGACGTCGGCAGCCGGCTCGCGATGTACGTCCGCCCGACCGAACCGATGCTGTGGAACGCGATCAACGAGGGATCCTCGATCCTTCTCGAAGGGGCTCAGAGCGCCCTGCTCGACGTCGATTTTGGCACGTATCCGTTCGTCACGAGCTCCCACCCTACCGCTGCCGGTGCCCTTGTCGGAAGCGGGATTCCCCCCGCCGAGCTAGACGAGGTCCTCGGCGTCGCGAAGGCCTACGCCACTCGGGTCGGTGCAGGCCCCTTCCCCACCGAGGTGGGGGGAGCGATGGGGGAGTTCCTGCTGCGGGAAGGGGACGAGCGGGGAGCCACCACCGGCCGGCCGCGCCGGTGCGGCTGGCTCGACCTCGTCCTGCTCCGGTACGTGGCTCGGCTGAACGGATTCACCTCCCTCGCGATCACCAAGGCGGATGTTCTGGGCGGGCTCGACGAGGTCCCGATCTGCGTCGGCTACCGGACCGAATCCGGCGAAACGATCTCCGACTATCCGCCCACCCAGGCGAGCGATTACGCGAAGGTCACGCCCATGTACGAGCAATTTCCGGGCTGGCCACGGTTCACCTCGCGACTTCGGGAAAGGATACGGCAGGAAGGAGTGGCGGCGGTTCCCGGGGCCCTCAAGCGGTTTCTCCGATACATCACACAGGAGACGCGGGTTCCGGTGGAATACCTGAGCTACGGCGTGGACCGGGAGGACACGCTCTGGCTCGGCCGCGGAGCCCCTACCCACCCCGTGACGATCACCCCCTGGACGGCGTGAACCTCGGCCAACGCGCCACGGGGCCGGGGGCTCGGTAGCGTGATCGACGTTTACCTGTACGTGGCCTTTGGAGGCGGGGTGCTCGCGGGGTACCTGACCCGCTGGCGGAGCCCTTGGATCGACCGAGCCATCTTGGCGGACGTCGTGGCGTTGGTCTTCTCTCTGGGCGTGTTGCTCGCCGCTCTCGCGGTCGCCCATCTCCTGCTCGCGATCCCCCTTGCACTTGGTCTGGTGGCCCTCATGCTGGCGGTAACCGTCGGCCTCACGCGGATCCTGCCTCGACGGCCGCCGACCCCGGGCACGGGCCGGCCACCGCGCCCGTTGGGGGCGTTCATTGTCGTCGCCCTGGTCGCCGGATACACGGCGGGCCGCTTCGTGACGCTGCCCGGCGAGACCGCCGTCACCGTGACCCTGCTGATCCTGATGGCCCTTGTGGGATTCAGCATCCGGTTTTCGTGGGACGCGCTTCGGACGGCGCCGACTCCCTTGATGGCGGCGGTGGCGGGGGCGCTGATCGCCGCTCCCGTCTTCTCTCTCGCAACTGGATTTTCCTTCCGTGCCACGCTGGCCACGACCTTAGGATTCGGATTCTACAGTTTGACCGGCCCGCTCGTGACCACGGCAATCGGACCGCTGGCCGGCCTCGTCGCGTTTCTCACGAATTTCTTTCGGGAAAACCTGACCATGGTGACCGCGCCCTGGTTGGGTTCGCGGATCCGGGCCGAGGGATTGACCGCGATGGGCGGAGCGACCACGATGGATACCACGCTCTACTTCGTCACGGCGTACGGCGACCGGGACGCCGGATCGATGGCGCTTGCCAGCGGTCTCACCCTCACGGTGATTGCCACCCTGGCGATCCCGCTGGTGCTCGCGGCCGTTTGATCATCTGCCGCTAGGATGCGGGTCAGCGTGACCATTATGGCCGCCGGCGCGTCCGCCCCGCCGGAAGCGGGCTCGTAGTCCAGCGGTGAAGACGTCGCTCTCACACAGCGAAGACCGCCGGTTCGAATCCGGCCGAGCCCATTCACTCGACCCATCGCGGCTTCGCCGCGCTCAACCGGCAGCTGAGGCCGCCGGCAATTTGGACGGCCCTTTTCTGGCGAGCCGGCCCGTCCAATCGCCCGTCAGGTATTCGGCCCAGACGGTGGAGTGGCGGGAGGCGGCGACGACGGGGCGACACTGATCACTGAGGCACACTGGTGACAGAATTTGGCCTGGGCGGGGTTGGCTGCTCCGCACTTTGAGCAGTAGACCGTCCCCGGTCGGGCGCCGGGAGCGGCCCCGGTGCCCGCTGCAGTGGCCCGGGATTGGGCTTGGGCGATCGCGGCGAGGACGTCGGGAGAAACCGAGGCTGCTCCGGTCCCGCTGCCCGAGGCGAACCGGCGTGCACCGCTGGCGAGAATCCCGAGTCCGAAGATGCAAACGATGGTCCCGACACCGTATCCTAGGTAGCTGTAGGCGCAACCGCCGCTTGGGACCGGACTCGTCGAGTTGGACGAGCAGGGATGGATTCCGATGATTCCTGGGAGGTAGGTGGATCCCAGGTAGCCGTTCGTAGAAACCAAGTAGATTCCAAAGAGCAGAATGGCGACGCCTATCAGGATCGGCAGAAGACGAATCCAACGCATTCCGAACGGCGAACCGCTTCCGGGTATTCTAACGTTCCGGGGGGCACCACAACCGAGGCGGGGTCGAAGGCTGCTATTCCTGGCCTAATCGCGGTTCTCCCGCCATGCTTGAACGGCGGCTGCCCCGATCTCGACAAGCGCGTGTCCCAGCAGCTGAAGTCCGAAGACCGTCAGATGCTGCGCTTCGCGCTCGTCAGGAGTCAACTCGGGGTCGGCGCGCGTTAGGTCGTGACCAGCGCTCGCCGCCCCATACACAACCCCGTGTACGAGAGCTCGGCCGAACTCAATATCGTCGTACATGTCTAGCCAGCCCCTCGCCGTCGGGCGCGTTGGTCCTTGATTCCCTTCGCGATGATGTAGGCCAAGGCAGCGGCGCTCGCACCCGGAACGAAGCCGAGCGTCAGGCCCAGAGCCGCGTCGTTGTCGCCCTCAGTGGAAGGTGGGCTCACGGGGCCCTCTTCACCAAGGACCTCCCAATCGAATTCGTCGAATCAGTTTCCCGCGAAGTAAGGAAGCAGTTGATTGCACTCCACCCGGACCAAACCACTCCGCCGGGGG
>JASHQC010000094.1 GCA_030037735.1 Thermoplasmata archaeon
TTCTCGCTCGACGCCGATGTACTCCCCTCGCGAGAAGAGGGCGACGGCCAACACGGCGTGCGCCTCGGCCAGCGAGGGGTCGAGGTCGAGTGCCCGCAGGACCAACGCCTCCCCTTTCTTGGAGAACTCCTGTGCCGGGACAGTTTCGCTGAAACCCATTTGGAGGGCCGCGTTGGCGAGCTTGGTGTACGCGAGGGCGTACTGGGGATCTTTATCGATTGCCTTCTGATAGAACGTGGATGCGATCTCGTAGGAGGGGGCCGCATTCCCTTTCAGGAAGAGTGCGTGCGCCTCGGGGTCCTTGGTTGGGATCCGCTCAAGCCTCTTCCGATCTTTCTCAAGGAGCGCGACCTTCAGCATAGATGCGACGCTCTGGGCGATCTCGCTCTGGATGGAGAATACGTCCTCGAGTGTCCTGTCGTAGTTCTCGGCCCAGAGGTGCTTGTCGCTGTTGGCGTCGATCAATTGGACCGCGATACGGACCCGGTTCCCCGCCTTCCGGACACTCCCCTCCAGCAAGGTCCCGACGTTCAGGTCCCTGCCGATCTCGGCCACTTTCTTGGTCGTGTTCTTGTACTGCATCACCGAGGTGCGAGAGATGACATCGAGTTCACGGACTTTGGAGATGGCTGAAATGATCTCCTCCGTCATGCCGTCCGCGAAGTAGGCTTCCGTGGGGTCGGCAATCATGTTCACCAGAGGCATCACCGCGATGCGGTGCGCATCCAACTCTCCGGTGGTGCCGGTACGCTCCTCCCACGGCATGGTCACTCGGTAAACATCCACGGGGAATCGTACGTTCTTGAGCACTTGGGGCTGCAGTTTCTCCAGCCGATTGGGGATCTTGTTCCGAACCTGGCCGAATACCGGGTCGGTGACACAGATTCCCCCGGGCTCGGCGAGAGGCTCGATCCGAGCAGCGACATTGACGGAGTCTCCGAAGATATCGCTGCCCCGAACCTCGACGTCACCGAGGTGGACTCCCACACGAATCCATATCGGGGTTTGCCCCGGCTGCGCGTTTCGGTCGTGGATTCGTTGCTGAATGCTGATCGCACATTCGACCGCCCGCAGCGCGCTGTCGAACTCTACGAGAAACCCGTCGCCCATCGACTTGATCTCGCGCCCCTGGTGGGCCGCGAAGAGGGGCCGGATCAGTTGCTCTTGCTCCTCTCCCAACCGAAGGGCTTCCGCCTCATTGGTTTGACCGAGGGCCGTAGACCCGACCATGTCGGTGAACATGATGGCGGCCAGGCGGCGGTTCGGGACCATGGCCCGAGAACGGTCCATCTTAGATTAAGCCCCGGCTCAGAGGACGGTCTCGGCCGGTTGCCAGGGAGTTGAGATTCAGCCGTGTCCCCCTCCGACATCTTTCTTCGGTTTTCCCCGAGAAACGTCGACGAAGGACTACTCAGCGCCAGGGAAATTGAAGCAAGCATACGCCCCAGGTTCGATCGCTCATTCATCAAAGGGCGCTGGTCAGCGACTTTTTTTCAATCGGACTTGCCGCGAATAGTCCGGCGGTAGGGCTTACGAGCGCAGCTGAAAGATCCGACGAGGGTCCCTCCAGACGGGCCGCGTGGTCACCGAACCGGTCGGCCCGTCGACCTGGACCAGTACTCCGGCTGCCCGGCCGAGGAACACCATCTCGAGCGAGTACCAGAACACCTCAAACCCACCGGGAACGACGCGCGATTCACCGAAGTGATGCGTCTCTGCCAGAAACCAGCTCGCCTGACGAGCGGGTTCGTAGCTCCGGGCTAGCGCCTCCGGGAGTCCTGTGACAGGTCCCGGACCGGAGGAGGGGAGAGGGACCGTCAGCGACGCGGTCAGCATGAGAAAGCCGCGGAGAAGATGATACCGAGCGACGCGCAGGTGCAGTTCCCCGCCAGATTCCGAGCGACCATAGAATAGGAAGACCAGCGGATTTGCTTGAGGGATCACCTCGTCAAACCCATTACGTCGCTTCGCCACTCCCGCAGACCATCGGGTGAAGAGACGGATCCCGAAGTAGAGGAGCGCTGCCGCCAACAGGATCCAGGCCGTGACCTCCCAGATCCAGAGTGCGACCCGTCCTCTCTCGTAGAGCATGGTCGCATACGCGAAGACGGTGAACGACATTGCGCCGATGTTCGCTATCCGGTCGGCGTCGAAATGAAATTCCTGCAGGGAGAACGGAGCGAAGATCGGCACGGAGAAATGGTCCATGGCATCGAGGAGCACGTGCGAGAGGCCCCCCACTTCCAGCGCAACGAAGAAGTCCCACAGTGGACCTGCGCCAAATCTCGGTCCAAGGCCCCAGGCGAGGACGCGTGGCACCACGAACGTGCCCACGACGGCCAAGATGGTCACACCAACAATGGAGTGCGTGATTCCGCGGTGACGCAGCAGTGGAAACCGACTCGCAAGGGGATAGAGCACGACGTCAGCGTCCGGAAGCGCCCCGGCGAACGCTGAAGCAACGACGAACTGCAACCCCGACGGACCCCAGAGACCGAAGCCGAGCAAGTACGCCAAGAGGATGTGACTGAAGGGGTCCACCGATCTTCCCGCGGAACGCAGGCCTGGTCAGCGCCTCAAGGTTTGCCAGGGTCGGTGGCCGTGACTATCCCGTCCTGCGGTACAGCCTGCACGTAATCCCACTGCCGGACCTGCCCATTTCGCCCGAAGGCGAGTCGGGTTCGTCCCGTAACGGGCCGCACGGAGTGGGCACGGCTGCACAGTCTCCTACCGTCGGGTCTGCTAAAGGGGCCGATCGGCAACGAAAGACTTTGAAGCCGGCCGTTCGAATCGATTTCTAACGTCGGGTTTGTGTAACGGAAGGTCCCCCGGCCCTCGTTAATTAGACGGGGGCAATCGGCACGTTGTGCCGGATTCGCCTTATCATCACCTCTCCCACGCCTACGGCCGAAACCACTTCACTATCGACCGGCCGTTCCAGGCTATCCTGCAATTTCATCTAAACACACTTCCCGACCTGACGCGGCTGGGGGAATTCGCCGGCAAGGACCTCTACGAAGTCGCGGAGTACGTCGACAAGTTTGGGCACCCGGAACACATCATGTGGAGTGTTGACGGGGAACGCGTCGATCGGGCGTGGCTAGCGCCCTCCGAAATGCGCGTCCTGGAGTGGCTGATGAAGGACGCCGCCGTGAACTTAGGCCCCTATCGCCGCGGGGACTGGTTCGAGCATTTCGCATCCCTCTATCTGATCGCTGATCCGGGGATCGGATGCATTCTCACGGTGACGAACCAGACGGCATTTGCAATTTTCAAGTACGGGGATGCCTCGGCCAAGGAGTTCCTCCCTCACCTCATCGGCGAAGCAGATCCCATCCAGTACGGAGCAACGTGGTTTTCCGAGATCCAGGGAGGGAGCGACCTGGGCGCCAACCGAGTGCGGGCCGACCTGCGCCATGGACGATGGACGATCGAGGGGGACACGAAGTACTTCGCCAGTAACGCCGGGCTGGCCGAACTGGCTCTGGTGACCGCGAGGGTGGGCGAAGACCGCCGGGGCGCGAAAGGACTTGGACTGTACTTGGTCCCTGAGCGAACCCATGACGGGAAGCGCAACTTCCTGGTCCGCCGATTGAAGGAAAAGAGCGGGACCATCGGAGTTCCGACGGGCGAGGTCGAATTCCATCGCTCGGAAGCGTGGCTTCTCGGAGAGCCCGAGAAAGGGGTGTACTACACGCTGGAGAACCTGATGGTGTCTCGTCTCGCCAATTCGATGGCTGCCCTGGGCATTGCCCGGAAGGCGTACCTCGAGGCCTATTACTACACTCAGGCCCGCACTGCATTCGGCCGACGGTTGATCGATCATCCCCTGATCCGGCGGGACCTGTTGGACCTCGAGGTGGCCATCGAGGGCGGGTTGGCCCTGGCCTTCCATGCGGTGGAGGGATTTCAGAAGGCTTGGACCGACACTCCGCCGTACGGATTGACGTATCACTACGCCCGGTTCCTGACGCACATCACGAAGAACGTGACCGCCGACATCTCGGCTTACGTGACTAGGGTCGCCATGGAGCTCCATGGCGGCCGGGGTTTCCTGCGCGAGTTCCCGGTGGAGCGTTGGCACCGAGAGGCGCTGATTACACCCATCTGGGAGGGGCCGAGCAATATCCAAGCGCTCGATCTCTTGGAAGTGATTGCCAAGAAGGGAGTGACGCAAGTCCTGCGGCAGGAAGTCGAACGACGCGAGACCACGATTCGCACCGGCCAGGCAATTTTCGCACTCGCTCGCGCGCGAATCGAGGAGACCCTAAACTCCTTGGCTTCCTACTCGGAAACGGAGGCTCAGTTCTTCGGGAAGGACCTCTTGGACGATCTCGGTCATGCCATCGCGGTGACCCAGCTCCTCCAGATCGCCAACGCCCTCCGCTCGCCTCGGTTTGGACTGGTGGCCGCGCTCTATGCTCGGCGCTACCTCGAGGGAAAGCGCTACGATTACCCCACGGTCGCTCAGGTCGATGACGTGATCCAGGTCGACCGGCCAGCGGGACTTTCTGTCGGTGCATAGCGATTTCCTTACGACGCGCCAGCTTCGATAAGAACACGAGGCCATGCCGGCCGACGTCCCCTAGGGGCCCGGCACCTTCCCTTCGAGGGCGGAGACCAACTTCGTCCGGTCAATATTACCGCCCGATACGAAGGCCACGATCGGTCCGTCGAGCTGCTGCTCGAGGAGCGCCGCTGCCACGGAGGCCGCTCCCGCCCCTTCCACGACGATGTGATGCGTCTCGAAGCAGGTCCGAACCGCCGTCGCAATTTGCTTCAACGTGAGCACGCGGGACCATTGAACGAGTCCCGCTAGCCGGGCCCACATCTCGGGCAAGACGTTCCGGGTCCCGATTCCGTCCACGAAGCTTGGAATCCGGTCGACCTCCGCGGCCCTTCCGGCCTTGAGCGAGGCGGCAAATGGAGCCGCCGTCTCCGGCTCGCAAGCGACCACTTTCACCTCCGGCCTTTGCCGTCGGATTGCCGTCGCTATGCCGGCAATCAGTCCTCCCCCGCCAAAGGGGACGAAGACGGTTCGGACGTCCGGCAGCTCTTCGAGGATTTCCAAACCGGCCGTCCCGTTTCCCGCGATCATCTCATTGCTGTTGAACGGAGGGACGTAGAGCAGGTCCTTCAGAGGACCGTACCGACCCTCGATCATGACTTGCCAAACCTGGTCCCAGGGGAGCTGAATGATCTGCGCGCCATGGCGCCGAATTCCCGCCAGCTTGACCTCGGGAGCGGAATCCGGCACAATGGCAGAGCAAGGAATGCCGAGGCGACGGGCGTGCCACGCTAGGGCCTGCGCCATGTTCCCCGCGCTCGTGGTATAGACGCCCGGAACGTTCCCCCGCTCGGCGGCGACGGCGAGGGAGTTTCCCGCGCCGCGGACCTTGAAAGACCCGGTAGGCTGAAGATTGTCCAGTTTGAGGTAAATCTTGGCCCGGCCCGGGGGACCGTCCCAAGGAATGAGGGGGGTTCGAACTACGGTGGAGCGGATCCGTTCGCGAGCGGCGAGGATGTCGTCGACGGTCACCGGTTCTGCCATGCCGAGAAGGGAGGCGACATCGGTAGGGGGCTAATAGGCGTCGGGGCTGAAACGCGTTCTGGCTGCGGCACCTCGCCCTCAGGTCAACTCGGACAGCAGGTCTCGCACCCCGGAGGATACGTTCCCGGGGATGGCTCCCGGCCGGCTCAGGGATTTCTATCGCATGGCCATGAGCTCCGGCCCCCGGTGACCCGGAGCGGCCGGTGAGGGTCCCGAAGGAAGTCTCCGAGGTCACGTCCCCCACTCCGACCCCGGATGCGTGGTCGTGCGCGGCCACGATGTCTGAGACCCGATCTCCTTCTACAGAGCCGGCAATCTCCCCAACGCAACGAAGCGGGGTTTTTCGGGCGCGGGGGACCGGAAACAACCCCTCCCCCACCTCTGGAGGTCAATCCGGCGAGAAGCCCGGGATAAATAATCGGGGACCGTCGGGACGACGGTGACCGAGCTCTCTCCCCGACCGCTTCCGTTCGAACCCTACAAGACCAAGGTGGTCGAGCGGATCCCGAACCCTTCTCGCGAGGATCGGGAGCGGGCGCTGGAGCGGGCCCACTACAACCTGTTCAACCTCCGGTCGGAGGAGGTGCGAATCGATCTCCTGACCGACTCCGGTACGGGAGCCATGAGCGACCAACAGTGGGCCGCGCTGATGCTGGGGGATGAGTCGTACGCGGGGAGCCGAAACTTCGCCCACTTCGAAGAGACCGTGCGATCGTTGACCGGTTTTCCCTACATCGTGCCGGCCCATCAGGGACGCGCCGCCGAGAACCTGTTGTTCTCGAGCGTGTGTCGCCCCGGGTCCATCGTGCCGAACAACATGCATTTCGACACGACGCAGGCCCACGTCCTTCACCAAGGCGCAACGCCGGTGAATCTCGCCGTTCCCGAGGCGTACGACCCCGTGAGCGACTTTCCCTTCAAGGGGAACGTCGACCTGGCCGCGCTCGAGAGACTGCTCCGCGAGGCCGGTCCGGGGAAGATCCCGCTGATCATGGTCACCGTCACGAACAACACCGGCGGGGGCCAGCCGGTTTCCTTGGAGAACTTCCAGGGGGTCGCGCGCGTGGCGGCCGATTACCACGTGCCGGTCTACCTCGACATGTGTCGGTGGGCCGAGAACGCCTACTTGGTCCGGGAGCGCGAACCCGGTCTGGGCGGACGCACGATCCCCGACATCGGTCGGGCCTTCTTCGACCTAGCGGCGGGCGCGACGATGAGCGCCAAGAAGGACGGCCTCGTGAACATCGGAGGCTTCGTTGCCACCCGGGACGAGCCGCTGGCGGAGCGCTTGAAGGAGGCGCTCATCCTGTACGAAGGGTTCCCCACGTATGGGGGACTGGCGCGCCGGGACCTCGAAGCGATCTCGGTGGGCCTCACCGAGGCGACCCAACTGGACTATCTCGAACACCGAATCGCCCAAGTGCGGTACCTGGCCGCGCTCCTCGAGGAAGCCGGGGTGCCGTTCTTCCACCCGGTGGGCGGTCACGGGATCTATCTCGACGTGCGCCGATTCCTCCCGCATCTCGGCGACGACGACCTCGCCGGGCAGGCCCTGGTGGTCGAACTCTACCGGGAAGGCGGCGTTCGATCGGTCGAGGTGGGGGCCCTGATGTTCGGCACGGAAGGCGCGGCGGCGTCGCGGTCGCTCGAGCTCGTTCGTCTTGCCATCCCGCGACGAGTCTACTCCGCGAGCCATCTCGCGTATGTCGCGGACGTCGTCGGTCGGGTGTATGCGCGACGGACGGAGATTCGAGGTCTTCGGATGACCTATCGACCGGAGCGGATGCCGCATTTCACCGCCCGATTCGCCCCGAAGTGATTCCAAGGGCGAAGGATTCGGGGTCGGGCGACTGACGGTGTGTGGACCTACGCGGCACCCGGCTCCAAAGGGGAGGGAGGAGGGTGGACCATCCCCGGTGGGCTCTTGGAGCCTCACCCAGCGGTGCCGGCTCGTTCCGACATGGCGAGTTTGTCCTTGAGCTGTTGGAACTCGGCGGCCAGGTCGGGCCGGGCCGTGGGGAGGTTCAGCCGCTCAAGCTCTTCGATACGAGCGACAGTGGCGGGGCGGTCACCGTGGGCAAAGGATAGCTGCGCCAGCCGCAGAACCACATCGATCTCTTGTAACCGGTTGCCCCGTCCCTCGAGCAGGTGGTGCGCCCCCATGAGGTCGGCCTCCGCTATGTCATAGGCCCCTCGGTCCATCGCAATCTGGCCCCGAATTTTCATCGATACGGCTTGCCCGACCCGGTCCCCGATTCGGGCGAGCGTGTCGCACGCCTGTTGGGCATTCACGACGGCCTCCTCGGGCCGGCCCTCGCTGCGCAGCAGCTCCGCACTGTGGTAGAACGCCCAGCCGACGCGGCGAGGGTCCTGGGCCTTCGACCCCAGACGAATCGCCTTCTGCAGTTCGGCGATCGCCTCCTGGCGAATGGAAGGGGTGGACCGGTCGTCGGCCAGCATGTTCCCTAGGAAGAGATGGCCCTGAGCGGATTCCCCCACGGACCCGGACCGGTCGAGCGTGGCGGCCACCTCCCGCGCCTCGACGATCGCCTGCTCCATCTGGCCCATCATCGCCAGGCAACCGGCCCGCCACAATTTGGCGTGGGCGAGGGCCCGCTCGTTGCCGGCTTCGCGCGCGAGCCGGATCACCTCCATACTCTCCTTGAGCGCCTCGGAGTAGAGCCCGTCGTAGTAGAGCGCCAAGCCCAGATGGGCGTGAGCCCCCATGCGAATGGTCAACTGGTCCCCGAGCCCCGGCCGGGAGAGCACGTTCTTCGCCAGCGCCGTCGCGGCGCGCAGATCTCCCCGCGCGGTCAGCACGCGGACCAAGTAAATCTCGAGGGAGGCACGGAGCCGAGGGGAGAGGGAAGGGCCGCCCGCCGCCCGGTCGAGGAAGTTCCGGAGAATCTTTTCGGCTTCCTCTAAACGCCCCAGCTCGTAGGTCGTGCGTCCCAGCTCGAGGACCAGTTCCGCTTCCGCCTCCCAGTCCCCCGGGACTAGATCCCGCTGGCTCTCGAGCGCACGGGCGAGGAAATCCCGGGCGACATCGGGCGCGGAGGCCCCGTCCGCGATTTCGGCCGCGATACGATTGTACTCGACCGATTTCCTGTCCACGCCACCGAGGTAGAAGTCCCGGGCGAGGCCGAAGACGCGGTTCGGGCCCTCATTTCCCATCGTTTCACGGGCTTCCCCCGCGCGCTGGTGTAGGTCACGGCGGCGGCTCTCGCTGAGCTGACCGTACGTCTCCTCCCGGAAACGATCCTGAGGAAACTCCAGGACATCCCCCGTGCGCTCGAAGAGGAACCCCTGATCGACGAGGCCGTCGACGACTTTCGTGAGACGGTCCTTGTCCTCGCCGCTCGCGCTGAGGAGGAGGTGGAAGGTAAACTCCGACCCCAGCACGGCGGCCACCTCGAGTATCCGCTGGGCCTCTTCATCGATCACGGAACGCCCGGGCCCGAACGGAGCTCGGACCCTGCCCCCGTGGGAAATTCTGCGGATCAGCTGGCGGAGGAGGAGGGGGTTCCCGCCGGTCTGGACGTAGCGCCGGGCGACCTCCTCCCGGGAGAACTTGCGAGACGGTTCGCTCATGCGCAAGTAGCTCTCGACCTCTTCGGCTGAGAGCGGGCGGAGCAGGATCTCTTCAGCGCGGGTTGCGTGTTCGAACGCCTCTAGGCGCGCCGCTCCTGATTCCGAGAGGGAGGCGTACGGACGGCTGGTCCCCAAAATCCAAAGGGGTCTCTCCTGGAGATGATTCACGAGGAACTCAATAGCGCTCAGCGACGATTCGTCCGCTCGGTGGAGCTCATCGAGGAGGAGGACTGTCGGGCCTTTTTGCGTGTACTCGAGGAATTTATCGACGATGCCGGTCAGGATTCGCTCCCGCGCTCGCCTACGCCGCTCCTCGGTTTGATCGAGGGCTTCGAGCAGCCGCTGCTCAATCCCGACGCGGGCAGGAAGGGCAGCCTGAGCCAGAAGAGGGGCGAAGTCGAGTAGAAACTGGTCCCCGCCTAGAGCGGAGGCCTCGTCTGACCGGAGGATCGGATCGTCGCGCAGGCTTTCGAATGCGGAATGGACGAGGGAGTATGGAGGAGGGTCGTCGAGCGCTAGGGCCCGACCGAACAGGAGACGGACGCCGCGCGCGCGAATCTCCTGCGCGAGCTCGTTGACGAGAGTCGATTTTCCGACCCCCGTGTTGCCCACCAGTAGAGTGACACCGCCCCGGCCCGCTTGTGCTTCGTCCAACCGACGGTGAAGAGCCTCGACCGCCTCGGGTCGCCCGACGAACCGACGACCAGGTTCGGCATCCGCTGCCATCGCCTCTTCAGTGAAGGAACAGGGGGGTCGGTGTATTTACTTACACGGCGGAGCCCTCCCCGTCGCCGAGGCGTTCGCGAGGCACGGAGGGGCAATCGAGCAGCGGGAATGCGCTGTTACGCGTCCTCCGCTAGAGTCCCGAACAGAGTCCGAACCGACCGAAGGGCGCTAGGCTCCTGGCATCAATTTCATTACCCAGAGGACAACCTAAATGGCCGCGGAGGCGTTTCGTTCTTCGTCGGCGTCACTCGAAGCGAACATCGTAGAAGCCCTCACGCTCGCCATTTCCTTGGGCCTCCTCATTTTCGGCGTTTCCCTGCTGTTTCTCCTCCGACGGCGTGAAGGCCCCGAGCTCGCCCTCGCCCGCCTGCTGGCGGACTCACGCCGCCGAACCATCTTCTTGACCGCGCTCTGTACGAGCTTGGCCGCGCTGTTCGGAATCGGATTAGTGGACGGGTTGGACGGGTTGATCAGTACTTCCAGCGCGGAGATGAACCTCGCACGAGCGGGTCTGTTTGCGCTCGGTGCGGTCGGCATATTCATTCTGATGGTAGACGCCTTGCGCGCCTCTCCGTTGACCCTCGAGGAGAGCTGGAACCTCAGGGAGGCGGCCGCGCGGGTAACCAATGCGTCCCAGCCACTGCCGCCTCCCGTCGACGTAGGCACGGCCCCCTACTCGAACGAGCGTGGGCCTCGCCGGCCCGGTCATTGACCTGCCCGCTGTCACCCGCCTGTCCCGAAACCGGATTCTGAGCCGCGCGAGGGTGGAGGGACTACGGACCGACGTCTTTAATCAGGCCATCCCGGAATTTGATCGATGCGTGGCTGCCATTGCAGAAGGGCATGTTGTCCGACGCACCGCACCGGCAGAGGGTCATGCGATTCCTTGTCTCGTAGGCCTTGCCATCCTGGGACTCCACCCGGAGGCCCCCCCGCACCCAGAGCGGGCCACTGCACCTCAGGGCCGGGTCCTCGATCAATCCGAGCGAGGGGGGAAGGGGATGTTCGATTGGCCGGCCCGTCTTCTTATCGTGAAGCACGAGACGGCCGGCTGGACAGTGGTTCGCCTCTCGGACGACCAACTCGGCTACGGCCGGCTGCTCGGTCCGTTCGATCAGGCTCCAGATCTTCCCCCCCGGGTCGCAGAACCGAGCGAACGCGCAGTACTGCTCGGCGTCGCTGAGCAGCATGGTAGGGCCATCGTAGTGGACGGATTGGCGCTCGAGCGGACGGCGGGAAGCGGTCTCCTCTCCCTGAAAGCCGACCGTAAGGTGGGAGTTGTCGCAGAACGGCTTGTTCTTGGACTGGCCGCATCGGCACAGGAAGTACTCCGCTCCACCTGCGAACGAGCGGCCCTCGGTCCAGTCCCAGGATTCTCCGGCGGGGTTCGGGGTGATTACCTGGACCGCGAGCGGCACGTTCCCGGTGACCCGGTACGGTCCGTGCCTCATCACGACGACCTTCATTTCCGGTTGTTCGCTCATGACCTACCGGTGAAGGAGTATCCCGGGTTCGGTTACGCCGGACCCGCCACGGAGACCGAGTGGATCGTCGGGAACTGGAACGGCACCTGGTCCCAGGACTTCCCGGCGTTGGGCGAGACAAACAGCTGGCCGGTCGTCGTCCCAACGTAGATGCCGGCGGGGTCGAGGGAGTCGCACGCGAGGCCTTCCCGGTGCGTTCCGAAATCGCCCGGGAACCGGCTCGACGGCATGAGGGTGCTCCACTTCTTCGAGGAATCGTTCCACTGATAGACCTGGAATCCGCCGCGAGAGGTTAGCCGGGCCTCGCCCCGGAGCGGGACAAAGAACGCGCGACCGGGAAGGCTCTTCGCCGTCGCCACGACGAAGCCGAAGTCGTCGTCCAGCGACTTCCCGATGCGTTCCCATCGCTCACCGGCGTCGTGACTCACGTAGATTCCCCCATGGTCCTGGCGATAGAGCACGTCGGGACGGGCCGCGTCGAGGGCGACCTTGTGCACGCACTGCCCGACCTCCGGGAACTTCACGGGTTGGAACGGGGTCTCGACACCGTGGTTCGCCGGCACCCAGTTCAGCCCGCCGTCCTCCGTCCGGAAGAGTCCGGCCGCCGATATGCCCGCGTACATGCGACTGCGACGGGTCGGGTCGATGACGATGGTGTGCAGACATGGGCCCCCGTTGCCGGGGTTCCACTTCGATTTCGTGGGATGGTCATTCAGGCCCGAAACCGGTTCCCACGAGGTTCCCAGGTCATCACTCCGGTGCAGGGAGTAGGGATCCAAGCCGAGGAAAAGCGTGTTCGGTTCGCTTTCGTGTCCGGGCTCGAGGTGCCAGAGGTTCGCCACTGCATACGTAGGGGCGGGAGTATCCGGGTTCCCATCGAAACGGGGAGGCCGCGTCTTGGTCGAGGCCATCATCGGGGTTCCAATCTCGGACCACTTCTTCCCGTAGTCGCGGGACCGGTAGAGGATCGGGCCCCAGAGCCACGAGTTGACGCAGGCGTAGAGGTCGCCTGGATGGCGGGGATCGGCGATCATGTGGAAAATGTCGGTTCCCTCCTGGATCTTGGAGGCGAGCTTCCATTTCTTCCGCGCCCGATCGCTCTCGACGATGTAGCCGCCTTTCCGGGTCCCCACGAGGATACGCACCTTTTTGTCCGCCATGATCCACCCACCGAGCTGGGCCGAAGGTATCCTAAGTAAACCATATGAGCCCATAGGTGACGGGAAGTATACCTTCGATGGAGCGAGAGGCCGGCGTACTGCAGCCCGCGGAACTCAAGGTGGAATTCTCGGGCTGTCCCGTGAAGGCCAGCCTCGATGTCCTCGGCCACAAGTGGGCGCTTCTAGTGCTCCGGAACATTGGACTCTACCACGTCCAGCGATTCAACGACATGCTGAGGATCACCCCCGGGCTGACCAAGCGCGTCCTCGCGATGCGGCTCCGGGAGCTGGAGCGCGAGGGATTCATCCAAGCGGTGGAGCGCGGACCGCGCTACACGAGATGGGGGCTCACCGAGAAGGGAGAGGACGCCCTTCCCATTCTAATGACGCTTGTTCGGTTCGGATCCAAATGGTACGCGGACGAGGTATTTGCCGATAAAAGGTCCCGGACCTTAGGCGACGTGTTCCAGATCTCGTACATCCGGCAAATACTCGGAAGACTGCCGGCTTAGTAGTTCCCCCTGGAACTCGTTCTCCCAGATCCGTCGCGAAGGCGCGCTTTAAACTTAAGACCCCGATTCCGGGCGGATGAAGGACACGAAGGAACTCTACGCCAAATCACTGGAAATTGCTGCGGACCATGCGCTGGCCTTTGTAAACTCCCTGGATCGGAGGTCAGCCGGCGCTTCCTCAGACCTCTCCACCCTGCGCTCCCGGATGTCGAAGCCCCTGGCGAGCGAGGGCATTCCGCCAGAGCAAGTGCTGCTCGAGCTGGTTCGCGACGTCGAAGGGGGTCTCACCGGATCGGCGGGCGGGCGATTCTTCGGCTGGGTCATCGGGGGGTCCATTCCTGCCGCACTCGGGGCGGATTGGCTCACGTCGGCATGGGATCAGAACGCGGGAATCTACGCGACTTCCCCGGCGGCCGCGGTCGCCGAAGAGGTGGCAGGGCACTGGCTCAAAGAGATTCTCGGGCTCCCCGACGACGCCAGCTTTGCTTTCGTGACGGGCTGCCAGATGGCACACACCACCTGCCTCGCCGCCGCTCGGCACGGGCTTCTCGCGCGGCGAGACTGGGATGTCGAGCAACGCGGCCTGTTCGGGGCACCACCAATCCGGATCGTGACCAGCGACCAGCGACACGGGACCGTCGATCGGGCGGCGCGGTTGCTCGGATTAGGACTGACGCAAATCCACATCCTCCCGTCCGACCCGCAGGGTTCGCTCCGGGGGATCGACCTTCAACGCTACCTCGAGACGGATCGCGACGTGCCCACGGTGGTGATCCTGCAGGCCGGCGATGTCAACACGGGGGCCTTCGATTCTTTCGAGACGCTCATTCCGATCGCCAAGCGGTTCGGGGCGTGGGTCCACGTCGACGGCGCGTTCGGTCTGTGGGCGGCCGCCAGCCCGGAATATCGGCACCTAGTCCAGGGGATCGAGGCCGCGGACTCGTGGGCCACGGATGGCCACAAATGGCTCAACGTTCCCTACGACTGCGGGTATGCCTTCGTGCGAGACGGGGAATCCCACCTCGCCTCCATGTCTCACCACGAATCCTACCTGATCCAGCAAGCCGGCGCCCGCGACCCGGTCGATTGGAATCCGGAATTTTCTCGGCGCGCGCGGGCCTTCCCGACGTACGCCGCATTGCGCCAACTGGGGCGCGTCGGCGTGGCTCGACTGGTGGAGCGGTGCTGCCGGCACGCGAAGTCCCTCGTCACTCGGATCGGCCAACTCCCCGGAGCGGAGGTCGTGGCAACTCCCATCATCAATCAAGGGCTGGTCCGGTTCATCGCGCCGCATCCGGGAGCGTCGGCCCTCGACAGTGACCGGCGCACCGATGAGGTGATTGCCGCGATCGACCGGGGCGGGGAGGCCTTCTTCGGTGGCACTACTTGGCGAGGCCGTCGCGCGATGCGCGTCAGCGTGTCGAGCTGGCAAACGAGGGATGAGGACGTCGACCGGGCGGTTCTGGCGGTCGCGACCGCGTTGAAGAGCTGACGGGTCCCCTGGGCCGGTGCGGCCGGGTGGAGGGGAGTTCCACCTTTCGCCCTGGGCGGGGCGAACAGCTGCCTTGTGGGGGATTCCATTCCGCTTTCATCACCGTTCGTTGGACCGGGTTTTACTCCGACGGAGCCCACCGAGTGTCCCAGAATCCCGTAAGGGCCAGGACGGAACGAAGAGGGAGCACATGGGACCGGAGAGAACGCTGCTGATCGCCGCGGTGCCGGTCGCCTATGATCGAAAACCCGATCAGTACCTGCGCTGGGAGTACCCGCGCGAGGATGTGGCGCGGACGCATGGCCGTCTCCTGGCGGCGTCCGCCGCACCCCCGGACAAGCCAGTCCGGTACTCGATCCGGGTGCGATCGAGCCGGTCGTTCAAGGGCGGGAGCCTTGCGCGAGTTCAACTAGGTCGACCGCAGGCGCAGTAGGCCCGGCTCGGTTCACATCGGGACGGGCTCTCCCGGAACCCGTCGGAACAGCTGGACATCGCCGACGTGTTCGGCGCGCGTAAGGAATCGGACCAGCCGCTCGACC
>JASHQC010000095.1 GCA_030037735.1 Thermoplasmata archaeon
CCCAACGGTGGAAGGAGTCGGTAGTGTCCAAAGAGCGCCAAGGAGTTGCCTCGCTGCTCAAGAGCGCGGGCGCGACCGTGCTGCCCGGCACCGCCCGGTTTACCGGTCCACGCTCCGCAGAGCTGACTGCGCCCGACGGCGGGAGAGAGCGAATCGATTTCGAGCACGCCATCGTGGCCACCGGGGCCGTTCAGGTATCCCTGCGGGGCTTCGAGCCCGACGGCACGAAGGTGCAAACGGCCTACGATGTGCTGAATTGGTCTTCGCTCCCCAAGTCGCTGCTCGTGCTGGGGGGAGGCGTGAGCGGCTGCGAGCTCGGGGAATTCGCCGCGGCGGCGGGGTCGCAAGTTACGATCGTCGAGCTAATGCCCCAGCTGCTTCCGGGAATGGACCCGGACCTCGCCCGGGAACTGACCCGGCGGCTCGAAGCCCGCGGGGTGACGGTTCGCACGGATGCCAAGGCGACCTCTCTCGATCGGGGGGGAGACGGAGTTCGCCTCACGGTCGAGAAGGACGGAAAGACCGAGCAGTTTGCGGCCGACCGGCTATTCGTGACCGTCGGAAAGAAACCGGCCTCGCAGGACATCGGCCTCGAGGACGCCGGCGTAGAATCCGATCCCAAATCCGGATTCATTCCTGTCAACGACCGCCAAGCGACGAACGTCGCCCACATCTACGCGGTGGGGGATTGCTGCCGTCCCCCGATGCTGGCCCACAAGGCATACCGGGAGGGGGTCGTCGCGGCGGAATCGATTGCGGGCCTCTCGACGCGGTTTCAATTTCAAGCCATGCCGTCCGTGGTCTTCACCGTGCCCGAGCTGGCCACCGTCGGATTCACTACCTCCGAAGCGCAGGCCGCCGGGTTTGCGGCGCGCGACGTGCGGTTTCCCTACGCGGCGCTCGGCCGCGCGCACGCCTCCCACGCCACGGACGGATGGGTCAAGCTCGTCGGCGACGACAAGTCTGGCGCCGTGCTCGGGTTTCAAGGCGCGGGCATGGGCGTCGGCGAGCTGGTGGGAGAGGTCGGATTCGCGATCGAGATGGGCGCCACGGTCCGGGACCTCGCCCTGACCATCCACCCCCATCCCACTTTTTCGGAGTTGCTTCAAGAGGCCGCGTTACTCTGGTTGGGAGAGCCGATGCATGTTGCCCGACGAAGTGTTGCTCGACCATCGTGACTGGGGTCGCCGCGAGTACGGCGACTCGCTCGCCGAAATGCGGGCCCTGCGAACCGCCCGTCGGCGCGGGGAGATCCCGGACACGCTCATCCTGGTCGAACACCCCGCCGTCATTACCGTCGGCGTTCAGGGCCGGCAGGGGGACGTGCTCCCCGAAGGAATTCCGGTCTTCGACGTGGAACGAGGCGGCAAGAGCACGTACCATGGTCCCGGCCAACTGGTCGGGTACCCCATTGTCGACCTCACCCCGCGGGGCCGGGACGTGCGACGCTTCGTGCACGATCTGGAAGAGGTCGTCATCCGCGCCTTGGCGGAGCTCTCGATCGGGGCGGGCCGCGTCAACGGTCAGCGCGGTGTATGGGTCGACGGCCAGCGCAAGATTGCCTCCATCGGCGTCGCGGTGGAGGAGTGGGTGGCGTTCCACGGCTTCGCGGTGAACGTCGACACCGACCTGTCGGTCTTCCGCTCGTTCCGCCCTTGCGGACTCCCCGGCGAGGTCATGACCTCCGTCGCGCGAGAACGCCGCGCCTCGGCGTCGGTGGACGATCTCAAAGGCCCGGTCGTGAGAGCCTGGGAATCGGTGTTCTCCCGGCCGAAGGGGGAGGCCCTCCCGGGTGCGATCACCCCGCAGACCGCTCCGGCCCTCCCGTGACGGCTATTCCGGGCACTCCCCCGCGGCTTCTGCTGGTCGGCGGCGCCGGAGGGCTGGTGGGCCGGGCGGTGCTTCCCGAACTCCGGCCCCACTTCCGGATCCGGTCAGTCCACCGACACCTGGCCGCCAACGAAGGGCGGGACATCGAATGGGTCCGGGCCGACGTTGGGGACATCCAGGATTGGGCCCCGCTTCTCAAGGAGACCCAGGTGGTGCTGAACCTCGCGTGGTATCGGTGGGAGTCAGAGGCGACCTTCCGGGCCCTGCGCGACGGTCTACGTCGCTTGGTGGAGGCTTCGAAGAGCGCCCGAGTAGATCGGTTCGTCCAGGTCAGCGTCCCACCGGCGCCGCCGTCTCTGGAAACGGGTCTACCGTACCTAGTTTACAAGCGGCAGGTCGACGCAGCGATCTCGGAGAGCGGCCTTTCCCATCGCATCGTTCGGCCCACCCTGCTGTTCGGGCGAAGGGACGTGCTGTTGAGCGTCATGATGCGCACGATGCGGAGGTACCCCCTATTTCCGATGTTTGGGGACGGTTCCTACCACGTGAGCCCCATCGCCGCGGCCGACCTGGCCCGAGTACTCCGCCGGGAGGCGCAAGGGTCGGGGCAGGGAACGATGGACCTGGGCGGCCCGGAACGGTTCACTTATCGAGATCTCACCGACAGGATGTTCCGGGTCCTGGGGAAGTCCCCCCGCTATTGGAAGCTCTCCGCTACCGGAGCCCGCCGTCTCACCCGGCTGATGGTCGCCTTGGGATCGACCTCCCTGTATCCGTACGAGGTCGAGTGGCTGATGAGCGACATGCTTGGGCTTCCTCCGTACGAGGGCCTCGATACGCCCCTCCAGCCGGTCGGGCCGTTCATCGAGGAATTGGCCCGCGGATAGCGCGCATCGCCCCGTCCAATCTGGTCCCCCATGGGCTCAGGTCGGGACCGACGTCCCGCGGCCTGACCGAGAGGAAGAATCGATCAGGTGCAGCGTTTCGTGGAGGTAGAAGCCGGGGCAGATAAGGGAAAGATAGCCGAGCACGACGATGGCCGGGAACCAGCGACGTGCGGTTTTCCAGTCGCCCCGGCGGAGCAACTGAAGAAGCCAGCCGGCCCAGACCATTGTGAGTACCGGCAGGAGTAACCCCGCGGCGGCCAACCCCACGAGCACTCCACTCTGGCCGAGCACAGTGAACGAGTACGCGAGATTAGTCGGATCTACGCCCCACAGGAAGAGTCCCAGGAGGGCCACGTCCGTCGCGAGAGCGCCCCACGATGACAGACGGGCCCGACTCAACAGTTTGACGGCTTCGATTTCCGGGTCGACACTCTCAAGGCCCGGCGGTCGACCCTCCCCCATGGCGATTCCGGCGCTCGCGGGACTTGTTTACGGGGTCTTTAAACCGACCACGTCGGAACGCGCGGGTCCGGTTTTGGGGTGGGTCCGGTCGGCCTTCCCCGCATCTAGACGGCGAATGCGAATATCGGCTGCCGCGGCCGAAGCTTTAAGCCCCGTACGTTCCAATGTCGCCACCATGGAAGCCGCCGACCTGTCTCGTCGCCTGGGAGATTTCTACCTCGTTGCTACCGAAGTTCTGCGCGACGTTACGGAGCCGACCGAACAACAGATTAAGCATTGGATCGTCAACCCGTTCCTCGTCACGCTCGGATGGGACCCTGATGACAAGCACCAGGTGTTCCTGGACTTCCCCGTCAAGACAGACAACTCCCACGCGGATTACGCGTTGCTCGACCAAGCCGGCAAGCCGCGGGTCATCCTCGACGTCAAGCGCCCTCCGAACCCGGGCACCGACTCCGAGAAGGCCATCAAGAACGCCAAGTCCGTCGGGGCTCCGCTGGCCCTCGTGACCAACGGCCAGGAATTCTCGCTCTGGTACGTCTCGGAGTCCGAGCAACCTACCCCTCTCTTCGTGTACGCGCTGAAGGAGCTCGCCGACAACGCCGAGGCGCTCCTGGGACTCACGGCCGACTTCCGGGTCTCCGATAGCGGGATTGCCCTGTTGCGGAAATCGGCCATCCGATCCGCCGTGCTCCAGATGCTGGAGGAGAACTCCGAGAAGACCTTTGACGCGCTGGTCGGTTGGGTCCAGGCTCAGGTTGCGCCCGGTGCGCTCGACGAGTCGACCGATGAGGCGATCCGGGAGGCCACGATGATGTGGCTCAATGAGGAGCATCTGACGATGGCGATGTTCGCCCCGGGCCCGCACGAAAAGAAATTCCAGGACCTCCGGGTGACGTCGGCCAAGGACTGGGAGGCGTTCCCTCGCGGGCCCAACGGCACCTTCCAGTACAAGTACGACTCCTCGAAGACCCTCGACCTGCGGCAGAGCCCGAAGGAGGTCAAGGAGACCCTGCGGCGCCAGGGCTTCCGGACCTCGACCGCCACTTCGTTCGGCGGGTTCTATTACGCTCTTCGACAGCGGGCGGGTCTCAAGACCGCCTCCTAGGGCCTTCTCCCTGGAGACCGGCGGCCTTTGGGCCATCGACGGCGCGCCGCCACCCGGTGCATGATCTCGGACGTCCCGTGGGCAAGCATTCCACTGCGCACGTCCCGCCATCGTTGTTCGTGGGGGAGCTCTTTCGAGTACCCTCGACCTCCGTGGAACTGGATGGCGTGGTCGATCGTGGTCAAGGCCACGTCGGTGGCGAACCATTTGCTCATCGCTGCGGCATCGTCGGCCCGTTCCCCTCGGTCGAGTCGATCCAGCACTCGCTCGCAGTAGAGCCAGGCCGCGGCCAATCGCGTTCCGTCCTCGACCAGCGGGAACGCCACCGCCTCCTGGTCCGATAACGGTCCGTCAAAGACGATACGGTTCCCGGCCTCCCGAACGGTCTCCTCCCACGACGCTCGGGCTACGCCGAGATAGATGGCCCCGAGAAGGGCCCGTTCGTGGGTGAGCTCGACTTTGAGGTACTCCAACCCCCGCCCTTCCTCACCAATCAGCTGATCGGGCGAGAGTTCTACGGACGCGTACTTCACCGTGCCGCGGCGCATCCAGCACTCGCCGAGATCTCCGATGATCCGTCGCTCGATCCCCGGCACGTCCTGCGGAACGGCGTACGCGGAGACCCCGGTTGCGCCGGCCCGGTCGGACCGCGCGTAGACGATGGCCGTCTGGGCATCCGCGGCGAATGCCACCTGGCTCTTCGTGCCGGTAAGGAAAAGGCGGCCACCCCGGTGCTCGACCTTGGTCGTTAGAAGGGAAAGGTCGGATCCCGCCTTTGGTTCCGTGATCTGGTTCCCCACAAGCGTCTCTCCGCGTGCCAACGGGAGCGCAAGTCGCAGGCGCTGTGCGTCCGACCCGTGCGCCGCAAGGATGCTCGAGAACTCCGGCTGAAGGGAGAGTTTGGCAAAGGCTGTACCTGTCTGAAATCCAAACTCTTGGAGCAATACACCTGCCCGTCGGAGGGGAAGACCGCGACCGCCGTGCTCAGGAGGCATCGTGAGTCCTAGCCAACCTGCCTTGCCCATGGCCCGGAATTCGTTCCACGGAAACTCCGGCCGGGCGTCGAGCGCTCGCGTGCGTTCGGCGAGTCGGTGGGTTCGAGCGAACTGCTCGATCTCGTCGCGGAGCGGGTCGTCCGGAAGGACCGCCGCGAGCTCCGTCACAAGCCCTCGCGGACGAAGAACGGGGCGATGGCGCTCGTCAGAGCAGTGACTGGGTGTTCTCCGAGCACGCCGGAATCCCGGAGCGCGCGAATTCGCTCCGGGGAATAACCGAGCAACTGGCCGAGCACAGTGTCGTTGTCCTGACCCAGCCAGGGCGCCCCTCGCCACACTCCGCCGGGCGTGGATTGGAACTTGGGAGCGACCCCGGCCCCCTTCACAGGCCCTGCGACGGGGTCGTGCCATTGGAGGAACATTTCGCGCTCCTGGAAGTGAGGATCTCGGGCAATCTCGTCGATCCGATACACCCTTGAGATTGCCGTGTCGTTCTCCCGACCGATGCGTTCGAGTTCCTCGACCGTCCGGCTCGCACAGAACCGTTCGATCACGGGGTCTACGAGTTCACGATGAGTGTTCCGGAACGTAGGATCGTCGAACCGCGGATCGGTGAACTTGAGCAGGGCGCACAGTCGGCTCCAACTGGCCGGGGTTGCGGCGGCTAGGACGACCCATCCGTCGACCGCGCGCACCAGATTGTAGGGGTACAGACGGGGGTGGGCATTACCGAACCGGCCGCGAACCACCCCCCGAGTAAAGTAGTCGAGCGCGAGGTTTTCTAGGAGGGTGAAGAACACCTCGTACTGTGATACATCAACCACCTGCCCGACGCCGGTGCGCTGAGCGTGGACGTAGCCCATAAGCGCCGCCGTCGCGGCCGAGAGGCCGGTAACGGTGTCGTTCAGTGCGGTGCCCGAACGCATCGGAGGGTCGGGTTCGGGGTTCCCCTGCAGCCAGAGGAAGCCGCTGTACGCTTGGGCAATCAGGTCGAACGAGGGGGCCCCCACTCGCTCAGGGCGTCCGGTTTGGCCAAACCCAGAAACGTGCACGATAGTGAGGCGAGGGTTGACCGCGTGGACCGTGCTGTCCGAGAGCTCGAGTCCATCGTAGGTTCCGGGTCGCGACGACTCGATCCAGATATCCGACTTCCGAATGAGGTCAAGGAAAACGCCCCGTCCCTCTGGCCGCTTGAGGTCGAGCCCAACGGACAGTTTGTTCCGGGAGTATTGAACCCATGACTCCGACACGCTCTGGTCGGCGGGGGCGCCCTCTGGTAGAAGCGGCGGTAGCGTTCGAGTGGGATCAGAGAACGGATAGTCGAAGGGGGGACCCTCGACGTGGATGATTTCGGCGCCGAATTCACCGAGGTAGGTCGAGGCCCAGGGCCCCGCCACCACCCGGGCTGAGTCGAGAACCCGGATGCCTTGAAGGGGTCCGAACGGCGGTACGATGCGGTCGGAGTGTTCCCCCGTCGGCATGCCGAAGAATTTAGAAGGAGCGCCTTAAGGAGCGAGGTTCACCCACAAACCTCGCTCCCCTTATAGCGTCGCCCGCTCGCCAGTCGGGAGCGAGTCCGATGAGCGAACCGCCGTGGATGCAGTACGAAGGCGAGGCCTTCCGACGTGAGCTGGAGAAGTACAAGATGGCCAATCACCCGTTCAAGCTCCATCCCTTTTTCAAGCAGATCGAGAAAGGAACCGCCTCCCGCCCGGTGATTCACCGCTGGGCCGCCCAGTTCTATCCGTGGCTGGCCTGCGTCCCCTTAGCGATGGCGGAGCGGTTTTCGAATTGCTCGTGGGAGCCGAAGTTTGACCACTTCCGGCGGATGATTCTGGACCAATTGGTCGAAGAGGCCGGCGACCCGAAGGGCAAGGAGCGCGGTCATCCGGAGCTGTGGCTCCACTTCTGTGAGGGCCTGGGCCTTCCTCGGGCCAAGGTCCAGTCGACCCCTCTCTTGCCCTCGACGATGGTGGCAATCGACGACTTTCTGTACGTCAACCGGCAGGAACCGTTCTACGTTTCGGCCGGTGGCTCGTCCGAGCCTCCGAACGTCGAGCTCTGCGCCCGGCTACTTCCTGCGTTCCGCAAACACTACGGGGTCGATGACGACCACCTCACGTACTACTCGTTGCACGTCACAGCGGACGAGGAGCACAGCCGGTTCGTGGGGGAGATGGTGGCGGCCTTTGCGGACTCTGCCTCGGTCCGGAGGCGGATGTGGGACGCGATGCTCCGGGGGTTCGCGCTTCACCGGCTCTTGATCGATGGTGCCGTCGGGGCCCCCAACGGCTCGGCGCGGGGTTAAATAGCGCACGGGTGGTCGGACCTTACGATGACCGTCGCGACTCACGTCGACGACAATGCGACGTACGGCCGGCGAGTGGTCATGCCCTGGTCCTGGTGAGAGGGGAGCGCCCGGACGGCGCAGCCCTCTGACTGAAGTCTTGAGCGGCGCGTTCGCCGGGCGCTTCCCTCGCAACGGAAACACGCGAGGAGAACCATGTACGGAAAACAACTGAGACTAAAGCGGATCTTCCCGGGAGACCGTCGACTATTCTCGGTCCCGCTCGACCACTCGGTGTCGATGGGACCGATTGATGGCTTGGAGGAGACCCCCGCGCTCGTCGCGGAACTGGAGCGGGCGGGCGTCGACCTGGTCATCGTCACGAAGGGAGCTGTTCGCGGGCTTGTTCCCGTCCTGACCCCCCACACGCTCCTCGGAATCCACGTTTCGGCTTCCACGGGCCTGAGCCCGAATTCTAACCGCAAGGTTCTGGTGGGTAGCGCGGAAGAAGCGATCGCTCTCGGCGCGGATCTGCTCTCGGTGCAAGTCAACTTCGGGATCCCCGAGGAGGGGGAGATGCTCCGCGACCTCGGCATCGCGGTCGATCAGTGCCGAGCGATTGGGCTTCCTCTCCTGTGCATGGCATATGTCAAGAAGCCCAACGGAGGGACGCCGGACGAACTGCGTCATGCCTGCCGGGCCGCGGCCGATTTGGGTGCAGACATCGTGAAAACCTCCTATCCGGGCTCGCTCGAGGAGTACCGCAAGCTCGTGCGCACCACACCGTCGCCGTTGCTCCTCGGGGGCGGTAATCGGCTCGACGACGACAACGCATTCTTGGGATTGGTCCGAGAGACGGTGGCTGCCGGCGCGGCCGGTATCTGCATCGGCAGGAACCTGTTCCAGCGTCGGCCGGTCGAGACTTTCGCGAAAAAGGTGGCAGCCATCCTGCATGGGAGCGGCTAGAGGCGTTTCTTGTCGACTGACCGGATCGTAGTGGCACTCGCCTCTCCCGAGCCAGAGGTTAACGCTGCGATCCTGAATAAAGCCCGACGGAGGGGATTTCGGCGCTTCAGCTCCGTCGGTCCCCGACCTTCCGATGTTCTGCCCTCGGAGAGCTGGTTCCGATCGATTCCCGACGGCTTCCAATTGGTGACCGATGCCGGGGGTCCTCCGGTTCCGTTCGTCCGTCTCTATCGAGTCCGAGAACCGGCAGAACTGGAACCGGTCACTTTGGCGTTGAGCCGCGGGGAAGCCTCTGCAGTGCGATGGGGGGCCGAGCGAGTCATCCCGCTCGAAACGCTCGTCGCGGCTCGCAAGGTCGCGGGAACCCTCTGGGTCGTCACCGCCGAAACCTCCGATATCCCCTCGTTCCTCGGCGCGCTCGAGCACGGCGCGGACACGATTGTGGTGGAAGTCCCGACTCCCGAACTCCTCGACGAATTGGAGCAGCAGCTAGAACGCCTTGCAGTGTCCTTGACGTGGGAGAAAGTCCCGGTTCGGTCGGTGAAGCCCGCAGGGATGGGCGACCGGGTCATCGTGGACATGACGTCGATCCTCCAGGCCGACGAAGGCATCCTGGTCGGGAGTGCCGCGGCGTTCCTATTTCATGTGGCAAGCGAGGCCGTCGGCTCGCGCTACACCCGCCCCCGGCCATTCCGCGTCAACGCGGGGGCGGCCCATCTCTATACCCTGCTGGCGAACGGAGAGACGCGTTACTTGAGCGAACTTGTCCCCGGTGACGCGATTCTGGCCTGCACTCCGAATGGCTCCACGCGAAGCGTGCGCGTGGGACGGATCAAAATCGAACGCCGTCCCTTGCTGCTCGTCGAGGGGGAGATCAAGGCCCGGGGGGTTACGGTGTTTCTCCAAGAGGCGGAGACCGTTCGGCTATCGACCGACGCGGGTCGGGTTGCCACGACCGACCTACGCGCGGGCGTACTCGCCTGGGGGGTCTCTCTGACCCCCGGTCGACATCTCGGCGTCGCCGTAAACGAGACGATCGAGGAGCGCTGATGCCGGATCCCCCGCTCTTGATCGTCAGCTTTCCGGGTCGGACAGTGGTGGCTGTGAAGTCCGAGTTGAATCAGTCGGTCCGCCACGGAGCGGAGATCGGCGAAGTCCGGCTCGATCGGCTCGCGGCGGGCGAAGAGTCTCGACTGGCCGAACTGTTCCCCTCGCCCATTCCACTGATTGCTACTCTTCGGTCCCGGGCCGAAGGGGGCGAAGGCCCGGATTCACCGGCCGAAAGGGTACCCCTTCTCAACACCGCGGCCCGGTTACCGTTCCGATTTCTTGACGTAGAACGCGCGCGGGATGTGGGTCAGATCGATCTGTCGACGTCAGGTCCGCCGAAAGCGGTCACATTGTTCGTTTCCTCTCATCTTCCGGAATCGACTTCGACTCATGCCGTTCGCGCTTTGCTCTCTCAATCTCGGCCCCCGGGTGCGGTCGTCAAAGTGGTGCTTCCGTGCACTTTCGATAGACTCTGGTCGGACCTGCTGCCAGGGCTCACTCCGTTCGACACCTACTCCCCTTACATCTTGCATACTACGGGACCGACCGGCCCGATCCTTCGTGCCTGGGCGCACCGGCTCGGAATGTTCGGCGTATACGTCTCGCCGCCGGCACCTGCCTCCGGCGGCGCCCTTGAAAGCGTCGAACCCTCTCAAATTCCGGTCGACCGGCTTCGTCCGTACTTGCACGCAGGCTCTGACGGTTCGCTCTTTGCAGTAATTGGCCATCCGATACACCACTCGCGTTCTCCCGCGATTCATTCGCTCTGGATGGCGCGGGAGCGACGCTGCGGCCTGTACCTGGCGTTGGACATGGCCACGGCGCAAGAGGTCGCCGAGAGCATCACGCCGCTCTCCTCGGGGGGATTCCGGGGACTCAACGTCACGCACCCCTGGAAACAGCTCGCGCTCACCCTTGCGAGCCAGGCGCATCCGGCCGCCGAGGCCGCCGCCGCCGCGAACACTCTTTCGTTCCGCCCGGGCGCCATCTCAGCCGACAATACCGACGTGGCGGCCGTGCGACGTCGACTGTCCGAACTCAAGGAGGAGGGAAAATGGGACGGGTCTCCGGTGGTCGTCCTCGGCGGGGGAGGAGCCGCGCGGTCCGCCCTCGCGGCCACGTCGTCTCTGGGAAGTTCGGGTATCGTGATCACGAGACGGCCGGACGTCGCCGAAGCACTCGCCCGTGAATACGGGGGGAAAGTCGGCAAAGGTCCCTTGCTCAGGCCGGCTCGGGTGGTCATTCACGCGACACTGGCCGGTCGTGAGGGCGCTCCCCATCTTGATGTGCCGTGGACGGACGTCGTCGATGAATCCACGCACCTACTGGATTTCGTGTACGACCCGGTCTACCCCTTCCTCCGCGAGGGGGCCCGCGCCCGAGGCGCCACGTACGAGGACGGGGCCCGCCTTCTCGTCTACCAGGCCGCTGAGAGCTACGCGCTTTGGTGGGGTACTCCTCCGTCGTCGGAGCTCCAAGAAACCGCCCTCAGGGAGGTAATGTGCGCGGCGTAGGCACTACCTCCGGTGCGGTAACACTTGTGAATGCGCTCCCCACCGGGATCGGGTGCGCGCTCGCGGTCGATCTTCCGGTGCGGGCGGAGATCGACCTTCGACCCGGTGCGTCTCTGTCCGCGAACCGAGTGCAACTAGAGCTCGGCGCAGACACCGAGCTGGTGCGGGAGACCTTAGCCGTCGGACTGGCGCGATTTGCCCCGGGAGAGACGTTCTGCGGGGAGCTACGGGTCCATTCCCGGGTCCCTCCGGGAAAGGGACTCAAGAGTTCTTCCGCCGTTGGCGGGGCCGTGCTGCGAGCGATCGCCAACGCTCTGCGGCGGCCTCGACCCCTGGAGGAGCTGGCGCGCCTCGCGGCGGATGTAGCTCAGGAAATCGGTCTGAGCGCCACCGGTGCCTACGACGACTGCTTGGCCGCTCTTCGGGGAGGGCTTGTGCTGACCGATAACACGAAGCGAACCGTGCTCCGGTCGGCCCCGTTCCCGTTGGACCTCCGGGTCGCATTGTGGATCCCTCCCGAAACCCACGTTCGCTCGACGTCGTGGCTGGAACGGTTCCGGGCCGAAGCAGCGGCGGGCCGCGCGGCAGCAGAGGCGGCCCGGTCCGGGCGCTGGGCCGATGCGATGACGGCGAACACCGAGCTTGTGGAGCGAGTGATGGGGTACGATTACGGCTCGTTGCGGGCGGAATTGATCGCCCAGGGGGCGGTCATGTGCGGAGTGACGGGCATGGGACCTGCACTCGCGGCGTTAGCGCCCTTCTCGAGTCTCGAAGGCGTCGTCTCCCGTTTTCCCTCGGGTCGCGGAGAGATCCGGCAAGTCGCGCTACGCAATGCCGATGGAGCGGCCGGGGAGGGAGAATGAGTATTCGCACGGTCCGCCCGGCCCAGGCACTCGGTCGGGTTCAAGCCCCGCCGTCGAAAAGCTACACTCATCGGGCTCTCATCGCCGCGTACCTGGCCGGACGGCGGTGCGAAATCGCAGCACCCCTCGATTCAGATGACACGCGGGCCACCCGCGACGGACTCTTCGCCCTGGGGGCGCGTATACGACATTCGCGCCGGGGGTGGACGGTCACTCGCCGCCGACGCGCAGGCCGACCTCTCCGCCGTACGGTCCGGTGCGGAGAGTCGGGGACGACCCTCCGATTCCTCTCCGCCGTGGCGGCGCTGGGGAGCGAACCGGTTTCGTTCGAGGGCTCCCCTCGGCTCGCGGTTCGGCCGATGGACGACCTCTTCGAGGCGCTGCGACACCTGGGGGCAACGATCGAATCCCCATCGAAGACCCGAGCGCTTCCGTGCACGATTCAAGGGCCGCTCATCGCGGGAACCGTCTCACTGCGAGGCGACGTCAGCTCGCAATTCATCTCTGCCTTGCTGCTGGTTCTTCCCACCCTCTCCCACTCGTCGACGCTACAGATTCTTGGAGAGACCGTTTCCGAGCCGTATGTCGAAGCGACTCTCGCGATTCTTGAAGGCCGTGGCATCCGTGTCCGTCGCGCGCAGAACACCTTCGTGATCCCGGGAGGTCAGCGGTATTCTGCCCGAACGATCGTGGTACCGGGCGATGCCTCCTCCGCCGCCTATCTCTGGGCCGCGGGTGCCGCCACGGGTGGTTCGGTAAGCGTCGAGGGAGTGTCCACCGACCTCCCCCAAGCGGACCTAGCGATCCTGCCGATTCTGTCGGATATGGGCGCACGTGTGGAACGCGGATCCCGATCCGTTCGCGTCACGGGGCCATTAACGCGGCCGATTTCCGTGGACCTCACAGGCTCCCCCGATCTGTTCCCGCTCGTTGCGGTGCTCGCGGCCCTCGTAGCTGACCAGCGCAGCCAACTGGTCGGCGCACCTCACCTCGAGTTCAAGGAAACCAACCGGCGATTGGAGTCCATCAGGCTCGCACAGGCCATCGGAGCCCGGACCTCGAACCACCCATCTTACGTCGAGGTGGTGGGCACGCCGGCCCCGCGCTCACTGAACCTGCCGTTGCTCGACGACCATCGACTCGTGATGAGTGCCGCCGTGGCCGCCTTGGCGGGACCGGGGGTGTCCCGGATCGGCCGAGCCGAGGCGGTGTCCAAATCGTTTCCGGGATTTTGGACGGCCTTGAGCGCCCTGACCAAAATGGGAGGGAAGTCGCGATGATGGCCATCGGAAGGAAGTACCGGATGACCATTTTCGGCACGAGCCATGGCCCCGAAGTCGGCGTCTCCATCGAAGGAGTACCCCCAGGCACGGCCGTGGACGTAGGCCGGATACAGGCTGACCTGGACCGCCGTCGGCCTGTCGGCCGCCGGCTCGCCACGAAGCGTCAGGAGGAGGACCGGCTGGTCGTCGATACCGGGCTCGCGAACGGAACAACTACCGGAGATCCGATCCGGATGCATGTGGCGAATGAGGACGTCCAGCGCGGTCCGTACGACCGTCTTCGAGACACGCCACGCCCCGGACACGCGGACTATCCCGCCCGAGTTCGGTACGGTGCCGGGGCGGACCTATCCGGCGGCGGAATCTTCTCTGGTCGGATGACCGTGGGCTTGGTGATCGCGGGTTCTGTTGCGGCGCAAATGCTCGAGCGGCGGGGCATCGAATCGGTTGCCTTTACGCGAAGCATCGGAGGCATCGATGGAACCGTCGGCGATGAGCTGCCGCCGGCCGAGATCCGACGTCGGCGCGACGCGAACGAAGCGGGATGTCCGGACGCCCCCGCCGCCAAGGCGATGGACGAGCTGATCGCCGAGGCTCGCCGGAACGGGGATAGCGTCGGCGGGATCGTCGAAACTCGGATCTTCGGAACTCCGGTGGGGCTCGGGGAACCGTTCTTCGACTCCATCGAGAGTCAAATCGCCCACCTCGCGTTCTCGGTCCCGGCCGTCAAAGGGATCGAGTTTGGCGCCGGCTTCCGAGCCGCCGCCATGCGCGGCAGCACACACAACGACGCGTTCGACTGGAAGGACGGACGTGTCGTTACGCGAACGAACAACGCCGGCGGCATCCTTGGGGGATTGGCCACCGGCATGCCGGTCGTTTTCCGGGTCGTGGTCAAACCCACGTCGTCGATCGCACGTCCCCAGCAGACTGTGAACCTCGCCACTCACGAGGTGCAAGAACTCGTGGTGACGGGGCGCCACGACCCCTGCATTGTCCCCCGCGCCGTGGTCGTGCTCGAGTCCATCGCAGCGTGTGCGATTGCCGATCTCGCCATGGCGGGCGGGTATCTTCCATGACCGACCACCATCGGATTCCCACGGCCATCCTGGGAGCGAGCGGCTACATCGGCCAGCACTTCGCGCGGCTGTTAGCCCACCACCCGACGTTCGACGCTCCGGTGCTCGTCGGCGGAGAGCGCTCGGTGGGTCAACGGCTCGAGCTGCTCTGGCAGCTACCCGAAGACCCTCCCCACGAGTTGGCGGGGGAACGTCTCCGGCGCCTTACACCGGCTCAACTGCAGCGCGCCGGTGTTCGGGTGGTCTTCAGTGCCATCCCATCGGGCGCCGCGGGCGCAGTCGAGAGCGAGTGCCGCCGCCGAGGGATCCACGTATTCACCAATGCGTCCGACCACCGAATGGATCCGGACGTTCCCTTGCTCGTGCCCGAGGTGAACGCGGACCACCTGCACTCTCTGGCGACAGCCCGACGTCGTCGGGCGCTGCTGGTGGCGAACCCGAATTGCACCGCGACCGGCCTAGTGCTTGCCCTCGCCCCGGTGCGGTCCCTTCTCGATCCACGGACCGTCCACGTGACGTCCTTCCAAGCGCTCTCCGGCGCCGGTTTTCCTGGCGTCGCCTCGTTGTCCATCGCGGACAATGTGATCCCCTACATCGCCGACGAAGAAGAGAAGGTCGCCGCCGAATCGAATCGGATTTTCGGCACCGCCCGCAACGGACGCGTACTACCGGAACAGGTGCCGTTTCTCGCCAATTGCGCCCGGGTCGCCGTTCGAGACGGACATCTAGAAGCGGTCACCGTAGAGGCCCGTCGGCGACCGACCGCCGCGGAGTTGCAGGATGCATGGATCGCATTCGACCCTTTGAGCGGCCTGGATCTGCCCACGGCGCCACGCCCGCCCATCGAGGTACGCTCCCAGGCCGACCGGCCGCAACCGGGCAGGGACCGATGGGCCGGTCGCCCGGAACGCGCCCGAGGGATGGCGGCCGTGGTAGGACGGATCCGATGGGACCCTCCGTACCTTCGATTCTTTGTCCTGTCGCACAACGCGGTCCGCGGCGGGGCCGGTGGGTCAGTTTTGAACGCAGAACTCGCCCACGCCACCGGACTCCTCGCTTCGAGGGGGGAAGCGGGACCGTGACCCTCGCTCACCCCCTCGTGGTGAAGTTCGGGGGCGCGACTCTTTCCAAGCCGGCTGATGTCGTCGACTGGGTGCGCCGCCGGCGAGCCGCACACGGCCCCGTCGTTGTCGTGCTCTCCGCTCGGGAGGGGGTCACCGACCTCTTGCGTTCGGTGATCGCCACGCCCCGGGCCCGGACGAAGCATGCGCGGGTCCTGCGGCAGATCGCAGAGCTCCACCCCGCACTCCCCCGCGAGGGCCTACAGCGGCTAACCCGTCTCCGGCTGCTCATTCAAGAGGCCGAACGTCGCGGCAAGGTGGACCCCCCTCTCGCGGACCGGATCGTGAGCCAAGGAGAACGCCTCGCAGTGCAATGGATGCTCCCACAGATGTCCGCGGCCGGCATACCGGCGGTCGGGGTCGAGGCCGACCACCTGGGGATTATCACCAACAACGAGTACGGTGCCTCAACGATACTCCTCGACCGCTCGGAACCCTCGGTCCGACGTACCTTGCTCCGATGGCTTCGGGCCGGACGGGTTCCGGTGGTGACGGGTTTCGTCGGGCGAAGCCTCGAGGGCCGCGTCACCACGCTGGGCCGTGGCGGTTCGGATTACACCGCGACGGCCTTGGGGGCGATGCTCCGGTCCCGTCGAGTGGAACTCGTCAAGCGTGGGGTATCGGTCCTGACCGGCGATCCCCGTCGCATCCCCACTGCCCGGCCGATCGCCCGGTTATCGTACGACGAGGCGGAGGAACTGGCCCAGTTCGGCGCCAAGGTGCTTCACCCCCTGACGGTCGAGCCGGCTCGAGAGTTCGGGATTGAGGTGGACGTAATGCCGCTCGATCTCCCGGGGGCGAACACGGTCATCGGACCCAGCTCGGGTCCCCCGGGCATGCGTGCGGTGACGCTGCTTTCTCCGGTGGCGCTCGTGCGGATCCGGGTCCCCGGCGGCCGTCAACGACCCGGCGTGGTGGCCGAGGTATCGCGTCGCTTGACGGCCGCGGGACTCAACATCGTGACCCTGTTCACGTCCTCCACTCTTCTCACTGTCGTTCTCGAAGCCTCCAAGGCCTCCAAGGGCCGGGCGGCCTTGCAACCTCTTGCCGATCGGGACCGCATGGTCCTCGATGGTCCCCATCGAGTGGGGCTATTGATGGCCATCGGGGACGGGGTGTTGGGTGATATCGCCCGCTTGGCCCCATCGAGTCTCAAGCTCGGGGAGGGGCTGAGTGCCACCCCACGGTCCGTCACCCTCGCCGTGCCCACCCGAGATGCTCCGCGCGTGCTGCTCGAGATGCATCGCGCACTTGTCGAGCAGAGAACTCCATGAGCGATCCATGGGTGGAGTTCCTGGCCGAGTCAGCTCAACGCGAATGTGTAGGGTATTTTGAGCGAGGGTCGGCGCCCGGGCTTCCCGGCCGGTGGGCCGCGTCGTTCACCGAACCGGACGATCGCTGGCCGATCGCCGCGGACGCGACCGTGGCGGAGCTCGACGACCTTACTCTCCGCTCGTTGAAAGGCGACTCGCGACGCGCATTGCTTGGATACGTCGGGTTCGACGCGACCGCTCTCTTCGAGCCGCTGCTCACCCGAGTCCCGGGTGGGAGTCCCTTTCCCAAGGGAGAGTGGGCGCTCGTTTCCGGCCTCCGTCGGCGACGCGTGGACGGTACGAGCAGAACCGTCGGTGCCCTTCCGGTCCGGTCGTCAGTAGGGCTGAAGAACGACACCCTGCCCCAGCGACGGTTCGAGCGGAGCGTGGCCCGCCTCCGCCAAGCGGTCGGGGAGGGAGAGGCGTTCCAGGTGGTACTGAGCCACCGGCGGGAATGGGACCGGCCCGAAGACCTCCTGGACCGCGCCACATTGCTGCGGGCCCGGGAGCGATTCGCGTACTTCTATTACCTGCGGTTCGGAAGCCGGGAGATCCTCGGAGCCAGCCCCGAGTCCGTCCTGGAGACTCGAGATCGACGGGCTTTCTTAAGCCCGATCGCCGCGACGCGTCCCCGGTGGCGAACGGCAGGTCGCCGAGGGCTCCACCGAGATCCGAAGGAGCTTGCCGAGCACCGGATGCTAGTCGATCTGGCCCGTAACGACCTCGGTCGAATTTCCCAACCAGGGTCCGTACGGCTGCTGTGGAAGGAGCATCTCGAGCGCTTCGCGCGGCTCGAGCACTTGATCAGCCGTGTGGAGGGCACCCTCCTTCCATCGGTCGGGCCCTGGGGCGCCCTCGCGGCAGCCTTCCCCGCAGGGACCGTGAGCGGGGCGCCCAAGATTCGGGCCACGGAGCTGATCCGGCGGGAGGAGCGAACCTGGCGGGGTCCATATGGCGGCGCGGTCGGTCTGATCCAGGGAGATGGCGACGCGGCGTGGGCCCTCGCCATCCGCAGCGCGTTCACTCGGGGCGACCGGCTCTTCACGGCCGCCGGCGCCGGTATTGTTTGGCAGTCCGAACCACGACGGGAGTTCCAAGAGACTCTCCTGAAGCTCGAGGAGCTGGAGGCAAGCCTCGTCGGGGGTCCGGTATGAAGGTCCTGCTGGTCGACCACGAGGATTCGTTCGTCTACAACCTCTACCAGACGCTCCGGACGCTCGGCGCGGAGGTCAATTGCATGCGGTACACCGAGCCCGTTCGAAAATCGGTGGCATGGGATCCGGACGCCGTCGTTCTTTCGCCGGGTCCCGGTCATCCGAGGGACTACAGAGTGACCGGTCACTCGCGCAAGCTTCTTTCCCTTTGGCGAACCGATCGCCCCTTCCTCGGAGTCTGCCTGGGCCACCAGTTGATTGGTGAGTTTTACGGAGGCCGGGTCGGACGGGCCGAAGCGCCAGTTCACGGTGAAACCGTGGAGATCGAACACGCGGATGTACCGCTCTTTCGGAACGTACCGTTCCGGTTTTTCGGAGCACGGTACCATTCCCTGATCGTGAGGCGGGAGGGTCTGCCGGAGCCGCTCCAGGTCACCGCGTCCACACGGCGAGGGACCATCATGGCGCTAGACCACCGGGCCGATCCGGTCCACGGTGTCCAGTTCCATCCGGAGTCCTACCTGACCCATGACGGGCCCCAGATCCTGAGAAACTTTCTCGCGGAGGTCCGTCGATGACCCGGGAGATTCTGGATCAACTGCTCTCGCAGAAGGACCTCACCAGTCGTCAGGTTCGAGCCGTGGTAGCGAAACTCGTGGACCCGGGCACCGACGACCTGGAGCGGGCTGCCCTGCTCGTGGCGTTGCGTACGAAGGGCGAGACGCCGGCAGAGGTGCAAGCCTTCGCGCGCGAGCTCCGGCGGAGGTCGAACGCGTTCCCCGGTCCCCGTGCTGACGGCGCCGTCGACCTCTGCGGGTCCGGCGGCGCGAAAACGCCCTCATTCAATATCGGAACGGTCAGCGCATTCGTTGTCCGGGCCGCTGGCGTGCCGGTCGCGAAGCACGGGAACCGGAGCGCCCGCGGCAGCCTCAGCGGGTACGCGGGATCGAGCGATCTGCTCGAAGCGCTAGGTCTGCCGGTGACCACCTCGGTCGACTTCGCGCGAGAGAGCTACCGACGGTTTGGCCTCGCATTCCTTCACGCTCCGCTCTACCACACCGCCACGAGCGCCGTGATGCCCGTGCGTCGTGGGCTCGGCATTCCCACGATCTTCAATCAGCTCGGTCCGCTGACAAACCCCGCGAACGTCCCGTACCAAGTGGTGGGCTGCCCGGAACCCGGGGTCGCCGAACGGGTCGCCCGCATCCTCCCGAACCTTGGCGTGCGAGCCGGGATTGCCGTCGCCGGCGGAAATGGGACGGACGAATTCTCGCCGCGCGGAATCTCGACCTGCGTGATCTGGTCTCACGGCCGGACAAGCCGCCGCTCCATCCGTTCCTCCGACCTGCTCGAGCCGGAGGACCGAAAGGGGTCGATCGCTCCACTCCCGTCCCCTGCCGCCGCCGAGGAAGCGGTTCGGCTCCTGGCCGGCGGAGGAGGAGCGCGCCGGGGAAGCATCCTGTTGACAACTGGGGCGGCATTGTGGATCTCCGGCCGGGCTCCCGACCTGAGAGCCGGAGTCCACCGGGCACAGCTCGCGCTGGATACCGGTCGCGCCGAGGCGCTCCTTCGGGCGATGCAAAAGCTCGCGGGTGAGCGCCTGTGGAATGGTGGGGGCTGACGATGGGGTTTCTCACCGACCTGCTGCCCCGCGTACGGGCCCACATTGACGACCCGGGCTATCTCGAAGGCCTACCCGAGTCACCGATCCCGAGGGCACCGAGCCTGAGAGAGGCTGTCACGCGGGCACAGGACGGATGGGCCGTTCTTGTGGAGCGGAAGCACGAGTCGCCGGGAGCGAAGGAGGCTTCGCTTCCGTCGATACCGCTCGACCGGTTCTTGGCCGGAGCGACGTCCGGAGGCGCCGACGGACTCTCGTGTCTCGCGACGGCTCCCGCGTTCCGGGGGTCTCCGCTCGAAGTCGCCGAGCTGGTCCGCTCGTCCCGTCTCCCCGTCCTCTTCAAGGACTTCGTGATCGACCCCATCCAAGTCGAAGCGGCCTACCGCAGCGGCGCGTCGGCGATTCTGCTCATCGCCCGGCTGGAAAGCGGCGGTTTCTTGGAGATACCGATCCGGGAATTGGCCCTGTCCGCCCGGGCGCGAGGGATCGAAGTGCTGCTCGAGGTACACGACTCCGACGAATGGTCCGTGGCCGAGGACGTGGCCGCCGACCTGTTCGGAGTAAACGTGCGGGATTTGGACACCCTCCAGATCCAGGCGGAGACCGCCGAAGAAACGTTTCGCACCGCGGGAAGGCATCGGCCGCTCCTCGGCTTGAGCGGTGTTTCCTCTCCGACCGAGGCCGGGCGCTATCGGCTCTGGGGAGCCGACGGTCTTTTGGTCGGTACCGGTTTCGCTCGGGCGAGCGACCCGGGCGCCTTTCTCCGTACGCTGAGGGTTCCTCGTCCGGGGTGAGATCGTGAAGACGTTCGTGAAGTTCTGCGGCTTGAGAGATTCGACCGCCGTGGCTCTCGCCCCCGACGGCGGAGCCGCGGGGTTCGTGATCGAGGTCCGCGCTTCTCCGCGAAACCTTTCCATCGAGCAGGCGGTCGCGCTGATCGACCACGTGCCTTCCGGGGCAGAAGCCTGGGCGGTAGTCGTCGACCCGTCCACCGACCTCATCCACCGGATCTTCGAGGAGGTCGGCGTCGACCGGATCCAGGTGCACGGCAAGATCCCCGAGGGGCTCGACTTTCTGGAGATCCATCATCTGGTGCCATCCCTTCCGGTCCCTACCTCGCCGGATGCGGGCCCCGTTCCCGAGCTCCCGCCGGCGGAGTCATTTCCGCGCATCCACCTCGACGCCGCGGGCGGTCCCTTGCCCGGGGGCACCGGAGAACGGCCGGATTGGGGGATCTGCGCGACGCTAGTACAGAAGGCTCCCGGCCGAAAGCTCGTGCTCGGGGGAGGACTGACCCCCGAGAGCGTGGCAGAGGCTCTCTCGACGGTCGGCCCTTGGGGCGTGGACGTCTCGTCCGGTGTGGAAAGTGCGCCGGGCGTGAAGGACCTTGACAAAATGCGTGCTTTCCTCGCTGCCGTGGAGGCGTGGGAGAAGTCGCATGCCTAGGCGGTTCGGCGCCTACGGCGGCGCGTACGTTCCTGAGACGCTGGTACCGGCTCTGCAGGAACTTGAAGCGGCATGGCGCACGTCACGTCGGGACCTCAGGTTCCGGGCAGAGCTCTCGCGTTGGTCTCACACCCTCGGGGGTCGACCGACTCCCCTCTACTTTGCCGAGAACCTGACCCGGAGAGGACGGGGGGCCGAGATTTGGTTCAAGCGCGAGGACCTGCTGCATGGTGGGGCGCACAAGTTCAACAACGCGCTGGGACAAGGCCTGCTCGCGCGACGGATGGGCAAGCGTCGATTGATCGCCGAGACCGGTGCCGGTCAACATGGCGTGGCAACGGCGATGATCGGCGCCGCGCTCGGGCTTCCCACCGAGGTGTACATGGGATCCCGCGACATGGAACGCCAGGCGCCGAACGTGCAGCGGATGCGCTTGCTGGGCACGGAGGTGCATCCAGTGACGTCGGGGTCTCAGACCCTGAAGGACGCGATCAACGAGGCGCTCCGGGACTGGATCACGAACGTCCGCACGACGCACTACGTCCTGGGCTCGGCGGTGGGACCGCATCCATTCCCGTCGATGGTATGTGATTTTCAGAGCGTGATCGGCCGCGAGCTTCGGGACCAGTCGCGGGCTCAGTGGGGCGAGCTGCCCGATCTCGCCGTCGCGTGCGTGGGCGGCGGCAGCAACGCCATCGGTACGTTCCATCCCTTGTTACGCACTCCCGTCCGACTTCTCGGAGTCGAGGCCGGTGGCCGGGGCCCAGGTGTGGGAGCGTCCTCGCTCGTGCACGGTTCCCCGGGAATCTTGCACGGTGCGTTCTCGTACGTGCTGCAGGACGCCGAGGGTCAAGTGTCCGATACCGAGAGCATCTCGGCGGGACTCGATTACGCGGGTGTGGGCCCGGAGCACGCGATGCTCCGGGACTCGGGTCGGGTTCGGTACATCTCGGTCCGCGATGATCAGGCCCTTTCGGCCTTCCACTGGGTCGCCGAAGACGAGGGCATCCTCCCCGCGCTGGAACCCGCTCATGCCCTCTACGCTGCCGTCCGGGCGGCGGCACGTCTTTCCCGGCGGAAGCGAGTCGTCGTCACCCTCTCGGGCCGAGGCGACAAGGACCTGGAGGTGGTGCTCCGCCACGATGCCCGAAGTGCTCGCTGACGCGCTGAAGTCGAATCGCCGAGAGCGGCGCGGCTCTCTCCTCGTCTACCTGATGGTCGATTCATCCCGGCGGTCCGATGTGCGGCCGCTCGTTCGCGCATGCCGGGAGGCCGGAGCCACCGGCATCGAGCTGGGCTTTCCCTTCAGCGACCCAATCGCCGACGGGCCGGTCCTTCAGGCCGCGGCATCGCGGGCGCTCGCGCACGGGACCGGCTGGCAGGATCTGCTCGAGGGACTGCGTCAGGTTTCTCGGGAGCTGCCGGTAGCGGTGATGACCTATGCGAATCCCCCATTCCATCACGGACTGCCCGAGGCCTGTAAGGACATCGCCCAGGCCGGCGGATCCGCCCTCATCGTGCCGGATCTTGCCCTCGAAGAGAGCGGCCCGTGGCGGGTCGCCGCGCGTCGTGCCGGGCTTGCCCTGGTGCAGATGGGCTCGCCGGCGACCTCCCGCGCGCGGGTCCGGGCTCTCTCAGCGGCCAGCTCCGGTTTCCTCTATCTAGTTTCCCGGTTCGGTACCACGGGTCGGGGTCGTCGGGCTCCGGGAAACGAACTGCGGTCGCTGGTGACCGCGTCCCACCAAGCTCGGCCGGAGCTACCAGTGCTCATCGGATTTGGCGTTCGGACGGTGGCGGACTTGGCGCTCATCCGGGCCACCGGCGCGGACGGGGTGATCGTAGGCAGTGCGGTCGAGGAAGTACTTTCGCACTCAGCCCACTCCGACCACCTCTATCGCTTTCTTCGACCGTTGGCGCGTGGCCTGGGCTCGACGGCGGCGGGATAATTCCGAGACCGCCGGGACTATGGCCGTACCCTCTCGAGCGAGAGGAAGCGCACGTTCTCTCCATGTTCGCCGGACACTCCGGCGAGGAGGAATTCCTTCCGAACTCCTTGGGCTACCCGAACGCCTCGGGCGATCTCAGACCACGGTGCCTGGAAACGGTCCTCGACGGCGTGAACGAGGTAGCGGGCGTGGGCGTGCTCCGGATTCCGGGGGTACGCACGGAAATGCGCCCCGTACTTGAACCCGGTCTTGACCACCAGTTGGCGCTCCCGCAATGCGCGGTACACCGCGAGGCGCTCGTCGAACCCGGATTCAAGCCGGCGCGCACGACGGAGCAACTGTTCCTTTGAGACCCGGCGGCGGGTCCGGGCGTCGCGGAGCTCCAGAAGCCCCTCCGAGACGAGGTAAACGGCCTCGAGCAGGCTCAGTTCCAACCGGCTCCCGATGCGGCTCCCGTACGCCTGCTGGCGGCCCAGCGCCTCGACGCCGCCCGGCTCGAAGACCAGCACCCGGTCCTCGCCCAGAACGGCCGGAATCGGCTTCGAGCTTCCCAGCGGTGGGAGGGCGCCAATCGGGGCGGGCCGCCGAAGCTTGTAGTAGGTGAGGTCCGATTCCTCGTCCACCACGCCCACCAACAGCTGCTTCTTCGCCGCCTGGGCCCTCTCCGTGAGCGCTTGGATGCGGGAGAGTTCGAACGGTTCCCGCTCCGAGACCGTTTCCACCCAGAAGCGGGTCGGTGTCTTGTGAAGAATGCCGCCCCGGGGAAGGACCGAGAAGGCGACCGGTGCGGGGCCCGCCCGCACGACGTATCCGCGCTGCCGAAGGTCCCGATAGACGAGGTACCGGATGCCGAACCCGGGCTCGGCCCGCAATGCACGACGAAAGAGGTCCGCCCAGTCGACGGTCCGGCCTTTCTCGGCCTGTACGTCCAGCCGGCCCATTTCGAGCAGGTACAGCGATTCCGCTCGGTCGAGCTGAAGGCCTCCCGAACCCACGGTGCCGAAGAACCCCCGACCGAAGACCGTCCCCGCCTCGGACGGGTCATCGATCCGGACGGTGGCGTCGCTGCGTACAGCGCCGGTCACGCGCTGGCTCCTGGAATTTCCGCGAGCGTGACGAGCGGCTCTAGCGTGATGCCTTCCTGCTTCAACCGTTCGATCGCTCCCATTCCCCGGTCGACCACGACGAGGGCCCGGGTGACGACCCCTCCCGCTTCCCGGATGATTCGGACGGATTCCAGCGCGGAACCCCCGGTCGAGCTCGTGTCTTCGATGAGGAGCACCCGCGACCCGGCGGGAATTTCGCCCTCGTAGCGCTGCCGAGTGCCGTGATCCTTCACCGCTTTCCGGACGATGACGTAGGGGCGTCCGGTACGGAGGGCCGTCGCCACGACGAGCGGAACGGCTCCCAGCTCCATCCCCGCAAGCCGGTCCGCCTCACCGACCCTACGGGCGAGCGCCTCGGCCATCACGCTCAGATGCGTCGGGTCGGGCCATGCCCTTTTCACGTCGATGTACACATGGGAGGTGAGCCCCGATGCCAGGGTGAACTGCCCGAACCGCACGGCGCCCGAGGAGAGCAGAATGTCGACGATGCGTCGCCGCTCCTCTGACCGGTCCTCTTGCGCCATCGACTTACCAGGGTACTTTCTTGGTTCCGATCCTGAACCCGATCCAGTTGAACAGGGCGTGAAGCCCCAACGTGAGCAGGAGGACCCATAAGAGTGCCTCCAGCGAGAAGAACGTCACGACGAAGATGGAGGGGAGCAGCAGGAGCCCCAACCCGATGGGGAACAGAGCGAAGGGAAGCTGGTCCAGACCGAAGACCCGGACGCCGCTCCCGTACCCGAGCCGTCTCTTAAGGAAAGAGCCGATCGCATCGCCGGTCATCGCTCCGCCGGTCAGGAGAAAGGCGACCGGAAGGGCCCCCAGCACCGTCGGGGCGTAGTGCGGGACCAGTTGGAGATTCGGAGGGGCGAGGAGGATGAGCCAGGCCTGCAGCAGGACGATCGGGAGGGCGACGAAGGTGCCGAACAGGAAACCGGACCAGGTCTTGGACGGGCCCAGAATCCGGCGGCCATCGAACCAGTTCCGCCCGAAGTCCATTGGGGGTCCCCGCCCCTTCGGCAACGTGGCGAGAGCGTTCGCCGCGTAGACCGGTGTGAGCACCCAGAGGATCCGAATGAGGATCTCTAGCTGAGGGTTGACCACGCCTACGCGGCCCCCCTCACGGTTCCAGCACGTATCGACGGATCGTTTCCGTCACTCGGGCAACGCCGACCGGGTCCAGGTTCTCCTCCGCCTCGTGGATGTGCGACGTCCGTCCCGTGAGACCGAAGACCAGCGCGGGTAGAGGCACGCCGCGAGGGGTCTCAAGTCCGAGGAGGCTGCTCGCGTCCGTGCCCCCGTACTCCCCGTACACTCCCTTCGAGCCGAAAAGCGATGCCAAGATTCGTTCCATCTTCAGCAGGGCGGGGTGGTCGGGACGGATCGCATAGCCTCCCCGCGCTCGGTCCGCCGGCGCCTCGACTCGCGCGTCGGGGTCGTTAGCCGCGCTCCAGCTTCGGGAATACTCGAGGGCCGCGTGAACGCCGGCGTCGAGAGACATTTCTGGAGTCAGGCGAAGGTCGACCCCGAAGGTGGCCGTCAACAGGGACGTGTCGTCCAAAAGACCCGCCTGGAGCGCTCGGTCGAGCAACTCGAGCGCGGCCGGCACGGGATTGCGGCCCCGATGCGGGTACCCCGCGTGGGTGCTGGCACCCACCACCGACACGGCCAGCGCTCCGGCGGGCACTCGGAGCGAGGTAGGGCCGCTCACCTCGAGCCGATACGGAGGCGACAGAAGAGGACCCAATCGGGGAGGAAGCGAAGCGAGCTGGTCTGAGGACCCTTGGAAAATCACCGTCACGCTGTTCGCGACCTGATTTGTAGCATCGGTCTCCGCGTGCACGGCCGCGACGCGCGCACGGAGGGTCGGCGCTCCCTGCGGGGCCGTCGCGTCCCATTTCGTAACCGTGGCCCGACCCGTGATGAAAGGGGAGGGGGCGTCGTGGTCGGGCCAGTCGGGCGATGGATACACGGAGACCCAGGACTGCGCCAAGGTCTGCAGGCCGACGAGGCCCCGTCCGAAGGCGAGGACGCGAGGGAGCGGAACGGGACGGGCGAACGTTCCATCCAAGAACAGCAGACCGGACGAGCCGGCGGTGGCATGCGGGTCCCCGTCGGGGATCAGCACGACGTCGGCGTCGAGGAACCGCTCGGGGTCGTGCGAGGGCAATCGCGCATCGTGGGCCCTCAGCGCCTCGATACCGCCCGCTCCACCCGTCTCCTCGTCGCAGCAGAACAGGAGCCGGAGATTGCGCGCCAACGAGGGATCGGCTCGAAGCTGTTTCGCGGCCAGAAGCGACGGGACCACCCCACTTCCGAGATCGTCGGACGAACCCCGGCCGTAAAACAGCCCGTCGGACCGAAACGTCAGCTCGTGCGGCGGGCTCTTCCATCGGGCCAGCTGCTCCGCTGGAACGGGCACGACGTCGTAATGCGACATGATGATCACGCGCTCCTTGGCGCCGATGTCGAGGTCCGCGATCACGCTCGGCCTCGGGACACCGTGGAGTCCTTCTGCCCCGGGAAGGTCCGTTAGCGGGTCGAAGATGTGGGCCCGGAGTCCCCACCGGCTGGCCACCTCGACGAGGTATCGGGCCGTCTCCACGTAGTGGGGCTTCTCCCATCGGCCGTGGACCGGGTCCTCGAGGTTAGTGGGCGCGAGCCGGACCAGGTCGCGAAGCAACGGGTACGCATCGGGGTCGCCTAGGGTATTCCGAGCAGAGAGAGGGGGTTCCGGAGGGGAAACGGTCGCCACGTGGGGTCCTCCGGGTCAGCGCAGCAGGGCGAGAAGGACCGTCGAGCTCGCCATCAGCAGGAGGAACGTCATAAGGAACGCGTTGGAGAACATCGACAGCGTGTCGCCGAGCGAGGTCAAAAGCCGAGCGGTCCAATCTGGTCCCAAGACGGCGACCTCCGGCACTTCGCGCCATCCTGCCCGGACCTCGACCGGCTCAAGATTCGTCAACGCGTCGCGGACCACTCCGACGACCGCATCGCGAAGGAGGTCGAACGAGATCCGCTCCCCGATCGGATTCACCCCACCATCGACCTCGTGCACCACGTGATTGTCGGTCGTCATGACCTCGGAGTCGTCGACCACGCCCCCCAACGCCTGCAAGAGGCGTTCGCGCAATCCTTGGAGGAGATTGTTGCCGTCGATCAACACGTACGCGGTTCGCCGACCGGCCGCCTCGACGACGAGCGCGCGGATCCCGCTGGGTCCAATCCCTTCCCGGCCGACCGAGAAGCCGGTACGGAGCGCCGCGCCAGCGCGTACCGGGCCCGGCGTCGCCTGCGCCAGGGCCGCGGACACGGCCTGACGGACATCCTCTGAGAATCGCTGGGCTCGCGGAGAACCGTACGTCAGATCACCCTCGTCCTCCTTGTACGAATTGTGCGCGTCGATGAGAGCGAGCATCGGTTGTCCGGCCTGACGATTTTCGTCCACGAGCCGGTCCGCGATGGCAAACGCGATGTCATCGGTGGGCTCCGGTGCCTGGCTCGTCGCGACGAGGACCACGTCTCCGAGTCTCTGGGCACGGGCCCACGACTGGGGGGCTCCCGAAACCAGCGGGCTGTTGGCCGTGCTCGACGGCGCCGGGAGGTCGTGGAGCAAGGAGATCGCGGCCTCGCCGATGCGGCGCACCTCGGAGGTCGTGGGCACGTCGAGGTCGTGGTTGCACGGAGTGTGTGGGACGAGCACAAGGCCCGCCTCGGGTCCGAGCTGCTCCTCGAGCTTCTGGGGAAGGTTGCTCGCGCCCAATGCGGCGAAGGGACCGGGGTGGACCACCGGAAGCGCCAGCGTGGCCTTGACGCTCCGCGGTGTTCGGAACTGCACCACGGTCACCGGGAGGTTCGCTTCCACGGCAAATCTCTCAAAAAACCGCTCCAGTGCCTCGGTGGCAGCCGGGTCGCGACTGCCGACATGCTCAATGAGCGGCCGGATCAATGAGACGCCCGAGGTGGCGAATTCTCGGCGAATCGGCCGGTCGGCGGCGCGCAGAAGGAGTGCGGCGCAGAGGAAACCCAGTAGCAAGAACAGTGCGGCGGCCAATACCCATGTCAGCGGGGGCGGATAGAGGAGGAAGATTCCCAGCACCGCAAGCAATGGTTGGCAGAGCGAAGCAGGAAGGGAAGCCCCGTGCTGGGGCTTGGAGACCCCGAAGAGGGTCATGTGGCGGAACCAGAGGATGGGAGCTTGCAGGAACAGCAGCGCGAGGGGCACTGCGACAGGGAGGTGACCTATCGCGAGACCGACCCCTCGCCAAACGATGAGGATGGGCAATGGAACGAGGCTGGACATCAGTCCGAGCAGGGTGTTTCGGTGCCAAGGAAAGCGGCCTCCAAAGGCCTCAGCCAACGGCGTGGTCAGAAGTACTCCGAGCAACCCGGGTAGAAGGAAGACCAACCCCCATCCGTACCCCAAGCGGGTCCAGGAAGCCTGCGGCACCCAGGCCAGCACGGCGTCCAGCAGGGAGATTAACGCAAGAAGAATTACCGCCGACCTAATCCGCGGGGCCCGGAAAAAGACACGGGAGTACAGGCGGTTCTGCCGGTCCTCCGCGGCCGAATGCGTGGGAAGAGTGGGTTCATTCGCCACGCGCGTGTCGCACCTCCGATAGGATTCCCTCGAAGGCGGGCCCGATGCCTTCCTGCTCGGTCACGGTCCCGGTCACCAGGATCTGCGCACCGGCGGCGAGGAGCGCCTTGGCCTCGGGGCCGGACCGAATCCCACCGCCGACGATCAGCGGTATTCGCAGAACCCGCCGCACGCCGCGCACCATCTCCACGGGAACGGGAGCCGGTGCCCCGGATCCGGCTTCCAGGTACACCAGTTGCATGCCCAAGAATTCCGCGGCGAGCGCGTAAGACTGCGCCAGGGCGACGTTCTCCCGGGGAACCGGATCGGCCTGGCCGACCTCGCCCACGCGCATGCCGGGGGCCACGATGATGTACCCCAAGGACACCGGCTCGAGACCGATCCGCTGGATCTCGAGCGCCGAGTGCGCTTGCATCCGGATCACGTGGTCGACGCTCCGCGAGTTGAGAAGGCTCATGAAGTAAATCGCGTCCGCCGCGGCCGTGATCGAGGCTGGCCCTTCGGGGAAGATGATCGTGGGGACCGATACCGCCGACTTCACCGCACGCGCCGTCTCGCCCATTTTCTCTTGGGAGATTCCCGTCGAGCCTCCCAGCATGATGGCATCCGAACCGAGCGCCACCGCCGCGGAGGCGACCTTGGCGGCCATCTGACCTCCCCGTTTGTCGGGATCGATCAGCGTCATGTGCAGCGGGCCGCGACGAAGCCTCTCAGTGAGATACTGGAGCACTCGACCCATGACCCGCCCTACCGGAAAGCCACCGACAAGAATGCCAGAAGCGCCACGGCCATGGCTCCCTTGCTCACCGTTTGTTCGGTGTGCAGCCGAGCCGGGAGCCAGACTACCGACACGACAAACAACGCATCCGCCACGAGGACGAACGCCGCGTACATAATGCCCGCGACAGAGTCGAGCGGAAGGAGGATGAAGAGCGGTACAGCGCTGAGCGCTAGGGCGGTCACGATCGATCCCCGGGCGACTCCGCTGGAGAAGGCCATCCCCCGGACCCTCGGCAGAGTGCGGCGATTCACATCACCGGCCAAGTCCTCCATGTCCTTGATGACCTCGCGGCTCAGGGTAGCGAAGAAGGCCATCAGCCCGAAGGCAAGGACCGCAAGCGGCATTCCCACCGCCGCTCCGCCGTAGAGGAATACCAGTCCGGTCAGGAAGGCCACTAGGAGATTTCCCCCGAAGCCGGCGGACTTGAACCGAAATTCGTACGAGAGCAGCGCGATCAATGCAGCAGCCAAGAATATGCCCACGAGGGGGTGGAGGAGAATGACCGGGACCGCCACCAGGACGGCGCCGACTAGGAGTGCACCGGCCGTCCAGCGGGCGACTCCGGGTGAAATAGCTCCGGTCACCAGCGGTCGTTCCGGATGGTTCACCCGATCCGACTCGCGGTCGAGCAGGTCGTTGACGACGTTTCCCCCGGCGGTTACGAAAGCCGTAGAGAACGCCGCGAGGACGAGGGCGATCCAAATGCCCAAGGGAAGCTGAACTCCTGCGCCCCGAGCGGCCACACCCCCCACGATGGTTCCCACAAAGGAGACGATGGTGTTTCCGAGTCGAACGAGTTGGAAGGCCGCCCGCACGAGGTTCGGTGGGGGGTGCCCGCGCTTAACAATTATCGTGGATTGACGGAGTTCAACGTCACAGGCCCGTTATAAAGGGCGTAAACTCCCGTCGCGCGTGACCTCCTTCGCAGGGTACCCTGGCCCCGTGAAACGGCGGCGGCTCAAGAACGGGCTCGACGTGATTCTCGCACCGGACCCGCAAAGCCCGACGGTAACCTGCTGGGTATGGTACCATGTGGGGTCGGTGAACGAGCATCCCGGGATCACGGGGGTCAGCCACTGGGTCGAGCACATGATGTTCCAAGGTTCCCCGCACTACCGGAAGGGGGAGATCGACCGAGCGATCTTCTCTATCGGTGGAGTGTCCAACGCGTTCACGGACAACGACTTCACCGCCTACTTCGCGACCGTTCCCAAGGACCACTGGGATGTTCCGCTGCGGATCGAAGGGGACCGCATGGTCGATGCCAAGATGGATCCGACGGACTCCGACCGGGAGCGGAACGTTGTTCTCTCCGAGCGCGAAGGCAACGAGAACCGACCGGAGTTTCGGCTCGAAGAAGAGCTCCATGCCCTCGCCTTCCGTCAGCACCCGTATCGCTGGGACCCCCTCGGATTCGCGGGCGACATGGCACGGATGCCGACCTCGGCGGTCGCAGAGTACTACCACCGCTTCTACGGGCCCCAAAACGCCCTCCTCGTCCTGACCGGAGGGTTCGATGCGGCCGTGACGCTTCGCGTGGTCCAGAGCAGATTCGGCCGCATCGCGGGAGAGGGAGCGCCCAGCCGCGTCGCTTCCGTGGAACCCCCGATTCGAGGGCCGCGACGCGGAGAACTAACAGGACCGGGCTCCACCTCGTTGCTCGAGATCGGCTGGCCCGCCCCTGCGTTCGGTGATCGTCGAGCCCCGGCCGCGATGCTTCTGGATCAATTGCTGGGAGGTGAGACCACTCTGTTCTCTCCCCACCCCTTCTGGTCCCGGCCGATCGAACACCCGAACTCGCGACTCTACCAACGATTGGTGCGAACGGGGCTGGCCGTCCGGGCCTCGAGCGACTATCGTCCCCGTCTCTACCCCGGCCTGTTCACCCTCGAAGCGCAAGCCGCCCACCGGATTCCCACCGACCGCGTGGAGGAGGCGGTGCGAGCGGAAATCCGTCGGCTTCGCAAGGACGGCCCCTCACTGAGAGAATGGGCCGACGCACGTGCCATCATCGCCCGGGGGGCACGGCTCGCGTACGAGGGAAGCACTCGGTCCGGCTTCCGCCTTGGGTTTTTCGGTGTCAACGGGAGTCTCAGTCGGGAGCGCGACCTGCTCCGACAACTCCTCCGAGTGAGTCGCGCCGAGGCGCGCGCCGAGGCGGAGCGCTTGTTCTCCGACCAGTCGAGCGTGACGGTCCGATACGAACCCACGAGGGGGACGCCGGGTGAGTGAACGGTCAGACCCGCTCCAGATGGAGCGGACGGCACTCCCGAGCGGTTTGGAGCTTCTTCTCCAGGTCCCGCCTGCTTCGGCGCAGAGCTTCTCCGTTTCCTACGTCGCGCCGGCGGGATGGGGGTTCGAGCCTCCAGACGCCGCGGGACTGGCCACGGTGGCGGCAAAACTTGTCGTCGGCCGGCCCGGTAAGAGGCCCCGAGAGGAATTGGCCCGGACCCTGGATCGGTTCGGCGCCTCGTTGACGAGTAATGTGGCGG
>JASHQC010000010.1 GCA_030037735.1 Thermoplasmata archaeon
GGACGATCTTCCAATCGAGCAAGGACAGCGTCGTGGAGCAGCGAGGGGGCGTAACGGGGAAGGGTCCCGCAATCCGGTGGAGGGGACTCAACGCACGAAAAAGTCGGTGGCGCCGGGCCACCGGCGAGGGACCGTCGGCTAGAGAGGTGACGCTGACGAAATCAATCGAACCGCCGACCTCGGGATCTCCGTGGCAACTTCCGGCCGCGAGGGCGCCGTCGACCAACTGTAGCTTATCGAGGATTCGTTCCGCCTCGAGAGGATTCCGCACGGCAATTTCCGTCTCGAGAAGATCCACCCCGAGCGCGGCGGCGTTGGGCGCGACCGCGGGTCGGCGGTAGAACCCCGTCTCGCGCCATCGGCGCAGATGGGCCTGCACGGTGGTCCGGCTCAGTCCGAGGCGGGTCGCGATCCGGCCGGGAGTGGCCAAGGGGCCGATCCCCCAGGAACCGATATGGCCGTTTGGCTGGAGTTCCCGCAAGATCGCGAAATCCCGGGAGAGCGGGTCCATCGGCGCGACGACCGGACCGAGTGTCCAAGATGGTAAGCCTTTCGTGCAGGCTAGGACACTTTGCACGCGCCGTGTCCCTTCTGGAGGGAAGAATCTCCCACTTGCGTAAGAGGCGGGAGTCCGGTCCGTGTCTGGGGGACACGAGGGGCCTTGGATGGCACCTCGGGGTCCAGACGAAATCGATGACCGCATATGGAAAGGCGTCGGCGTTGGCGCAGGGGATTCGCAAGCAGAGACGAGGGGCGATTGCAGGGCTGGCGGGGGTGATTATCGCCGCCGTCATGGTGTTCGCGCTCGCCCAAGCGGGGTTGGGAGCGGCGGGGGCGGCCGCGCCTCGCGACCTGTTTCACGTGGTCGGATTCAACTTTAATCAGGAAGAGCTGGGAACCTTCGCACCGACCGGAAGCGCCGTACAGACCGTCACCCTCCTCGGCCAAGGGACCTTTTCAACGTCGAATGGGCATGGTGGCTGGGTCCAGGGTGCCGGCGCATGGGCGGTCGACAACGGCACCACGGGGGTTGCCATCGTAAGTGGTAGCTGGACTGCGTACAAGCTGATCAGTTGGGTCTCGTTTGGGAACACCGACCCGCGCGAAGAGGGTGGCATATTACTGATGGCCGTCCATGTTTATTTCTGGGGAGGCACGAAGATGGTGGACGCGACGATGAACATCACCTGTCTCAACGGTCATCCCCCCGCTTGGGCAACGGAGCAGTCCACGCTCCTTGGCGGCCCGTTCAACTTCACGACGCTGTACAACTATGATCCCTCGTATCCCTATCTCGGATTCGGCATCAACGACTTTATCCCCAACATCCAGGGGACCGGGATCGGCGCGAGCAGCCTCGAATTGATGGCCGCATCGCGGTCGTCGATAGGAGCGTGCCACCTCGGCTGCTGCTAACTCGACGTCCGTTCGGGGCGGGCCGCTGCCGGAAGTTGTCTCCGCGGTTCGCCCCAAATATCCCCACTCCGGGGGCGGGTTTCCCCGCATTGGTGCGGAAACAGGTTCTTCTATTTCGATAGGCCTTTTGGCGGTCGGTCCGGGCCATGAACCAAGAACCTGCCCTCGACCCGGCGGACCTGCCCGTCCTCGCGGAACTGCTGCACGACGACCTGGAGATGCCGGGAGCGCCGGTCGCCATTCGCTACCGGGGCCGACCCGCCCCGGACATGGCCCCCCTGGCTGCCCGCGTTCCTTCCGTCTGCACGTTCTTCAGGGACGGCGCTGAGCGAACCTTCCAGACCTCGGTGGACGAGCATACGGACTGCGAGATCGGGGCGTATGTGCACGGAATTCCCCCGACGGGCGAACTCGGGCGTCGATTGACGGGCACCGTCAGCTGGATGGAACAGGAGCATTACCTGACTCCTGGAGAGGCCTCGGCGATTCCGCACAATGCCGCGGCCCCGGCCTATGTGGTCTACGGCCCCCTGGCCCAGTCCCGTGATATTCCCACCGCGGTACTCCTCTTCGTCCGGCCCAAGGGTCTGATGCTCGTAACGGAGGCCGCCCGTCAGGTCTGGCCGGAGCGCGGCTCGCCCCCTCTGCTCACCCGGCCGATGTGCGCAATCTTGCCGGTCCTGAACTCCGGGGTCCCTGTGGCCATCTCCGTCGGATGCGCCGGTTCCCGTCTTCACACCAAGATGGGGGAAGACCAGGTGCTGGCCGCGGTCCGAGGGGACGCATTGCTCCCCTTCGCCGATGCCGTCCACGGCGTCCGGCGCGCGAATGACCGGGTGTGGGCGCACGACGAAGAAGCCCTCGCCATGTTCCGAGGCACGGCTTCCGGGTAAGGGGCAAGGGTACGCCGGCCGGGGGGCCTGCGCCGCTCCGGCGAATCGCAGAGGGACGACTCCGTCCCGATGCCCAGAACAGCTGGCGATCCGAGACGGGGTCCGCAGCGTACTTCGCGGTCCAAAACGAGCCCATTGTTCACCCTCCGGTGGGCTCGCCGGTCGCTCCCACCGTTCTCTGCACTTGGGGTTCTGTAAGGGGTCCCTGCAGAACGCGGCTAGGGTCGATCTCGGTCCGGGCGGAACGTAGAGCCCCCGCTCTACCTCGGATGACCGATGAACCAGTCCGCGAGCCGCTTGTCCGAATCGCCGAACTAGTCGCCGA
>JASHQC010000096.1 GCA_030037735.1 Thermoplasmata archaeon
TGGACGAGGCCGATCGGATGCTCGACATGGGATTCCTTCCCGATGTGCGTCGGATCCTTTCTGCTCTCCCGCGAGAGCGTCAGACCATGCTGTTCTCGGCGACCATGCCTCCCGAGGTCGTCCAACTCGCCCACGAATTCCTCCGGGAGCCACGGATGGTTCATGTCGATCCGACCATCGTGGCGGCCGTTGGCGTCTCTCACCTCGCTCTACCGGTTCCCCCGCATCTCAAGGCGCCCCTGCTTCGGGAATTGCTGCAGGATGCAACGATGACGAGCGTCTTGGTGTTCGTCCGGACCAAGTACCGGGCCGACCGCCTGGCCCGCCAGCTCCAGCAATGGCAAATCCCGGCCTCTGTAATTCACGGGAACCGCAGCCAGAGCCAGCGGATCCGGGCCCTTGAGGGATTTCGGGAAGGTGAGCACCGGGTCTTGGTCGCGACCGATATCGCGGCCCGGGGGATTGACGTGGAAGGGGTGAGCCACGTCGTGAACTTCGACGTCCCCCACGAGGCCGAGGTGTACGTGCACCGAGTGGGGCGGACGGCCCGAGTCCAACGTCGGGGGGACGCCTTCACGTTGGTCTCGCCCGAAGAACAGGACGACTTTGACAACATCGAGAAGCTCCTCGGATTCGCGATCCCGAAGGCGCGGATCCCCGGTTTCCCTTACGAGGCCCCGGCACCACCGCGACTCCCGGACCAGCGCGGACGACCCCCTCCTCGAGCCGGCCGTCCGAGAGGTGGCGGCTACTCCGGATCTTCGCGGAGCAGGCCCTCGTATGGTCGGACGTCAGAGGCACCGCGCAGCGGCCCTCCAGAGCGCGGTCGACGCCACACGTATCGTCGGTGGTAACTTCCCTCCCGCCGAATCGTTCCCAACCCGCCGGGGGCGGGAGCTTCATAAGTCCGGGACCCTGAACCGCGCGGAGCAGGGGGGAACGGTCCCTGGGGTCGCCACATTCCAGCGCATTGTACCAGAGCATCCACCGACAGCCGGAGGTCCTACGGGACGTTATCCGCCGGGAAAAGGAACACGCCGCCGAGGCGGCGGAGATCTTGGCCGGCGCCCGTCGTGTCTACCTCGTGGGCACCGGCACGAGCAGCCACGCCGCCATCGTGACCGAATACCTGTATCGGTCGCTCGGACTCGACGCCGAGGCGCGCACGGCCTTCGACATGGCCAATTACGGCCCCCGAATCCGACGAGAAGACGCGGTCGTACTCATCAGCCATCGCGGAGCCAAGACGTACGGGAACCGGGTGCTCGAGTTGGTGAAGGCCGCCGGCGCCAAATCGGTGGGGGTAACCGGGCTCGATTCCCCCATGTCCATCCCGGACGTGATCTTTCATACCTCCCCTCAGGAGAAATCCTCCACGCACACGATGAGCTACACCGGGAATCTGATGGCGCTCGCCCTGGTCGGCGTCGCCTACGCCGAACGGTCGGGTTCCGCCCCCCAACCTCTGCGTCCTGTCCTCGAATCCATGCCCGCGACGTTCGAGAGCGTGCTCAAACGGGAGCATGTGATCCAGCCCGTGGCTCAATCCCTCGCCCAATCGGGGCGACTCGTCCTCACGGGCGCCGGCCCCAACGTGCAGACGGCCCGCGAGGGGGCGCTGAAGGTCAAAGAGTCCTCCTATCTGGTCGCGGAGGGCTTCGATTTCGAGAACCTTCTCCACGGTGGCCTGCAACCGCTGCACCCGGGGGACACCGCCGTGGTTCTTGTGCCCCCTAGTGCCGCGGCCGAGCGGGCGACCGACGTCGTGCGCGCGCTGGAACTCCTCGGCGCCTCGATCCTCCTCATCCACGACGACGCCCATCCCTTCGCGGTGCCGGCCGTCGACCCCCCGGCGCCGCCCCCCTCCACGTTCTTGCTCCCCTTCGTACCCGAGTTCCTCAGCCCGATGGTCACCGTGCTGCCCGTGCAGATCCTCGCCTGCACGACGGCGGAGATACGGGGAACGAATCCCGACTCGTTCCGGGCGGACGACCCGATGTACAAACGGATCAACGATAGCTACAAGCTCTGAGGGACACGAAGGACGGGCGAATTCCCCGGAGACACGCAGAGGCCGCTCACCACGGGTCGGGTCCCGTCCGCCACGAGAAGGCTAACGGGCGGCGGTGGTCGTATGAGTGGCCACTGGGTATTGTCGCTTCATCCAATCCACGATCGGGGTCCAGGACCCCGGGGGGAAGGAAGCATGGTGCCCGCCCGGGACAACGAAGAATTCCTTCCGGTTCGCCCGGAGGCTGTCGAAGAGTGCCCGGCTCGACTCGACCGAGAACAGCTCGTCGTGGTCACCCACGCCGACCAGCAGAGGGATCTCGATCGTCCCCGAGGGGGTCAGGTTCGGAGAATCGATGATGTTCTGCCGCAGCATCCGGACCACCGCCCACGGACTCATGCCGTAGACCGCCCTGTAGAACCGGGCGGAGTACCGGAAATTGAACAGGGGGTCATCCAAACCCAGCATTCCTTCCCGACGGTACCCGATCAGGGGTCGGGAACGGAACAGCGCGACGCCCAGCAGCATCTTGAACGCCTCCCCGGCACTCGGTTTGCCGTACACCCCGGGCCGGACCTGTCGGCCGCCGCTCAGGAGGATCAGTCCCACGATCGACCGGGGGTAATGATTGAAGGCGATCATCGCGTTGATGACGCCGAGACTGTGTCCGAGAACGACGACCCTTGGGAAACGGGCCCTGAGGAAATCAAGGGTTTCGCTGAGGTCCTTCGACAGCCGGTCCGCGCTGGGAAGGTCTCCCCGGACGCCGTCCGACCTCCCGTGCCCTCTCAGGTCCAGCCCGAACACGTGGAGTCCCGCCCGGGCCAGTTCCTCGGCCATCAACTCGCCGTACGGCTCGCTGTACGCGGTGATTCCGTGCAGAAGGAGTAGGACCGGGTCGGTTCCCCCCGAGCCCACCCAATGCCGGAGGAACAGAATCCGACCGTCGGAGGTCCTCACCAACTCGTGGGGGGCTTGGAATTCCGCCCGCAATCGGACCACGTCTGGAGGTACGGTCATGGCTCGAGACTCCGTAGGATGGCTGTGAGCTTTGCGCCACGGCTCACCGTGCCGAGCTGACTTCCCGTGCCGAACTGGGTGTGCTCAGCAGGAGAAGCTCACTGGGCCGGGGTGGCCAGCGTCGGCGCTCTCTGAGGCGGGGGCGTAGGCGCGTGCCACTAGTACGGGGGGCCCGTACTCCCGGCGATCAATCGATCGATCCCGATGAACTGGAACGCGATGGCGAAGAGGAATATCCACGTCAAAAGGGCAAGGCCGGGAAACACATGCTCGACGATCCCCAAAATCAGAGAAGCGATTCCTGCGACGACACCGAGGGTTCGCGCCCGTCCCGGAAGCGTCGCCGAGGCCGCCTGCTGCATCCTAGTCGTCACTTCGATGCTGCGAGGAGGTGAATCACCAAAGGCTCCCGTCAACCCGGACTAATCTCCAGTCTATAGTCGACCCCGAAGTCGGTCCCGCGTGGGCAGATGGCGCTCCCCGAGGCACTCCCGGTCCCCGCGACTCGCTCTGTGCGCCAGCTGGCCGCCCGGCTCGAGCGGGTTCGGGCGAGCCTGCTCAAGCTCGAGCAGTCGGTCGATCTGTCCCCCTTTCGCGCTCAGCGGGAAAGCGCCCGCAATCTCCTCCACTACGTAGCATTCCGCCAGTTCGACCTCCGACGGGAGCAGGCCCTTCTTTCGCATTGGGCCCTCTCGTCGCTCGGCCGATCCGAGAGCCACGTGCTCTACAACTTGGACGCCGTCCTGGGCTGGCTCGATCGGATCCTCGTCCAGCCACCCGGTGCCCGGGCGGCGCCCGGAGGGCCCAATCCGGAGCAAGGCCGCCGGATACTGACCCGAAATGCCCGCGTCCTACTCGGACCTACTCAAGCCGGCCGTCACGTCCGAATCATGGTCACGATGCCCACCGAGGCGGCGACGGACGAACGCTTAGTCCGGGCCCTTGTGGAGGGCGGGATGGATTGCGCCCGCATCAACTGCGCCCACGACGGACCAGCGGAGTGGGCGGGCATGGTCGCCCACATCCATCGGGCCGAGCGGGCCTTGGGACGTCGATGCACGATCGAGATGGATCTCCCCGGACCGAAGGTTCGGACGGGAGCGATTCGGCCCGGTCCCCCCGTCGTAAAGCTCCGGCCGTCCCGCGACGCACTCGGTCGTGTGAGGGCACCCGCCTCGGTCTGGTTAGTTCCTCCGAACGACTCGCCTCCGGTCCCTTCGGAAGGTCCTGTCCTCACCCTCCCAATCGATTGGCTGCGTCGTCGCCGCCTCCGTGAGCAGGTAGAGCTGGTCGACGCGAGAGGAGCCCGGCGCCGGCTGCGCCTCGTCCATCGGGCGGGGACTCGTTGGCGGGCCGAAGCTAGGAAAACCACCTACGTGACCACCGGCACGACCCTTGTCGGAACCGCGGAGGATGGGGAGGACGAGCCAGCGGCGGTAGGGCCGGTCCCGGCAATCGAGCAACGCATCCGGCTCCGCCCCGGGGATCGCCTCGTGCTCACGGCTCGCCCCGAGCCGGGGGAGGACGCCCGGCGAGACGCGCACGGCCGAGTGCTCAAGCCGGCGCACATCCCACTCACGTTCCCCGAGGCCCTCCAGTCCGTGCGCCGAAACGATTCGGTTTGGCTGGACGACGGTAGGATTGGAAGCGTGGCGCGATCGGTGAACCGGGAGCGTCTGATCGTGGAGATCACGCAGGCTCCGGCCGGCGGGACATGGCTCGGAGCGGACAAAGGGATTAATCTTCCGGACACCGAGCTGAAGCTTCCCCCAATCCCCTCGGGCGACCTCGAGGCGCTGCGCTTCATTGTCCGGAACGCCGATCTTGTCGGGTACTCGTTCGTCCACTCCGCAGAGGACCTTCGTCGACTGAGGTCCGAGCTCGCGCGGCTCGGACGACCGAAGATGGGTGTGATCCTCAAGGTCGAAATCCGGGGGGCGTTCGAGGAGCTGCCCGGGATACTCCTCGCCGCCCTCCGACAGCCACCGATGGGCGTGATGATCGCGCGAGGTGACCTCGCGGTCGAAGTGGGTTTCGAGCGGCTCGCGGAGGTTCAAGAGGAGATTCTCTGGCTGTGCGAGGCGGCTCACGTTCCAGTGATTTGGGCCACCCAGGTGCTCGAGGGGCTCGCGAAGAGCGGGATACCGTCCCGGGCCGAAGTAACCGACGCGGCGATGGGGGAGCGCGCGGAGTGCGTGATGCTGAACAAGGGTCCGCACATCGTGGAGGCCGTGCGGGCCCTGGACAGCATCCTCCGCCGGATGCAGTCCCACCAGGCGAAGAAGATGGCCATGCTGCGGCATCTCCACATCGTCGAGCGGTTCCTCTCCGAGCATCGCCGGGCGGCACCCGTGCCCTGAACGGTCCGGACCGGACGGCCGGACGGCCGAGAGATCCAAAAGGTTCCACTCGGCTCGAACGAACGAATCGGCCTCCGTGGGGGCCGTCGCTAGCCCATGAACGGTCGTCGCCAGTCGGCCGGCAAGACCGCAGTCTCCTTGATGTTGCGGGGGCTCACCCATCGGAGCAGGTTGAGCAACGACCCGGCCTTGTCGTTGGTACCGGAGCGCCGAGCCCCGCCGAACGGCTGGCGAGCGACGATCGCCCCCGTCGGCTTGTCATTGATGTAAAAATTCCCGGCGCTCCATCGGAGCCGTTCCTCGGCCACCGCCACGGCGTCGGTGTCCCGGCCGAAGACCGCTCCGGTCAGTCCGTACGGAGAGGTGCTGTCGCAGAGCGAAAGGGTCTCCTCGTACTTCTCGTCGGGATAGACATAGATCGTGAGCACGGGCCCGAAGATCTCCTCCGCCATCAGCTTCGCGCGGGGATCGTTGGTGCGGATCACCGTCGGGCGGACGAACCAGCCCTTCGCGCGGTCCGTCCCGCCATCGACGACGAAGGTGTACACGGACGGATGGTTCCGTGCGACCTCCAGGTAGCGCTGGATGTTGGTGAATGCGGCCTCGTCGATCACCGCTCCCATCATGTTACGGAGGTCGCTCACCGGGCCCACGGGAACCTTGGGCACCTCTTCTTTGAGCATCCGCTCGACCTCGGGCCAGCGGCTCGCCGGAATGTAGGCCCGGGAGCAGGCCGAGCACTTCTGGCCTTGGTATTCGAAGGAGCCCCGGATCAGGTTGATCACGGTGCCCTGGACCTCGGCGGACGGGTGCATGAAGATGAAGTCCTTCCCGCCCGTCTCCCCCACGATCCGGGGGAAGTTTCGATACTTCTCGAGATTCTCGCCCACCCGCTTCCAGATGTGCAGGAGAGAATCGTAGCTCCCGGTGAAGTGGACCCCGGCCAGGTCCGGGTGGTCCAGCAACACATTCGCGTACTTGCTGGAGAACGGGACGAAGTTGATCACGCCCGACGGCAATCCCGCCTCCACCAGGACCTTGAAGATCTCGTAGTTCGAGAAGAGCACCGCTCGGCCGGGTTTCCACAGGGCCACGTTGCCGACCATCGCGGGCGCGGTCGGTAGATTCCCGGCAATCGAGTAGAAATTGAAGGGTGGTATGGCGAGAACGAACCCCTCGAGCGGCCGCCAATCGAACCGGTTGGTCTCCCCCGGGTACTGACTGGGTTGCATCTCGTAGATCTGCCGCGTGTAGTAGGCATTGAAATTCCAAAAGTCCACGAGCTCGGCAAGGTCGATCTCCGCCTCGTACGGGTTCTTCGAGTGGTTGAGCATGATCGCCGCGATGTTCCGCGTCCGACGCGGACCCGCGAGCAGCGTGGCCGCCTTGACGAAAACGGCGACCCGGTGGTACCAGTCCATCCGGGCCCAGGCGTCTCGCGCCGCCAGCGCCCTCTCCACCGCTTGGCGGAGCTCGTCCGGGCCCGCAAGATGGACCCGTGCGAGGATGTCCGCCCGGTCGTCGGGGCAGGGGACGTCGACGACGGTGCCCGTCCGGAGTTCCCGACCCCCAACGACCAGCGGGATCTCGACCGTGGCCGTGCGCATCGCTGCCAGTTCCTCCTCGAGCCGGCGACGATCGGCTGAGTTGGGGGCGTACGAGCGAATGGTGTTGACGTCGTTGAGGGGGCGCTCGATATTCCAGCTCATGGCCGCGCCAATAGACGACGGCGGCTAAGGATTTCGTGAAATGGCCTTGATGCGGACTTCAAGACCCGCTCTTCCCCTGAATTTGGCGAGGGAATCTCCGTGTCCGTAGACCGGCTGACTCGGCATCCAATCCTGGAAGTGCCCGTACTTCGGGAGATGGTGGAGTTCACCTTTGATGGCACTCCGCTGAGTGCCCGGCCGGGCGAAATGATCTCGTCGGCCCTACTCGCGAACGGCATCCACGTCTTCGGACGCCACGCCCGGGATGGTGCGCCCCAAGGAATCTTCTGCGCCAACGGTCAGTGCGCGCAGTGCCTCGTGACGGCCGGCGGCCGGGCCGTAAAGGCCTGTCTCACTCCCGTCCACGCCGGCATGCGGGTTCGATCCTTGGCGGGGTATCCGAAGCTGGAACCAGATGACGAGCCGGTCCACGTGACGCCGCAGGTCGAGCAGGTGGAGACCAGCGTCCTGGTGGTTGGGGGTGGCCCAGCTGGACTCTCCGCGGCCGTCGAACTGGCCACCCACGGGACGAAGGTCGTCCTCTGTGACGACAAACCGACGCTCGGCGGCAAGCTCGACCTGCAGACGCACAACTTCTTCGGGTCGGTCGAGGACTGCTACGCCGGCCGCCGGGGAATGGAAATCGGCCGGTTGCTGGAGGAGCAAGTCCGGGCCCATCCGAGCATCGACGTGTGGACCAACTCTCCCGCCGTCGGGGTCTTCCAGGACGGAGTGGTCGGCGTGGTGAAGCAAGGACGCTTCACGGTAGTGAAGCCCCAAGCCCTCCTCGTCGCTACCGGCGCCCGAGAAAAGATGTTGGCATTTCCGGGCGCAGACCTGCCCGGCGTGTACGGAGGCGGTGCCTTCCAGACGCTCGTCAACCGGGACCAGGTCAAACCCGCGCGTCGGCTGCTGATCGTCGGCGGGGGGAACGTCGGCCTGATCGTCGCGTATCAGGCGCTCCAGGCTGGGATCGATGTCGTCGCGCTGGTCGAGATCATGCCCCAGGTCGGAGGGTACAAAGTGCATCGGGACAAGATCGTGCGACTCGGCGTCCCGGTATACACATCGTACACCGTCCTGCGGGCCGAGGGGGCGGACCGCGTCGAGCGAGTGATCGCGGCCCGGGTGGATGACCGATTCCGGCCGATCGAGGGAACGGAGGTGGCCTTCGCGGTCGATACCGTCCTTATCGCGGTAGGGCTGTCGCCTGTCAACGAGCTCTTCGAAGAGGGACAACGCCTGGGCATGCGGGTCTACTCTGCGGGGGACGCGCACGAGATAGCGGAGGCATCAGCGGCGATGTTTTCCGGGAAGATCGTCGCGCGGACCATCTTGCGGGACCTGGGTCTCTCGGTGGAGATACCGGATGCCTGGCGCGCTCTGGGCGCCCTCCTGGCGTCGCACCCGGGTCCCGTGCGGGGAGCGTACCCTCCACCTTCTGACCTGCCGGTCTATCCCGTGATTCGCTGCGCACAGGAAATCCCCTGCAACCCCTGCACCGTAGTCTGTCCCCGGGACAGCATCAAGATCCCGGAAGGGAACATCCTCGGCCGGCCAAAGCTCGTCGGGGATTGCACCGGGTGCTTGTTGTGCGTGGCGATCTGCCCCGGCCTGGCCATCACCATGGTGGACCGTCGGTACGACCGCACGGGGGAACGAGTGAAGGTGACGGTACCCTGGGAGATGCCCGAGGGCTTCGGAGCGCCCGGCCAGCTCGTCCCGACGACCGGCGCGGAGGGAGAACCCGTGGGCACCGCGAAGGTGATCCGGATCCTCTCCGGCAAGTCCCTCAACCACCGGCGGATGATGGTGCTCGAGGTCCCCCGGTCGGACGCCGATCTCGTGGCGGGAGTACGGATCCGGGAAACCGAGCCATTGACCCGGGCCGAGGGGGCCTCTTTGGGAACGGATGCCGAGGCGGTCATCTGCCGGTGCGAGCGCGTGACCAAGGAAACGATCGCGGCCTACATCCAACGCACGGGCACTAGGGACCTGAACGCGGTGAAAGCCGCGCTACGGACGGGGATGGGGCCGTGCGGGGGGAAGACCTGCAACGACCTGACCCTGCGCATCTTCCGGGAGCTGGGAGTGGATCCCTCGGCGGTGACACCTCCCGTGCACCGCCCGTTCACTCAGGAGGTTCCCATCACGGCATTTCTGACGGTCGCAGATGACGCATCCGGAGTTTGACGCCATCGTCATCGGCGCCGGGTCGGTCGGTAATCCCACGGCGTGCTTCCTGGCCTGGGAAGGGCTTCGGGTCCTCGTACTGGACGAGCTACCATCCTCGGGCCAGGGTCAGAACAAGGCCGCAATAGGCGGAGTACGGGCCACCCACTCCGACCCGGCGAAGATCCGGCTGGGCCAGCAGAGCCTCGAGGTGTTTGCCGGCTGGAAATCGGCGACTGGAATCGATATCGGTTGGAAGAAGGGCGGCTACTGCTTCCCGGCGTTCGACGAGCACGTGGAGTCCACACTGCAAAAGCTCCTGCCGATCCAGAAGTCCTTCCACCTCAACATCGACTGGGTAGGTGTCGAAGGGATTCGACGGGTCGTGACCGGTATCAACCCCGAAGGTCTTCGCGGTGGGACATATTCCCCCGACGATGGACAGGTGAGCCCCTTGCGCGCCTCGGAATCGTTCACGAATGAAGCCGTCCGGCATCACGCCGAGTACCGGTATCGCGAACCGGTCACTTCCCTGTTGATGGAGGACCACGCCGTCATCGGCGTCAAAACGGACCGCGGGGAGTACCGGGCCCCCGTCGTGATCAACGCCGCGGGGGCTCATGCCACTCGGATCTGTCAAATGGCCGGTCTCGATATCCCTGTTCGGCCCGAGAGCCACGAAGCCGGGATCTCCGCGCCCGTCCAGGAGTTCTTGGCGCCCCTGGTCGTTGACCTCCGACCCGGGCCCGAGGGGAAGACGATCAATTTCTACTTCGGTCAGGACTCCGACGGCCAGGTCATCTTCTGTTACACTCCTGCGACTCCCTTCTCCGGAGAGAACCGCACTTCGACGTTCGAGTTCATGCCAATCGCCGCGGCACGCTTGGTGAACCTGATTCCGAGACTGAGGAACCTGACAATCCGTCGCGTCTGGCGCGGGTTGTATCCCATGACCCCGGACGGCGCTCCCGTCGTCGGGAAGGCGCCGAACGTCGAAGGACTGCTTCTCGGAATCGGGATGTGCGGTCAGGGGTTCATGCTCGGGCCGGGCGTCGGAAAGAACCTGGCATCTCTCGTGCTCCATGGGACGCCAGCGATGGACCCGGAAGTCTTCGATCAGTTGAGTCCGGCACGGGACCTTTACGGCGGGGGTAAGGAATCGCTGAGGTGAATTCGCCGAGCCGAAGCCCGGGACCGGGACGGGCTGGCTCGCCGATCGAGCGAGTGCAAGCGCCCGCGGAGATCCGAGGGCCGACGCGGGAGGGAGTGGAGGGGGATGCCTCTATCGTGCGAATGGGGGGCATCCCCCTCACCAAGACCCGGGACCCGCAATGGGCCCGGAGGGATCCCTGGGCTCGCCCCTTCC
>JASHQC010000097.1 GCA_030037735.1 Thermoplasmata archaeon
GCCTATCGAGCGAAGTGGCGCGAGGAGGGGAATTTGAACCCTTCCGCGGAGAAGGCGTGAGGGACCCGGCCGCGTTCCACCGCGAAGCGATCGCCCAATTGCGGGTCCAGGTCCCGGGCCGCGCCCTTGTGGCGGCCAGCGGAGGGATCGACAGCACCGCCGCCGCGCTGCTGGCGCAGGAGGCCCTGGGCGACCGGTCCCGGGCGCTGTTCGTCGACACCGGCCTCCTTCGACTTGGCGAGGTCGAGCTCGTGAAGGGCTTCTTCGATGCGAGCCATCTCACGGTGGAAGTGCTTCCGGCCGCGGACCGTTTCTTGAGGGCCCTTTCGGGGGTCAGCGACCCCGAAGCGAAGCGCCGTCGGATCGGGGAGGCGTTCATCCGGCTGTTCGAGAGCGAAGCGGAGCGGTTTGGCGCGGACACGCTGATCCAGGGCACCATCGCACCCGATTGGATCGAGAGCGGGGGGGCGCTCCGGGACACGATCAAGACCCACCACAACGTGGGCGGACTCCCCAAGGACCTGAAGCTCAAAATCGTCGAACCGCTGAGGGACCTCTACAAGGACGAGGTCCGCGCGTTGGCGGGCTACCTCAAGATTCCCGCCCCGGAACGCCAGCCGTTCCCCGGCCCGGGACTCGCCGTCCGAGTGAACGGACCCGTCACGGCCGATCGGCTGGAGATTGCCCGGAGAGCCAATGCCGTCGTGGAGGAGGAGGTGGAGCGCCGAATCAAGGACGGGTCGATCGCCCGCCCATGGCAATATTTTGCCGTGCTGCTGCCGGTGCGCACCGTGGGAGTCCAAGGCGACAATCGGGTTCACGGCGAGGCGGTGTCGGTCCGCATCGTCGAGTCGACCGACGCGATGACCGCCACCGCCATGGGCGTGCCTATGACGCTCCTCCGGGCCATCGCCGAGCGCATCACCCGGGAGCTCTCGGGGAAAGTGACGCGGGTCCTGTACGATGTGACCGATAAGCCTCCTGCCACGATCGAATGGGAGTAGCCGCCCGGCGCGCCGCCCCGATAGAAGGGGCTATGTTAGACCATGTCTCCCATCCCACCGAGATATGCCGTCCGCCGCCGCTCGACCCGACGCCACACGCACCGTCAAGATACCCGAGGACGTGGCTCGGCAGCTCGAGCGCAAGCTTGCCCGGACTTCTTTCGGCTCGCTGGACGCCTTCGTGTCGTTCGTCCTTGCTCGGATCGCCGAATCGCCGTCGGAAACGCCGTTCTCCGAGGACGAGGAACGGCAGCTCCGCGAGCGACTCCGCTCGCTGGGATACATCGACTGACCCCCCTCGTGCGACAGTCGGGTTCGACGCGGATTCGAACCGATGAGTCGGGCTGTGGCCACCAGCCGCCGAACGGGCCATCAAGAACACCCCTGGGAACGTGCCCGTCGACTGGCATTCGCTCGCTGGGAGTCTGAGATCCGCCGAGCGCCGTACGGTCAACCGCTGCCGGATGTGGCGGGATTCGCCCACGGGATCGAGCCCCCCGCTCACTGGGGCGAGACGTCCGGAACTGGGCGGCTCATGGCATTTTCCGCCCTGCCGACCACCGGCCCTGCCTACCTCGTGTCGATCCCGGCTCGCGCGCGTCGCCTCGGTGAGGGAACCCTTTTCCGATTGATTCAGCCGGTGAAACGCGTCTTGCCGGCTTCCGACCCTACGTACGGGGAACTGCTGATCGACGCGCGGAACGGGGTCGCCCCGGCGTCCCGGGAGGAGATTCTCGAGGGAATCTCCCCACGAGCGGCCGGAAACGTGGTCCCGCAGTTGTCCGAGCTTTGGCATCTCCCATCGCCGGTCATCGAGACCCTTCTGCTCCCGCTCGTAGGTTCTCTGCCCTGGCACGGGCGACCGGCGGGACTCGACCTCTACATCGAGGTCGAGGGTTGGTCCCTCGCGAGGTATCGGGGCTTTCTGTCCGCCGTGCTGGAGCTTGTCCCCGGGTGGGTCCGACCGCGTCGGACCCGTTCCTCGCCCCAACTCCCCGAATTGGAACTTGGGTCCGGTGCAAGAATCCGCACGCCCTCCACTTCGGCGGGAAGGCCGTTCTCGATTCAGCTGAGGGGCGTCTCCGCTCCGCCTTCGCCGTCCGCGAGGGCGGATGCGCCAGCGCGTTCGATCATCACGTACGGAAGCGCCTTGACGGCCGAATTCGAAGCGACACTATCCTCTGGTCGCCTGTTGTTGCTGCTCACTGCGGAGGATGTGCGCCGGGTTCCTAGCACGGATTCGGGAATTCCGGATGCGGTGAAAGCCGCCGTATGGGGCTTACATTGGTGGATGCCCGAACCTCCCGACACTCCGGACTGGCAGAGATGGCTCCGGCAGGAAGAGCCACGGATCCGGCAAGCACTCCACGAGTTACCGCTTCCACCGGGCGAATCGGCCGGCACGTGGGGTGCGGCTCTGGAGCGGCGGGAATTTCGGGACCGACTCGCTCAAGCCTCGTTCGCGAGGGCCCGCCTCCGAGGAGCTTCGGAGGTCGAGGAAACGGACCTGGCGGGGACCGTCGACGCCCTAATCCGGTCGACGAAGCTAGCCGCCCGGTGGGCTCTCGCGGGACGAGGCCCCTTGAGCCGGGTCCTCGACCGAACGGAAAGCGGCCGAACTGCCCGGCTTCGCCGCACTCTCGAGGCGCTGGTTCGGGAGCGGACCGACGGACTTGATGTCGTCGAGGCGGTGACCGCCGTTCGATCGCGTGGCACCCCCGCCTCCGAATGGGATGTGGAGAATTTGCTCGAGCGCCTCCGCATCCGGGGAGTACTCTTTCAGGACCGCTCGGGCCGATACCGGCTCGCCTGACGGCGGGGAGACCGCGGCTGTGGGCCGCTAGCCTCTTACCGCCCCTTCGCCTCCAAATGGCGTGTTGAACTGTCCCTTCTGCGGAGCGCCGGAAACCGAGCGGCTCGACGTAGAGGGCTCTCGGTTCGTGATCTTCGGCTGCATGTTTACCCCCCAGGTCGAACCCGGTCTCTCCGATGAGGAAATCGACGACCGGCTCCGCGCTATCGTGGGTTCAGACGCGAACCGGTACTTCCGCAGCACCTGCGATACCCTTCACGTCTACGTGACGAAGGGAGCGGGCGCGCGCTTCCTCACGGCTCCGGCGGCGGAGGGGCCGCACGAATAGCTCGCATCGCCTGGGAATACCACGTGAACCGTTGAACCACCAGCACGCCGATCCAGACGACCTCCGCGCCGGTCAGGCTGACGAAGGCCACGCCAATCGAGATGGCAAAGACGAGCGGAGTGAGGAACAGTCGGCCCTGCATCCATCGCACTTCCGAAACCGGGACCGACCGCCGGATCAGCCGATGGTGCCAGCTCGCGTAGAACCAGAGGAGCGCTAAGGTGAGCCCGGTGGCGCACTCGATGAGGGCGAACAGAATGACGGCGACCCGGGTGTCGGAGTAGTTGATGTACACATTCAGGACGAACGGCATGACGGCGATCTCGAGGAGGACGGCCAGATTGAGCCACACGAGAATGTCGTCGTATCGGACGATCCAACGAAACACCCGGTGGTGGGCGGTCCACCAGATCGCGATCATCACGAAGACGAAGACGTAGCCGAGAAACGCGCCCAGGTGCTGGCTAAGCAGGAAGCCCAGCCGCCCGGAGATCTCCTCCACCGATTTTCCGCTGACGGGAAAGACCGGCACCACCAGCGAGAGCACGAGCAGCGTGAGCGAGAAGGCGAACACGCCGTCGGTGAGCGACAAGATCCGACCCATGTCCTCCCCGGGGGACTGACGGCCCGGGAGAAGGCTGGTCACGCGGTCGGGGGAGTGGGCCGGCTCGTCGTCCTCCCGCACGGTGCGGCGAAAGGAGGCTCGCTACTTGTACCGTTCCCCTGGCTCGGCGGGGGGCGCGGCGAGAAGGAACTAGGCGAGCGCTCGGGAGCCGATCTTCGCTACCGCGGCGTCGGTGGAGACCATGTGCCGGGCAAGTCCGAGCTCCTCCGGACTCGCGCCGAGAGCGAGTCCCACCACCTGCGGCAGGTGGAAGACCGGCACGTCGAGGCGATGGCCCACCGCCTTCGAGACCTGGTTCTGGTACGTGTCCAGCGAAATATGGCACAGGGGACACGGGGTGGCCATGGCATCCGCTCCGTGTGCCTTGGCATCGTCGATCTGACGGCCGGCGATCCGCTCCGCCGTCTCGGGCTTCACGAACTGGATAGGGAACCCGCAGCACATGACCCGGCCCCGATAGTAGACCGGCGTGGCCCCCACGGCCTGGAGGAGCTCCTCAAAGGCATGGGGCTCCTCGCCGCTCTCCCAGCTCATCTCGTCGGCCGGACGCAAGAGATGGCATCCATAGAATGCGCCGACCTTGAGCCCGGCCAGCGGCCGGACGACCTTGGCCTTCAACGCCTCCAGGCCCACGTCCTCCGTCAGGACTTGGAGCAGGTGCTTGACCTTCGTGGTGCCCCGATACTCGATGCCGAGCGGCTTGAGCGCGGCGTCGACGCGGCCCTTCACCTTGGGGTCGGCGAGCCGGATGTTCGCCAGGGTCAGCATGCCCTGGCAGGTGGAACAGATCGTGAGCATGTCCAACCCGGCCTTCTCGGCGATGGCCAGGTTCCGGGCATTGAGGGCGACGTTGAGGACCTCGTTCGCCTCGTCGATGAAGCCCGAACCACAGCAGGAGAAGCTCGGGAAGCTGACGAGCTCGATGGCCAGCGCCTTGCACACCCACCGAGTGGCCATATCGAGCTCCTTCCCGGATTCTTGGGCGACACAACCCGGGTAGTACGCGAGTCTCATTCCTGTCCCTCCTTCTTGTCCTCGAGGGCCTGGTAGATCTTCTTCACCTGGTCGATCCCCTCGATCGGAGGGGGAGCCTTCGTGATTTCCGGCTTCTTCCGCCAGATTCTCAGGCCCTGCGGAAGCGCCCCGAGGACTCCACCGACTCCCGCGGTCTGGCGAACCAGCTTGAGTTCGTTGAGCGTTCCCCGTTCCTCGATGTTGTTCAAGAAGCCGATCGCGTGGCGGGAGCCCAGCTCGGTCCCTCCTTGCGCCTGCACCGCCAGTTCCTTGAGGTCTCGGATCCGCTCCGACGGCCGAACGTCCTTGGGACAGGCCTCCGTACAGAGGTGACACCGCAGACAGAGCCACAGTCCCGAGGTCTGGATTTTCTTTAGACGGCCCTGGGTGGCCGAATCGCGCGGGTCGACGACGAACCGGTAGAGCTTGGCTAGCGCCATGGGACCGGGGAACCCCGGGTCCGCCTCCACTGCTGGACACGCCGAGTAGCAGGCTCCGCAGGCGATGCAACGCGGCGTATCCCTGAACCGCTCGACCTGCGCCGGCGACATCCTCGTCGGCGTGTCCGCTGGCATCGGCTTGCTCGGGTCGAGAATGAGGTGCGGTTCCATCTGCTCGTACCGCGTCCAGAACGGCTGCTGGTCCACGACGAGGTCGCGGAGGATCGGCTGGTTCCGCATCGGGTCGATGACGATCCGGCCGTGCGCCTGGACCTCCGGGCCGACCGGCGTCCGGCACGCGAGCCGGCTCTTCGAGTTCACGAGCATCGCGCAGGAACCGCAGATGGCACTGCGACAGGAGTAGCGGAGGGTGAGGGTTGGATCAATCTCGTCACGGATCCGGAGGAGCCCTGTCAGCACGGGAGTGTGCGGCGCGAGCCGGAGCTCGTAGCGCTGGTACCGGGGCTCCCCGCCCTTCGCGGGGTCGTACCGGTACACGTCGAACGGCACCGTGACCAAAGATTCTTCGGTGAACTTCGTGAGTTTCTCTTCCGCGGCGGCCATCAGTAGACCCTCTCCTTAGGTTCGAAGCGAGTGAAGGCCACCGGGGCATAGGAAAGCTCCGGGCCTCCCGGCGTTCGGCGGGCGATGGTATGCTTCATCCAGTTCTGGTCGTCCCGCGTGGGGAAGTCGACGCGAGTGTGCGCGCCCCGACTTTCGGTGCGCGCGATGGCTCCCACGACGATGACTTCGGCCAGGTCGACCAGGTTGCCGACCTCGAGCGCGTCGCTAAGGTCAATGTTGTACGTGGTCGATTGATCCTGCACACGGACGTTCCGGTATCGCTCCTGAAGGCGGCGCACCGCACGCAGCGCATCGAACAGTTCCTCCGGTGCGCGAAAGATGCCGACCAGCTTGTCCATGGTCTGCTGGAGTTCGGCCCGGATCGCCCAGGGGGATTCCCCATCCTTACGGTTCCATAACGCCTGGAACCGGGCCGCCTCGCGGTCCAGGTCCCCCGGCTGGAGCATCGCGTCGCCGGCCTTGGTGGCGTACTCGGCCGCCGCGAGGCCGGCCTGTTTTCCGAAGACGAGCGTCTCCAGAAGCGAATTGCCACCGAGACGGTTCGCTCCGTGGAGGGAAACGCAGGCGGCCTCCCCGGCGGCGTACAGTCCGGGGATGTTTGTCTCGCCCATCATGTTGGTCCCGATCCCGCCCATCATGTAGTGCTGGGCGGGAGAGACCGGGATGGGCTGCGTCACCGGATCAATGCCGGCGTACGTTCGCGAGAAATCGCAGATCTCCTGAAGGCGGCTCTCGATCTTCTCCTTCCCGAGGTGCATCAGTTCGAGATGCACGTACCCGCCAGGAAACCCGCGGCCCTCCTTGACCTCCGTCACGATGGCCCGCGACACGACGTCGCGAGACGCCAGATCAAGGACGTGGGGAGCGTACCGGGTCATGAATCGCTCCCCCTGCGCGTTCTTGAGAATTCCGCCTTCGCCTCGCGCCCCCTCGGTGATCAGGATGCTCGACTCGAGCAGCGCCGTCGGATGGAACTGGACGAACTCCATGTCCTTGAGGTTCGCGCCGGCCCGGTAGGCCACGGCCACTCCGTCGCCCGTGCAGCTGTGGGCGTTGGTGGTCCGGCCATACATCCGGCCAAACGGGCCAGTGGCGATGATCACTGCCTTCGCCGCGATGCCCTCGATCTTAGAGGTCTTCCGGTCGAACAGCGTAATCCCCTGCGCGCGGCCATCCCGAACGATGATCGACAGCAGGAACCACTCGTCGTACATCCGGATCGTTTCCGTGGCCAGGTGCTCGTAGATCCCCTGGAGCAGGGCCAGCCCGGTGCGGTCGGCGGCGTAGATCGTCCGAGGAAAACCGGCGCCGCCGAAGGCACGCCGGGCCAATGAACCGTCCTCCCCACGGCTGAAGATGGTGCCGAAGTGCTCCATCTCGATGACCGTCGGCCCGGCCTGCTGGCAGAAGAACTCGATCGCGTCCTGATCGCCCAGATAGTCCGACCCTTTGACCGTGTCGTAGATGTGGGTCTCCACGGAGTCTTCCTTACCGATGGCCGCATTGATCCCGCCCTGCGCGGCCCCTGAGTGAGATCGAAGCGGATGGAGCTTCGACACGAGGGCCACGTCGCGTCCGGCCTTCGCCGCAGCCAGTGCAGCTCGTTGACCGGCCAACCCTGCGCCGACCACCACGACGTCGTGCTGCAACATTTACGGGCGGCGCGACCGATACGAGGTTTATCACCATTGGCCGTGTTACGGCGTAAACACGCTCTTTCGGCGACCGGTGGAGGCCGCATCCGCGAGCGCTTATATACCGACCTTCGGTCCCCTCGGCCGGTTTTCCCTTACTGATGGATGGTTCCATGCAACGCAACGAAACGGAGGAAACAGATCGCCTCCTGAAGGGCACCACGACCATCGCGCTGGTTTGCAAGGATGGCGTCGTCCTGGGCACCGAACGTCGGGCGACCGCCGGCACCATGATCGCCAACAAGGCGACCCAGAAGGTGTTCAAGATCGATGACAATCTCGGTATCACGATCGCCGGCCTCGTCGGCGACGCCCAGACCTTGGCCCGGTACCTGCGGGCGGAGGTCTCCCTCTACCGGCTCCGGCGCAGCGGCCTTCTCAGCGTGGAGGGAGCAGCCACTCTGCTCGCCAACATTCTGAGCGGGAACCGAATGTTCCCCTACTACGCCTGGCTCCTGATGGGGGGCATCGACCCCAAGGGCGGCCACGTGTTCTCCATCGACCCGGCGGGCGGTTCCATTGAGGAC